>JBBRPC010000015.1:0-31991 GCA_038228615.1 Acidimicrobiia bacterium | reverse complement strand
TGTTTTACGGTGATGTCTTTCATCGCTTGGGCGACCATGCGTGTGAATCCGCCGGGTCCAATGCAGTTCGCACGGACGCCATATCGCGCGAGCTCGAGGCTGGCGATGATTGTCATCGCGGCGACACCGGCTTTCGCGGCGCCATAGTTGATCTGGCTTGCCTGACCCTGCAAGCCGGCGCTTGAGACAGTGTTGATGATTGATGCACTGGGTTTGCGTCCTGCTTTGGATTCGTTACGCCAGTATTCCGACGCGTGGCGCATCGTGTTGAACGCGCCGTACAAATGCACTTGAACGACTGCGTCGAAGTCCTGTGGAGACATAGAAAACATCATTCGATCACGCAAGATGCCAGCGTTGTTGACCAGCACATCCAGACCCCCAAACGTGCGCACGGCCGTGTCGATGATGCTCTTGGCGCCGTCGAAATCAGCGACGCTGTCGTAGTTCGCAACTGCGTCGCCTCCACGCGCCGTGATGACTTCCACGACCTCATCAGCTGGTCGCATGTCGGTGGTGCCGTCGCCCGACACCGTCGCGCCGAGGTCGTTGACCACGACCTTGGCGCCGTGCTGAGCCAGCATGATCGCTTCACCGCGGCCAACACCGTTGCCAGCCCCGGTCACGATTGCGACCTTGCCGTCGAGCATGCCCATTTCGACCCTTTCTCCTGCGCTTGCGCGAACCTGACGCCCGTGTCACCGTAACGCGCTACCCCGAGTTCTTGTCAAGTGCCCGTCGACGACCTCCCCGACAGGAGCAGCCGGCGCTGGACCACCACGCTCGGTGGCCACTAAGGTTGCGAAGGCGCCAGTGGCGCCAAGAGCGGAGAACCCAAATGCGCAAATCGAACGCCGTCGCGGCGGTGATCGCGGTGCTCGCGTGGCTCGTCCCATCACTCGCAAGCGCAGCGACTGGGCCGCAACCCGATCCCGGCGGCGCATCGCCGTCTGGCCTGTCGCCGTCTGGCCTGTCGCAATCGGTGGGAGCGATGCCGATCGGTACTACTGCCTACGTCATCCCTGGCGGTGCGTTCTTTGTTTCGGTGACGTCGGGCAGCGATGCCGCCCGAGGCACATTGAGCGCACCGTGGAAGACGATCAGCCACGCGATCTCCGCGGCGCCCAGCGGCTCGACGCTCGTGATCCGCGCGGGGGTCTATCGCGAGGGCCTCACGATCAATGGCAAACGACTGACGCTGCAGCCATATCCGAATGAAGCAGTGTTCGTTCGGGGCAGCAATGTCGTCACCTCGTGGGTGGCTAGCGCGGGAGTGTGGCGGCGCGACGGCTGGAGCTATCAATTTCCGCGTCAGATGCCCATCCTTGTCCTGGCGAGTCATCCGATGGCGAACGCACCCGACATGGTGTTCTACGACAGCCAGCCGTTGCGCCAAGTTGCGAAAATTACGCAGGTGAAGGGCAAGGCGTTCTACGTCGATTACGCAACGTCGCAACTCACGATTGGTGTCGACCCAGCCGGTCACCTCGTCGAGGGCGCGACGAAGAGTGTCGGACTTTCATTGGTCAATGCCGATGGAAGCATCATCCGAGGATTGCAATTTGAACATTTTGCGACGTCGGCGAACTCGCATGGGGCTGTGATCGATCAATCGACTGGCGTGACGTACGAGAACGACCTCTTTATCGACAATGCGATGGCCGGACTGTCGTTGCGAGGCTCGTTTTCCGAGGTCCACAATTCGACGTTCAGTGATAACGGTCAACTCGGTGTGCATACCTTCCAAGCCGACCACGTGCATGTCGCCGACAGTTTGATACATCACAACAACACGGAACACTTTGACCAGTTCGCAGAGGCCGGCGGCGCGAAAGTTGTGTCGACAACCAATGCAACGTTCGAGCGGAACTACGTCGACAACAACGTCGGCAATGGTATTTGGTACGACATCGACGCGAATTCGGCGATCATCGTGCACAACGAGTTGTTCTCGAACAGTCGAAACGGTATTCAGTACGAAATCTCATCGGGTGGCGTCATTGCCGGGAACGTCGCGAGGAACAATGACGATGCTGGGATCTACGTCGTTGAATCGAGCAACGTCCAGGTGTTCAACAACGTGATGTTTAAGAACGATGTCGGTCTCGCCGTGTGGGAAGGAATCCGACCGCCGGCCGTGGCCAACGTCGTGATTCGCAACAACGTTGTGATGGATGGTCGTGCCTCGTCGACGACCATGCTCGACGTTGATGACACGACGCACAGGTTGTCGGCCGCGCAAATGGGCGTCTCCACAAATTTCAATGCATACTGTCGAAGTTCGTCCGGGACGCCTGCTCGGGTTGTCGATTGGGCCCAAGCGAATTCCAGCCAAGCGCACTACGCGTCGGTGCCTGCGTATCGCGCAGCGACCGGCAACGAACTCTCCGGATATTCGTGTGAAGGCGCGGTCGCGACGGCATTTTTCGTCAAAGTCACCGCGGGAAACTTTGCGCTCACCTCAACGTCGATCGGTCACAACGCCGGAGGAGCGTTGCCGACAAACGTCGCCGCAGCATTAGGCGTGACTGCGGGTGTGCCCGTCGATCTTGGCGTGATCTAGACGCCGTTGCGTTGCAGCCCGAAGTACATCAGGCGCCGTACACAGGTGCCGGCCGTGGCGCGCTGTCGATGAGTGCGGTTATCGCATCACCGAGAAGCGACGGATCCCAGCGCGCGCCGTTGTCGAGCACCGTGCCGTGCTGCCAGCCGTCGGCGACCGAAATCATTCCGCCCTCAACTTCAAAGATGCGGCCCGTGACCTCTGCGCTTGCTGCAGACCCGAGCCACGTCACAAGAGGAGCAATATTTTCAGGATGATTCGGGTCGAAGCCACTTCGCGGGGCGGCCATTCGATCGGCAAATACGCCTTCGGTCATTCGGGTACGCGCCGATGGTGCAATCGCGTTCGCCGTGACACCGTAACGTCGAAGTTCTGCGCTTTGCACCAGCGTGAGCGCCGCGATACCAGCCTTAGCTGCGGAGTATGCGCTCTGTCCGACGCTGCCCATCAGTCCCGCGCCGGACGACGTGTTCACGATCCGAGCGGCAATGGCTGTACCCGATTTTGCTTGGTCGCGCCAGTACGCCGCTGCGTGACGGGCTGGAGCGAAATGACCTTTGAGATGCACGCGAATGATCGCGTCCCATTCGTCTTCACCTGTGTTCGCGAACATGCGATCGCGCACAAATCCGGCGTTGCACACCAGCGTGTCGAGTCGACCGAAGGCGTCGATCGCCGTGCGGATGAGTTGCTCGGCACTCGCAAAATCTGCCACGTCGCTGGCATTCGCGATGGCCTCGCCGCCAAGCGCCCGGATCTCTTCGACGACCGACTGTGCGACGTCAGACTCGCGCGTTGTCCCCGCCACACCGTGCCCTGTTCTGTCGACTCCCAAGTCGTTCACCACGACCCGTGCACCTTGACGGGCGAACTCCAACGCGTGTTCGCGCCCAAGCCCATTGCCAGAGCCGGTCACAATCACCACTCGACCTTCACAAATACCCAACGACGTTCCTCACCCTTGCCTCGAACAACCTGCGGTGCGGGAATGTACCCTGACGCCGCTTTCCGCCGCCCACGAAGGAGGCCCCGTGCGTATTGGCGTCACGATGTTCGCGACGGATCAGACGATCCCGATCATGGACCTGGCGCGAGAGGTTGAGCTCCGCGGACTTGCGTCGCTCTACCTCCCGGAGCACACTCACATTCCGACAAGCCGTCGCACCTCGCCGCCCACTGGCGACGCGGAACTCGCCGAGGAGTACAAACGCACGCTGGATCCACTTGTCGCGCTGGCAATGGCCGCAGCGGTCACGACGAATCTCATCGTCGGTACAGGCATTCTGCTTCCTGCACAACGCGATCCGATCGTGACGGCGAAGGCAATCGCGACCCTCGATTCGCAGTCGGGTGGGCGATTCCGACTCGGTGTTGGGTTCGGTTGGAACGAAGACGAATTGGCGCATCATGGTGTTGCGATGCGCGACCGTCGTGCGGTCTGTCGGGAACGGGTGTTGGCGATGCAAGCGTTGTGGCGTGCCGACGAAGCCGAATTTCACGGCGAGTTCGTCGACTTTTCGCGGTCGTGGTCGTGGCCGAAATGCGCGAATCCCAATGGTCCGCCAGTGTTGATCGGTGGCGCGCCTGGTCCGAAGTTGCTTGCGCACGTTGCTGAATACGCCGATGGCTGGCTGCCGATCGGCGGTGCAGGCGTGCGGGCTGCGTTAGTCGAACTGAAAATCGCCTGCGACGCAGTGGAACGCGATGTGAACGATCTCACCATCATGCCGTTCGGAACGGTTCCGGAGCCCGCCAAACTGAGGTACTACGCAGACCTTGGCATTGAAGAGGTGGTACTCCGACTCCCTGGGGGAACTCGCGACAGCGTATTGCCGCATCTCGACCGGTTCGCCGAACTCGAGGTATGACCAATGTCGATGCTCGAAATTGTCGAATTGGTCGTGGCCGACACGCCACAGAGTTGGAGACGCGCCGGATTCACGGTCGATGACGACGGTGTCGCGCGGGTCGGAACGGTGAGCATGCGACTGGTGGGAACTGAGCCAGACAATTCTGGCGGCCCCAGTGGCATCTCCGTAGGGGATTCTGGTGGAGGTATACGTTCGTGGGCGGTGCGGGGAATCCCAGCTGGTTCGAAATTGGACGGTTTGGCGACTGCGGTCGTCGAGTCCGAGCTCGCTGTTCCAGGAGTCCACGCCAACGGTGCGGCGATCATTGATCATGTCGTGCTTGCGACGGCCGACGTCGATCGCACCGTCGCAACCTTTGTCGCCGCCGGATGTGAGCCTCGGCGCGAACGGCTCGGCGGTACGGAATCGCGACCCATGCGCCAAGTATTTGTGCGCGCTGGCGAGGTCATTCTTGAAATCGTCGGACCGCCAACTTCCAGTGAGGTTGCGGACGGTGGAGGCCAGGGTTCGGCATCATTTTGGGGGCTAGCGTTCACCACAACGGATCTCGATGCGTGCGGACGGCTCCTCGACGTTGGGCTCGGTACGCCCCGTGATGCGGTCCAGCCAGGTCGTCGCATCGCCACGCTGCGAACCGAACGGTATGGGATCAGCGTTCCCACGGTGTTCATGTCGTGACGACACCCGGTCGATCAGTGGCTATCCACCCGTGGCGCTGAAGTGCTGATAGTCCTTGAATGAAACAAAGTCCCCGCCCCACCCCCAACCGGCGCGCGCAAACGCGGCGGTGGCAACATCGTTGGCAGCGATCATTCCGGGTCGCTGGCGATTGCGGTCGAGGTATGTGATCGCCGCCGGATCGAGCACGTGGCCGTCTCGGTAGACGTACGGGTTCTGAACTGGATTGATATCCATCGCACGGCCGTATGCATGCTGCGACCAAGAGTGTCCTCCCGTGACCGCGCGACAGTTGAACGCTGAGGTGTTGTTTGCGAGCGTTGATCGGTCGTCGTTCGCTGCGAAGTCGTCGACCAGTTGCATCCGCTCGATGGGAAATCGTGCTGATTGAAGATGCTTGAACACCATCAGGATCGTGTCGACCGCATCTTGATGGACGATGAGCTCGCCTCGATGGACGATGCCGTCGAATCCCCAATATGGGATCCGGACGTAGCGCAGCTGCGCGATTGGTACTGGGCAACCTTGGCGCCAGGAGTGCCCCACAATCCGCGCCGCAACCGACCCTACAATCGGCTGAACCGTTGCGTGGAAGGTGTCGCTCGGGTCTGCAATGCCTCCTAAGTGTCGTGCGACTCCGTGTGGTGCGACCGTCTCGCTGGTCGTGTTGACCCGGACTGGGGCGGTGCTTGTGTGCGCACTCTGAGGAGCGGTCGGCTGTTCGTTCGCTGTTGCGCAGGCGGTCACGGTCATCATCAACACAGCAGCTGGAACCATGATGCGCACCACGTACCCATTGTGCCGCATCAGTTCAACTGTTGTTGGGAACCTGCACGTCGTCGTAGACATCGGCGTACGGACCTGGCACTGCCACGAACACGCACGGTCCCCATACCGTGAGTCCCACGATCGCACCGTGCTGCCAGGTAGTTCCATATGCCGTCCCGGCGATGACACCCCATGCCATCCCAAGCAGTATTCCTCGACCGATCGAGCCGAAGCGCCGCAACAGCATCACGGGCCGAGCATGGATGAATCACTGAAGGCCTACAAGACGAAAACGACCAACGTGTGACGGATACCTCGGTTGGCGCCGCCGGCGCGCGATGCTGCAGACATGGGAATGGGTGTACTTGACGTCATCGAACCAGATGATTACCCGGCGATCGAATGCCAATGCCCGCGTTGTGGCGCTGTGGTAGTGCAGCGTTTCGCTGGTCCATGCGCGGCGTGTTCGAGCCTGCTGCGCGAACGATTCGCGGCCGTTGCTCGAGATGTCGAGAAGGCCGAGTACGTACCGAAGATGAATGTCACGCCAAACGCGGTGGCGCTGAAAGACGACTGACACCAGCATCGCGCTGTTGTGTTGAGCTACAGGCGCTCGATGATCGTGACGTTTGCTTGACCGCCACCTTCGCACATCGTTTGGAGACCGTATCGGCCGCCAGTGCGTTCTAACTCGTTGAGCAGCGTCGTCATCAGACGAGCGCCGGTTGCGCCGAGCGGGTGACCCAGCGCGATTGCGCCGCCGTTGACATTGACCTTTGCAAGATCAGCGCCGGTCTCGCGCTGCCATGCCAATACAACCGAAGCGAACGCCTCGTTGATCTCCACGAGATCGATGTCGTCGAGGGTCATTCCCGCTTTGCCCAACGCGTATGCGGTGGCTGGGATCGGAGCGGTCAACATCCATACAGGGTCGGCACCACGTACCGAAAGGTGATGGATGCGCGCCCGGGGCGTGAGGTTATGGGTCTTCAACGCCTTGTCGTTGACGATGAGCAACGCGGCCGATGCGTCGGCGATCTGTGAACTCACAGCGGCCGTGAGTCGCCCACCGTCGACGAGGGTGCGGAGTGCCTTGATCTTGTCGACGTCGGGCTCTCGTGGACATTCATCGTGTTGCAGGCCTGCGATTGGCGCGATCTCACGGTCGAAGCGGCCTTGCGCGATGGCGCGCAGCGCGCGTTGATGCGATTCGATCGCGAATTCCTCCATATCGTCGCGTGTCAGATGCCAATGTTCGGCGATCATTTCCGCGGCACGAAATTGACTGATTTCTTGGTCGCCGTACCGAGCGAACCAGCCAGGAGAGTTGCTGAACGGAGTTGCGAATCCGAGTGGCTCCGCGACAGTCATGGCGCTGCTGATCGGGATCATGCTCATGTTCTGCACGCCGCCGGCGACGACGACATCCATCGTGCCGCTCAGCACGGCTTGGGCTGCAAAATGCACAGCCTGCTGGCTGCTCCCGCATTGCCGATCCACGGTGGTTCCTGGCACGGCATCTGGGAGGCCAGCTGTCAGCCAACATGTCCGAGCGATATCGCCGGCCTGCGGCCCGATCGTGTCGACACAACCGAACACGACGTCGTCGACCGCCATGGGGTCGATGCCTGTTCGTTGGATCAAGGTTGCGATGCTGTGCGCCCCGAGATCGGCGGGATGCACGGCTTGCAGGCCACCGTTCTTGCGACCGACCGGTGTGCGGATTGCGTCGACGATAAAGGCCTCAACCACAGCAGATGCTCCTCATTGCGCGCCCTCTCTTACGACTGGTTGCGTTGGCGAGAACAGCCAGTCGCTGACGCGTTGGCGATGCCACGTGGCATCGCCCCACGCAGCACTGAGTGCCCAGGCACGTTTCATGTACAAATGCAGATCGTATTCGGTCGTGTAACCGATGGCCCCGTGACATTGGAGCGCGGCACGGCTTGCGAGCATTGCCGCGTCGCTCGCGGCGGCCTTGGCCATTCCGACGTGGATGCTTGCATCTCGATGGTTGACGCTCAGCGACGCGGCTGCCCGATACACGAGCGGACGAGCAAACTCCAATTTGATACGAGCGTCGGCGAGGTGATGTTTGATTGCCTGGAACGAACCGATCGGCACGCCGAATTGTTTCCGTTGTTGTGCGTATTCGACGGTGAGATCGAGCATGCGGTCGGCGAGGCCACACAATTGCGCGGCGGTGCCGAGTACGCCGCGGCGAAATGCACGGGCGACCTCTGTTGAGACAATCGGTGTCCTCGGGAGTTCGACATCGAACAACCGACGCGCGCCATCGACCGAGATCCGGTGCTGCAATTTGACCTTCGAGCGAGGCGTCGCGGTGATGCCACTCGCTGTCAACTCAACGATGGTCGCAGCGGAATCAGCCCACGCCGCGAATGGCGATTCGCTCGTGACGACCGCGGCCGATTCGCCGTCGGCGTTGATGAGGTCGAGTGGTGCCGAGACCATCATCGTCTCGACGATTGGTTCCGGAAGGGCAAAGCGTCCTGTCGTTTCCAGGATGAGCACGACATCAACCTCGGTCATGTCCAACCCGCCGCTGGCTGCGGGACGCATCGCGTCGAGTACCCCCATGTCGTAGAGGGCTGCCCACGCGGCTGGAGCGCGACCCGACTCGTTGGCCCACGCGGCGCGCAATGTTGTTGCGTCACAACGTTGGGTCAGCATTTCGTGTACTGCGTCACGCAGCTCGAATTGTTCGTCGGTGAATGCGAACCTCATGCGCGGGGGAGTCCCATGACTCGTTCGCCAATGACGTTACGTTGGATCTCATTCGTGCCGGCGTAGATCGGTCCTGAGAGTGCGAACTGGTAGCCCTTCATCCAATGTGCAAATTCGCCGTCGACGAGTTCTGCGTGTGGGCCAAGGAGCTCGAGTGCGATCTCGTGGAGTCGGATATCGAGTTCGCTCCAAAACACTTTCACCATGCTCGACTCGGGACCTGCGCTGCCTCCCGCGACCAAGTTGGTGACGGTCCAAAACGTCTGCCAACGGTATGCATGAGCATCGATCCAGGCTTGCGCAATGCGATCTTTCATCTGCGGAGTCGCCGCCGAAGGCAGTGAGTCGGCGAGTTCGATCAACTTGGTGGCCGTTGCGAGAAAGCGACCGGGCGATCTCAGCGTGAGGCCGCGTTCGGAGCCGGTCGTCGCCATCGCAACCTTCCAGCCCATGTCGACATCACCGAGCACCATGTCGTCGGCGACGAACGCGTCGTCGAAGAAGACCTCCGCAAACCCGTCGTCGCCGTCGAGGCGTTCCACGGCGCGCACGGTGATGCCCGGCTGCTGAAGATCAACGAGAAGGTACGTCAGCCCGTGATGGCGTTCGGCGGTTGGATCGGTGCGGAACAGGCCGAAAAGATGCGTGCAGAATGCGCCGCGCGTCGTCCAAGTTTTTTGCCCGTTGAGTCGCCAACCGTTGCGTGCTGCATCGCGGACCGCCGTGCTGGAGATGCCAGCGAGATCGCTGCCGGCATTTGGCTCGCTCCAGCCCTGGCACCAACGGTGTTCTCCGCTCGCCATGTTTGTGAGAATGCGATGCTGCTGTTCCTTCGTTCCAAACTGAAAGATCGTTGGAGCAAGCAGAAAGATGCCGTTTTGCGTGACTCGTTGCGGCGCCCCGGCGAGCCAATATTCCTCTTCGAAGATCAACCACTCCCAGAGGCTCGCGTCGCGGCCGCCAAACTCGTGTGGCCAGCTGACCACGGAGTAGCGGGCGTCGAAGAGTTTGCGTTCCCACGCAAGGTGCAGCGCGAACCCGTCCTTGGTGTCGCCAGAAGGCAGCGGTGGGTTTGGAACATTGGACGCGAGCCAGCGCCGCACCTCGGTACGGAATGCTTCTTCGGCCGGGGAAAAGGAGAGGTCCAAAATCAGTGTTCCGTCGCGGCGATCGGCGTCTGACGGGGCGTCAGATTGTAGAGGGCGCGAGATTGTTCGATCTACTTGTCGTTCGCGGGCCCGATGAGTCGCGAAAGTAACTTGAGGAGATGACTGAGCCCAGCGCAACCCAAATCGGCGAAGGATTCGTTGGTGAACCGCCGCATGTCGCTCACGTCAACACCGTGTTGGGTCTGCGCGGCGGCCCGGTCGAGACTGCATGGGCGACGGCGCTCGCTACGCCGAGGGCCGGTCATATTCCGTTCGTCTGCGTGCTTCGCCCGAACCTTCCCGTGCAACCGATGACACTGTTCGTCAACAAAGCTCCCATTGCGAACACCGAGCATGGGCTACTGACGTGGGGCGCGGCGCAGGCTGGCGTCGCCTCGGGAGTCGCCGATGCTGTGGCGAAGGGCGTGATCGACGCGAGCGTCGTTGGTCGACATCTCCTCATTGTCGCAGTCTGGGTTGATCCAGCGGCGACCGACGCGACGTTGACCTATGAACATAATCGTGTTGCGACATGTGCCGCTCTCGCTGCGGGTGCGCGCGGCGAACCACCGATCGAGGCTGTTCTTGCCGAACGAAACCGACCGTGGAATCCGTACTTCACTCCAGCCGATACGCCACAAGATTTGCAGGGATAGATATGCGTGCAGGTTCCGTTGCAGATTTCGTCGACATCGATCGATACCCGATCGATGTGCCGGGCGGAGCCCGCTACGTGGCTCTCCCCGAACGATGTCGTTCTGAGCTTGAGTCGTGTGGAGTGTCGATCCTCGAAGGCTTCGTTCGATCGGACGCCGTCTCGCGCCTGGTTGTCGAAGCAGGCGAACAAGCGACGTTGGGTCACTCGTCGGACGTGCCGGGAACTCCGTATCTTGAACTTCCTGCGGACGGATGGCCAGCTGGTCATCCTCGTTTGAGGTGGGGACATACGCGTCTCACTGCGGTCGCGTATGACCGCATCGCCGGCGACGCTGTGCTGCGCACGCTCTATGAATCGCCGGAACTTCTGCAATTTCTCAATGATGCCCTTGGCTTTGAGATATTTCGTTACGACGATCCGCTGGGCGGATTGAACATGGCAGCGATGTACGACGGTGATGAGTTGTATTGGCACTTCGACCAGACTGATTTCGTCGTCTCGCTCGCGATCCAATCGAGTGAAAGTGGCGGCGACTTCGAATGCATCCAACGGGTCCGCGATGAACACGACGAGCATTACGACACGGTTGCAGCGTTGCTTGGGGGCGATGAAGCCGCGGTGACGACGCTGCCGATGCGGCCTGGGACGTTGATGTTGTTCGAAGGGCGCTATTCGATCCACCGCGTCGCGCCGATCGTCGGTGCGACACCGCGCTACGTCGGACTCTTCGGCTACGACCGAAAGCCAGGTACCTGTTCAAGTGACCTGTTGCGAGAGATTCGGTACGGCCGTACCGCATAGCCTGCGAGAACTGATGGCGGGATACGTGGGCATATTGTCATTGCTGCCAGCTCCCGAGCTGTCACAATGAAGGTGTGAGCCGCCGAATCATCATTGTTGCCTATCAAGGAGTACAGCTCCTCGACGTCGTCGGACCCCTTGAGGTGTTCTCGCTGGCCGACCGCTTCGAACGCGAAGCTGGCCGGGGCGCGGCGTACGAGCCGGAGGTCGTGACGAACTCGGGGATGCCCTTCACCTCATCGAGCGGCCTGGAGATAGTTCCTCGGCGCGCCACCCAGGCGATCCGAGGCAATGTCGACACAGTGATCGTGGCAGGTGGACCAGGCACGCCAGCTGCCGCCGCTGATCAGCGATTGCTCGCATGGCTACGTCGCCGAGACCACACGACGAGCCGAATGGCCAGCGTGTGTTCCGGGTCGTTCATTCTCGCCGAGGCTGGCCTGCTCGACGGAAAGCACGCGGCAACGCATTGGAGCGAATGCGCGACGATGGCGCGGTTGTATCCGTCGATCACGGTCGAACCGGATCCGATCTTCGTCCGCGATGGCAAATACATCACGTCCGCTGGTGTGACTGCTGGAATGGACCTCGCGCTGGCGTTAGTCGAAGAGGACCTCGGTCGAGACGTCGCGTTGCGGGTCGCACGGTGGATGGTGTTATTTGTGCATCGGCCGGGCGGCCAGTCGCAATTCAGTGCCCAACTCGCTTCGCAGACCGCCGACAGGGCACCGCTGCGCGACGTGCAACAGTTCGTGTCGGAGCACCCGGAGGCCGATCTTTCGGTTGCATCGCTTGCTCGCCGAGCAGCGATGAGCGAGCGAAATTTCGCGCGTGTGTTCGCACGAGAAATTGGCACGACGCCAGCTGAGTACGTGGAGCGCGCTCGCGTCGAAGTCGCGAGACGATTGTTGGAACAAAGTTCGCTCGGGCTCGATGCTGTCGCGCTGGCAGCGGGTTTCGGAACGAGTGAAACCTTGCGGCGTTCGTTCCACCGACAACTCAACGTGGCGCCTTCCGACTACCGGTCTCGCTTTCGCGTCGCGTCGTAGTCATGTTGTCTGATCAGGATCACCGAGCTAGGAGAGCGATATGAAAATTGCATGTTTCGTGTTCGAGGGGATCACTGCACTCGACATCGTGGGGCCGTATGAGGTCCTTCAGCGGCTCCCCGACGCTGAGGTTGTATTTGTGGGCAAGGAGATCGGGCCGGTCCGTACCGATACAAAATCCCTAGCGTTGATGGCCGATGCGGCGATGGGCGACGTCCAGGAGGCGGATGTGCTTGTGATGCCGGGCGGCTTCGGAACGCGCCCGCTTGAACACGACACTGAAGTCCTCGACTGGGTGCGTGCAATCCACGCGACGACGCAGTGGACCACGTCGGTGTGCACCGGCAGTTTGGTGTTGGGCGCCGCTGGCATCCTCAACGGCAAGCGGGCCACGACGCACTGGACATCGTTACCTCGTCTCGTCGAGTTCGGCGCCGAGCCAACAGGAGAGCGGGTCGTACCGCAGGGCAAGATTGTGACTGCGGCGGGAGTTTCGTCTGGCATCGATATGGCCCTCTGGCTGACGGCGCAGATCGCGGGCGACGACTGGGCGAAAGGCGTCCAGCTGAGCATCGAATACGACCCTCAACCACCGTTCGACTGCGGATCGCCCGAAAAGGCGCCTCCGGAAATCACCCAGTTTCTCCGGGATCTGATGGCCGAACGCGATCTCTAAAGATTCAACAATCTATGTGCTGACGATCACGCAGCTGCCGTGGCCGAAGAGCCCCTGGTTGATCGAGAGTCCAACGCTGGCGTTCTCGACCTGACGGCCAGTTGCAGTACCACGCAGTTGCCACGTGAGCTCGCACACTTGCGCGATTGCCTGCGCCGGTACAGCTTCACCGAAACAGGCAAGACCGCCACTTGGATTTACTGGAATTCTGCCGCCAAGTTCTGTCGCCCCGGACCGAAGGAGCTGTTCAGCCTCGCCCTGTTCGCAGATGCCGATGTGCTCGTACCAGTCGAGTTCGAGCGCCGTCGAAAGGTCGTATACCTCAGCGCAGGAAAGGTCGTTGGGTCCGATACCAGCTTCTTCGAAGGCGCGTAGCGCGATCGAATCCTTGAAACCGCGGTGGGGTTGCGCACCGGGTGTTGCGATCCCCGCCGCGCTGTCGGTGGCGAAGTTCGGCATTTCGATTGTCGGGTTCGGGTACGAAGGCGTCGTCGTACTGACCCCTCGAATGCGAATCGGATTGTCGATTCCGTGCGCCTTTGCCCATTCCAACGACGTCACAATCATCGCGGCAGCGCCATCTGACGTGGCACAGATATCAAGGAGCGAGAGCGGATCGGCGACGAGTGGCGATGTCAACACGTCCTCGATTGTGGAGGCACGCTGATATCGTGCGTTGGGATTCTCCAAACCGTGCCGTGCGTTTTTGACCTTCACACGTGCGAAATCTTCACGCGTCGCACCGAAGAGATCCATTCTGCGCCGTGCGTACAACGCGAAATATGTTGGGTTGGTTGCGCCGAGGAGTCGAAAACGCAGCCAGTCGGGGTCGTCGCCACGTTCCCCCTTATTCGGTGCAAGGAACCCTTTCGGTGTTGTATCCGCGCCGATCACCATCGCGACGTCGGCGAGACCAGCGAGTATCTGCGCGCGTGCAGTCGCGAGCGCTGTGACTCCACTCGCGCACGCCGCGTAACTCGACGCCACTTGCGCACCTTGCCAGCCAAGGGCTTGGGCGAAGGTCGCACCTGCGACATAGCCCGGGTATCCATTGCGAACCGTCTCACCTCCCGCGACAAATTGAATATCGCGCCATTCGAGGCCTGCATCGGCGAGTGCTTCGCGGGCCGCGACTACGCCATACTCGACAAAATTGCGGCCCCACTTCCCCCATGGGTGCATGCCAACTCCGATGATGGCGAGGTCGCGGCTCATACTGGATCCCCAGTTGGCGTGACGGGATTCCTCAAGGGCGCCCATTGATACATCGTGTGTTCGACGTCATCTTCAACGAAGAGGGGACCGATGACAAGTTCCATTTGCATGCCGATCTTGAGTTGCGAGGCGTCGGAACCCGTGGCGAGTGGCCCAAGAATCACGATCTGTTCGGTAGCCAATTCGACGGCACAGACTGTGTACGGCGCTGTCTGCACCGATGGCTCGGGCGGCGAATAGTGGTTGGTGGTGTACGACCAGAGCGTTCCGGTGCGCGAGAACCGCACTGATTCTCTCGCTTCGAACGGCGTGTTCGGATTTGCCGAGACTGCGAGCGACGGCGGGAAGAAGAAGCTGCCACTCTCGACACCCCGTGTCCCGATGAGCTCCGGGCGTTCCTCGTCTTGTGTGAACCACCCGTCGATTGCCGGGACTCGCTTCATGCTGTCGCTCCTAATGCCGCCAACGTGACGCGAGCCTCGCTGATGATCCGTTCGATGATTTCGTTGGCCGTCGGGATATCGCCGATGACGCCAACAACCTGTCCGCTTGCCATGACGCCGCCGTCGAGATTTCCGTCGACCATCGCGGCCTTCAACAGCATGGGCGTATTGGCTGCCATGAGCACAGCAGCCCACGACATCTCGCTGTGTTTATGCATGGCGATTCCTTCGCGCGCCATCGCTGCCCACGACAACCCAGATACCTTCTTGAACCCGACGGCATTCTTGAGGGCTCGCGGTAACGCGGTGAGCTGAGTCGCCGACTCGAGGCCTTCAACCATTGGAGTGCGAAGGACTCGGTGGGGGACGCCATCGACTTTCGTTGTCACTGCGGTGTCGTGTACTGATTTGCTGAGGTAAAACTGTTTGACTGCGTCGGGGACCGTTGATTCTTGCGTCAGCAAGAATCGCGTTCCCATCGCGATGCCCGACGCGCCATACGCGAGAGCTGCGACCAAACCAGCGCCGCTAAAGAATCCGCCAGCAGCGATCACGGGGATATCGACCGCGCCAACAATCTGGGGCAGCAACAGGGTGGTCGGCACAGAGCCGGTGTGGCCGCCGCCCTCGCCGCCTTGGCAAATTACGGCGTCGACACCCCATGCCGCGACCTTTTCCGCATGGCGTCGCGCTCCAACTGATGGCACGACGCACACCCCAGCGTCTTTGAGTTGCTTGATGAGTCGTTCCGTCGGCGCGAGCGCGAACGATGCGACCTTCACACCTTCACTGATCAATAACTCGATCCGTCGTGGTGCGTCGTCGGCGTCGGCGCGTAGGTTGACTCCAAACGGTCGGTCGGTGCGCTCCTTCACTTTGCGAATTGCGAGACCGAGTTCGTCGTACGTCAACGTCGCTGCAGCAATGATGCCGAGCGCCCCTGCAGCGCTCGTCGCCGCCGCGAGCCGAGCGCCAGCGACATAGCCCATTCCGGTTTGGACAATCGGGTACTGAGTGCCGAACAGCGCGCAGGCGGATGTGTCGAGCGCGTTCACGACGGGTGAGGGAGCTCTTGTTCCCGCAGCCCGTTGGGGTCGATGACCTCACGAATGAGACGCAGTTCCTCATTGCTTGGGGAGCGCGATTCGCCAACGTCGGAAGGAATTGCCAACTCGAACCTCGTTGCCGCGACGATTTCGGCAACCGTGACGCCAGGGTGAAAGGACCGCAATCGCATGCGATGATCCGGCGTTTGAAAATCGAAGACTCCGAGGTTGCTCACAATCCTCGGAAGACAATGGAAACGCGCCGCGTTCGGCCCAAGTTGCGCAGCTTTGTCGTAGCCGATACCGGATACAACGTCGACGCGCGGAACGAACGATTTCAACGAATGATTGGGGATGAAGTAGCTGGTCTTGTTGTTGATCGTGTTGCCCGGCGCACCGCGGAAACCGATCAGCTGCGTTCTTGGTTGTTCTAAGGATCCGATGATGGCGATGTTCTGGTTGCCGTACTGATCGATTTGGGTGGCGCCCATCATGACGTGACGAGGTCCGTTCCACACGATGTCAAACATCGCACGATACGGATTCCAGCTCGCGACGACTTTGTCGGAATTTTCAACGCCGACAGGCATGATGTTTTCGATCAGCAGCGCTTCGCCGTCGGTCATGAGTAACAACGGCTCGAACGTTGCCTTCGCGAGGCGACCGCCGATCATCGGAATGGTGCCGATCGGATTCGCGAGAATCTCACCGTCGCCACGAAACGATTCAGCAACCGCGACAGCAACAACCTCAGCGCGCGTCGCGACGAGATGGTCTGACGAACTCATGGCGTCACCGCGATCTGATAGTCGTCCTCTGATACATCGAGATACTTCGCCCTAAACGCATCCCACGCCTCGTCGCTCTTCGCGCTGGCGGCATATTCCTTTTGAAACTGTTCGTCGCGGGCGTAGTCGGGTGGACACTCCGTGAAATGTGCACCGTTGGGCGTCTCGACGACGCCGCTGACCATCAGGCGATTGATCCGCAACGATTGCACCGGGCCTTCCTTGAGGAAATCTTCGGTGGCGACGATGCGCTCGACACTCACGAAACTGCGCTTGGCGGCCATGCACATGAGGTCGTCGAAGTAGGGATCAACATTCAGGTATTGCGCGTTGCCGCCCTGGTCGCCGCGGTGCATGTGTACGAGCGCCACGTCGAGCTCGAGCGCCGGCATCGCAACCAATTGTTCGTGATCGCCATATGGAGAATCAATCAATTTCAAGTCGGGATTCGCTCGCAATATGTCGGAGCCGAGCCCAACGCGTGTCGGCAGAAATGGGACCCGCCAGGCGGCGGCCTGAAGACCCAACAAGAACATGCCTTCGTCGAGTTCCATCGTGCTCACGGACCCGCTTTGGCGGGCGTTGCGAAAATGAGGTTCGAGCGGAATCGAATCAAGCGACACGAACGCGGCGACAACCTTGGCCACTTTGCCGGCCCGACACAACATGCCCACATCCGGGCCCCCGTAGCTCACGATGGTGAGGTCGTTCACAGATGATCGCAGCAACGCTCGTACCAGCGCCATGGGCTTGCGCCGCGAGCCCCAACCGCCGATCCCAATTGTCATGCCGTCGCGGATTTCTCCGACGATCTCATCGATCGTCGCTCGTTTGTCGGGGGCTGCCACGCGCGGTTCCTTTATAATCTGACGACTCGTCAGATTAGCGAGAATTTGCGAGCCCTAACTATCGAGAAATGGGTGTTTGGCGCGTGGCGAACGACGTGCTGGATCAGGGAGTTCGTGCGCGATGCCCAATGGTGTGCCAAACCGTTTGCCCAATCGGGTGCAGTCAGCTGCGACGTTGCGGTTGCGGTCGGTGGAACTTCGCGACGAGCAAGCCGTGTCTGACGCGCAACAGGCTATGGACGTTGAGAGGTTTGTCTTCGCGTTTGGCTACACGCCGGAAGTGCCGTGGGCACAGTTCGTGCAGTCGCTCGAGTCGGCCCGCCTTGGTCGCGATCTTGTCGAGCACTGGGTTGCCTCGACATTTCTTGTTGCAGATGTCGATGGCCTGATTGTCGGGCGCACGTCTATCCGGCACAGTCTCAACGAATTCCTGGCGCACGAAGGCGGCCACATTGGGTATTGCGTGCTGCCCTCGCAGCGTCGTCTCGGATATGCCACCCAGATACTTCGGCTGAGTCTCGTGGCGGCTCGCGAGGTTGGCGTCGAACGGGTGCTGGTGTGTTGCGATGACGACAACATTGGGTCGGCCACAATCATCGAGCGTTGTGGAGGGAAGTTTGAAAGGTGCGTCGAAAGCGGCCAGCCCGGCCCTTTGGTTCGCCGCTATTGGTTCGAATGAATCGGTTGATTGAATGAACGCGAGATCGGATCCGTTCAGCGATGTCAGTCAGTCGGCACGACCGCTGCTACGAGGCCTTCCCACCCGGCGAGATGCAACGCGTCGGTGAAGACTGTGCCATCTCGAGTTCGGTCGGTACTGATGCAGATGAAGCCCTGTTGCGAGTCAAAGATTGCGTCATCGTCTGAGCAGTTCACCACCACAATGTGACGACTCCCTCGTCGCCAGGCCCAAACTCCAGGTCGAGCATCTAGTGACGCATACGAACCGCTACAGAGATCCGGCGTTCGTTGACGCAATGAGATCAGATCACGTGCGAGGTTGAGCATCGATGCTGGGTCGGCGCGCTGACTCTCGACATTGCGGGCTGTGTCTCCGAGCGGAAGCCACGGGCGACTGTCGGGATGTGTGAAGCCTCCGCCTGCGGTGTCACTCCACGGCATCGGCGTACGCATTGCGTCGCGGCCAGCGTACGCAGGCCAATACCGAACGCCGAGGGGATCGCGGAGATTTGGTGGTTCGACCAGCACGTCGCAGAGCCCGATCTCGTCGCCCTGGTACAGCACAGGTGTACCGCGTAGACCGAGCAACATGATGAGCGCCGCTTTGGCCTTCGAAAGGTCGTCGTTCGCCCAGCGGGTCGCGAATCTCGACATATCGTGATTCGATCCGGTCCACGCTGGCCATGCCCCAGGGGCCAGATTCGCTTCGGTCTCCTCCACGATGGTTCGCATCTTGGCGGCATCGAACGGAGCGTTGATAAATGGGAAGTTGAACGCGAGGTGCAGCTCGTCGAGATCAGCGCCGTAAAAATCGCTCAACGCAGTGAAATCGTCGACAGGTGTTTCACCGAGAAGAATCCGTGGTGGGTCGTATGAGTCGGCGATTGTGCGCCACCGTCTCAGGATCTCGTGTGTTTCCGGCCGGTTTGCGTTGTAGACCGGGCGCTGTCCGAACAGCTGCATATCCGGTGGGTCGCCGTCGGTTGCGGGTGGGTTGTCGCGTAACTCGGCATCTTTGATGATGATGTTGCACACATCAATCCGGAAGCCGTCGACACCCCGGTCGAACCAGTACCGAATGATCTGATCGAATTCATCGCGGAGTTCGGTATTCCACCAGTTGAGATCGGGTTGCTCGCTGAGATGATTGTGGAGGTAGTACTGCCCTGTCGTTGCGTCGAACGTCCAAGCGGAGCCCCCAAAACTGCTGACCCAGTTGTTGGGGACCGAGCCTTCAGCTGATGGATCGGCCCACACATACCAATCGCGCAATCGCGACCGTCTCGACGAACGCGACTCAACGAACCAAGGGTGATGCTCGCTCGTGTGGTTCGGCACGAAATCGAACAAGACTCGGATACCTCGACCGTGCGCCGATTGGATCAACCTGTCGACAGCGTCGATGGTCCCGAGGTCGTGTTGCACATCGCAGTAATCCGCGACGTCGTAGCCCCAATCTGCGTTCGGTGACACGGTGATTGGGCTCAACCAAATCGCGTCGACCCCCAACCACTGGAGATATTCGAGTCGGGAGATGATGCCGTTGAGGTCGCCGATTCCGTCGGCATTCGTATCAGCGAACGAACGTGGATAGATCTGATACACGACACCCGACTGCCACCAGGTCGAGGCGGTGTCGGGAGAACCCTCTGGCATATTCTTACTGTTTGGTTGCCTGCTGGATCGCAGCGACCAGTTCCTCGGCAAGCGGTTCGGCCATTGGCGAGAAGCGGGCGATGACATTGCCATCTTTGCCAACGAGAAACTTCTCGAAGTTCCAGCGAATGTCGCCGGTGTGACCCTCCGCGTCGGCGGTCGTGACGAGCTGTTGATAGAGCGCGTGGCGGCCGTCGCCGTTCACTTCGATTTTTTCCGTCATCGGGAACGTCACGCCGTAGGTCGTCGAACAGAACGAGGCGATTTCTTCGGGGGAGCCGGGTTCTTGGGCACCGAACTGATTGCACGGGACCCCGAGTACCGTGAAGCTGTCGCCGCCATAGCTCTTTTGGAGTTCTTCGAGACCGGTGTATTGCGGTGTCAATCCGCACTGTGATGCAACATTGACGACCAGCGTGACTTTGCCCTTTGCGGCGTCGAGGCCGCCCGCGCTGCCGTCGAGTTTGGCAAGAGAAGTGTCGTAGAGCGACATGGTGGACCTCTGTGGTGTGCTCGTCGAGTAGGTGTTGGCAATGTAGGCCGCGCGGCGACCGCGTAGCGAGCCGCCTCGCTCAGATAGGTTCGCGCCTCGATGAACGCTCCGAACCCCGTCACTTCGCTCAACTTCTCTGGCCGGGTCGTGCTGGTAACTGGCGGAACACGTGGCTTGGGTCGAGGCATCGCGCAGCGGTTCGTCGACGCTGGTGCCGACGTTGTGGTGTGCGGACGCACAGCACCCGCGGAGGTCCCAGCGCGAACCTCATTCGTCCACGCCGATGTTCGGGACCCCGAAAGCGTCGCGGCTCTTGTTGCTCAAGTAGTCGAACTCCACGGACACCTCGATGTGCTTGTGAACAATGCTGGTGGATCGCCTCCTGCCGACACCGCGACCGCTTCCTCGAAATTTACGAATGCAATCATTGGTCTGAACCTTGTGGCCCCGATCCTGTGCTCCCAAGCAGCATTCGCGGTCATGCGCGACCATCCAGACGGGGGCTCGATTGTGAACATCGCTTCGGTGAGCGGGCTACGCCCGTCTCCCGCGACTGCCGCGTATGGTGCCGCCAAGGCTGGTCTCATCAACTTGACCGCAACACTCGCCGTTGAGTTCGCGCCGACGGTGCGGGTCAACTGCGTGAGCGCTGGCTACATCGTGACCGAACAGTCGCACCTCTTCTATGGCGACTCCGACGGAATTGCTGCCGTCGGGCGCACAATTCCGCTCGGACATATGGCCCAACCCGCTGAGATCGCCGACGTCGCATTGTTTCTTGCATCGCCTCTCGCGCGCTACGTCAGCGGCGCGAACATCGTTGTCGATGGAGGCGGCGAATTGCCGTCGTACATCGGCGCGGCCAACCCCGCATAGCGAAGGCCGTTCAGCGTCTGGCCGCCACAATTCAGGATAAGAAGTGAGGAACCATGACCGAAGCTGCGATTCCAGCGTTGCGACAACTGCAGATTCAAGCGATCACGCTTGCGAAATCGTTGCACGAGGATGAATGGAACATGGCAAGCGACTGCGCTGGCTGGACAGTGCGCGACGTCTTTGCGCACATGGCCGGCGTGTATCACGGCCTCGTCGACCCCGCATTCATGCGCGTGGGCGATGATCCCAACGACATGGAAGCGGCAATGGAGCTAGGCGTCGGTGAACGTCGAACTTGGGCCATCGCCGATGTCGTCGGCGAGTACGAAGAATATTCTTCGAAGGCAACGAATAACTTCGCCGACTTGCAGGGCAACGACCTTGGCCTGACCGAGATCGCGATGGGCAATCTCGGTACGCACCCCCTGCACCTGCTTGCCAATGCTTTCGTCTTCGACGCGTATTGCCACCTTCGCAACGATCTACTCGCGCCCTTCGGGCCTCTCAATCACCAGCCGCCGACACCGACAGCGGAAATAGTCGAGCCAATGCTCGCGTGGATGATCGCTGGTCTGCCCCAGATGTGTGCCGAAGAACTGGCATTTATGGGCCCACCCATTGTCCTGCAGCTCGACGGCAATGGCGGCGGAGCGTTCATTATCGGTACCTCTGAAGCCGGTGCGCCGACTGCAACGATCATGAGCACACCAGACGCATTTGTGCGATGGGGAACGCGGCGGCGGCCTTGGCGCGACGAAGGCGTTTCGATTCTCGGCGACGAAGCCTACGGAGCTCGCGTCGCCGATGCTTGCAACGTGATCTGAGGAGCAACGATGAGCGGAGGAATGGGCGCAAAGGTGGATTCAGCCGCGATCTCTGTGATGCTCGGAGCGCTGTTCGAAACGCATCGCGCGCTGAACCATGCACCACGCCTTGCTTGGGGCGTGGTCCACGACGGCGAGCTTGCCTTCAGCGGAGGAGCGGCCGCCGATGCTCACACCGTGTTTCGCATTGCGTCGATGACGAAAAGTTTCACCGCGGCTGCGGTGCTATCGCTGCGAGACGAGGGCGCATTTGGTCTTGATGATCCGATCGTGTCGCATGCACCCGAGCTGGCTCCCATCGTCACGCCATCTCTCGACTCACCACAGGTGACGATCCGCCATCTCCTGACAATGAATAGCGGACTTGCAACCGACGACCCATGGGCCGACCGTCACATGGATATGGCCGACGACGAACTCGATGATGAATTGCGAGCGGGTGCGCTGTTCGCTGTTCCTCCCGGTACTGCGATGCAATACTCAAACCTTGGTTACGGGTTGCTCGGCCGGGTTGTCTATCGAACTACTGGGCAGCGCCTGCAGCAATACATTTCGCAGCGTTTCCTTGCGCCGCTCGGTATGCACGACACCGCATGGACTGCCGACTCATATGGTTCCGAAGTCGACCTCGCGGTTGGACAAGCGAGAATCGACAACGAATTTGTTGCACTCGCAATGGTGGGCGACGGTGCAATCGCGCCTATGGGCGGAATCTTCACAACAGTCGCGGATCTTGCGATCTGGGTGCAGTTCCTGGCGAGTGCGTTTCCGGCGCGCGACGATGCCGATGTCGGCCCACTTCGCCGATCGTCACGCCGAGAGATGCAACAAGTTGCGACGGTATTCCCACCAGACACGCGCACTGCACTTGATGGCCAACGACGACAGGCCATTGGCGGGTACGGAATGGGGTTGATGGCGCTGCATGACGACCGCGCAGGCACCGTCGTGACCCATAGCGGTGGACTTCCAGGCTATGGGTCGAATATGCGATGGATCCGTGGGACTCGCACCGGGGTGATCGCGCTCGCCAACGTCACCTACGCACGGATGGCTGATGCATCGGCCGCCGCCCTCGATCTCTTGATCGCACAAGACGTTGCGGAACGGCCAACAGTCGTAGTCGGTGCTGAAGTCCAACGGTGCGCCGAAGAACTTGTGCGGTTGATCAACAACTGGACGAGCTCTGCAGCAGATCTGTTGTTTTCCGACAATGTTGGAATGGACGCGTCGATGGATCGACGCTGCGCCGCGGCGCACGAGTGCGTCGCGCAGCACGGCGCGTTGCGGTTACTTTCAATCGACGCGGTGTCGGCTGCAGAAGCCGACGTGCTGGTTCGCGGGACGACGAGCGAAGCGACCTTACGGATTGAATTTCAGCTCAGCTCGCAACTGCCACCAAAGATTCAGTGGTACGAAATCTGCGACGTCTGACTGTGTGGCAGCGCGATCCGCGACTACGGGTGTTGCGAACTGACGCTGATGACTTCGCCAGTCATGTACGAGCTGTAGTCGCTCGCCAAAAAGACGATCACGTTGGCGATTTCCCACGGCTCAGCGGCACGACTGAACGCCTCGCGCGTGGTGAGCTCCGCAAGTAGCTCGTCGGTCGTGACCTTGGCGAGAAATGGATGCATGGCGAGCGATGGTGCGACGGCGTTGATGCGTACTCCTGAATGCGCGGCTTCAAGCGCCGCGCACCTCGTGAGTGCCATGACGCCGGCTTTCGCGGCGGCATAGTGCGATTGACCCTCTTGAGCTCTCCATCCGACGACGGACGCGTTGTTCACGATGACACCCGAACCTTGCTGTGTCATACAACGCAGCGCCGCGCGCATCATGCGCATCGTGCCGTTGAGCGTCACATCGAGTACCGAAGACCATTGATCATCGGTCATATCGATCAGGTTCGCGGTTCCGCCGAGGCCAGCGTTGTTCACCACAACGTCGAGCTTCCCAAAGGCGGCGAGCACCTCTCGGAACAACCTCTGCACATCGTCTTCTTTGGTCACGTTGGCAAGAAAGGCGGGCGGTCGTGTCCCGAGCACCGGTGTGAGCGCGTCGGCAGCCTCGTTGAGGCGCCGTTCGTGGATATCGGCAATCGCAACCAGAGCGCCTTCCTCTGCGCAACGCTTCGCGGTCGAGAAGCCGATGCCGGTTCCCGCTGCGGCGGTAACGAGTACGGTCTTTCCCTTCAACAATCCATGACCGTCGACGTAGGGAGGGGGCTGTGGTTGGGAAACGCTCATACCTTCGGCTCCTGAGGCAAACCCAGCGCGCGTTCGCCAATGATGTTGCGTTGGATTTGGTTTGAACCGCCATAGATCGTGTCGGCTCGTGAGTAGAGAAAGAGTCGTTGCGCACTATTGAGCGGATACGACTCGTGCGTCGGTCCGTCGGCGATCATTGCATCGGCTCCCAACACGTCGACGGCGAGTTCCCCGAGACGACGGTGGAAGTTTGCCCAAAACAGTTTGTGAATTGCGCTGGCCCGAGAGATTCCGCCAGTTTCCATTACCGAGAGCGCGCGCATGGCGTGCATCCGCATGATGCGCAGTGAAATCCATGCGTCGGCGAGACGCTGTCTGGTGGACACGTCTGCGGCCGCGCCGTTCGCTCGAGCAGTATCTGTGATGGTTTGGAGTTCGTTCTCGAAGGCGAGTTGTTGGCCGAGCGTCGACGCGCCCCGTTCGAATGCGAGCGTCCCCATTGCTACCTTCCAGCCACCTTCTGGGCCGCCGATCGTGTCGGAGATAGCTGCTCGCGCACCGTCGAAAAACACTTCATTGAACTCGGAATTGCCAGTGATTTGCACGATCGGGCGGATCTCGATGCCGGGCTGTTGCATCGGGCAGAGCACGTAGGAGATGCCGCGGTGCTTCGGAGCGTCTCGATCTGTGCGACACAATACGAAACACCATTGCGCCCAGTGCGCGAGTGAGGTCCACACCTTCTGTCCGTGAATGACCCACTCGTCGTTGTCGCGCTCGGCCCGGGTTGCGATATTCGCAAGGTCGCTCCCCGCGTTCGGTTCGCTGTAGCCCTGGCACCAGATTTCGGTTCCGTTCAGAATGCCGGGAAGGAACTTGGCTTGCTGGCCAGCATCGCCGAAATGCACGATTGTCGGCCCGATGAGACCTTCATTCACGATCCCAATACGTCCGGGACCGCCCGCTCGTGCGTATTCCTCGTAGAACACCACCTGTTCGAGCAGGCTCGCACCGCGAGCCCCGGTAGCAGTCGGCCAGCCCAAGCCGATCCATCGGTGTCGTCCGAGTTCCTGTTCCCAAGCCCAGCGTTCTTCGAAGAGTTCGTGTTCATCGCCTGGTCCGCCGCGTCCGCGTACACCTGCGAACGGACCGCCATCGCAGAGGCGGTCTTCGAGAAAGGCCCGGGCGTCGGCCCGGAATGCATTCTGTTGCGGAGTCCAACGCAGATCCATCCATCGTGGAAGGTAGCGGCCGTGGCTCGACCGCGCCCAACCCCGGTGCCAGACTGTCGCCATGAGTTCTTTTGGTATGCGTCGACTTGGTGTACTCGCGCTCGCTGCTTGTGCGTTTGGAGCTTCGGCGGCACCGACGCACGTCGCTGCCGCGGCGGCTGAGAGTGTCGGGGCGACGCCACGATTCACGCACGTGTGGGTGTTCGTCTTCGAGAACACCAACTACGACACCGTTACCGCCGGTTCGATGCCGTATTTCACGAACAAGGCGAAGTTGGGCGTGACCCTCACCCAGATGTATGGCGTGGGGCACGCGAGCCTCACGAACTACATCGCAATGACGAGCGGTCAGGCTCCGAATCCGAAGACGCAAGCTGATTGTTTCAACTACGACTGCATCTACGAAAAGGGAAACGACGCGAATATCGCCGACCAACTCGAGGGTGCCCATCTGACCTGGCGGGCCTATATGGACGGAATGGCGAAACCCTGCGAACACGGCTCGGAAGGCTCGGGCGAACCGTACACAACCGGATACGCCACGCGACACAACCCTTTCATGTACTACCGCAGCATCGTCGGCAATTCGCAGCGGTGCCAGACCCATGTCCGACCGTTCGCCGATCTGGCATCCGATCGCGCTGCTGGCAATGTCGCCAACTACAACTTCATTTCGCCCGACACTTGCAACGACGCGCATGATGACTCGAAAGAGCACTGCAAATTGGCGGATGCGGATCGTTGGCTCCAACCCCAGCTCGACCCGATCCTCGCGTCGAAGGAATATCTCGCCGGAGGCGCCGTATTTCTCACATTCGATGAGGCTGAAATCAGCGACGCGTCGAACTGCTGTGGTGGGACTGCGCCGGGGGGTGGCCACATCGCTACCGTTGTGCTCTCTCCTCAACTTGCGGCACCGGGAACCTCAGATGCGACGCATTTCTCGCACTATTCGCTGCTCAGAACCGTCGAAGACAACTTCGGTCTGACTCCGTTACTCCATGCCGGCGACACCAGCACGAAGTCGATGCTGACATTGTTCAAGGTACCCACTTCAGGGAACACAGCTACGACGGGTTCGATCGTTGGGGCTTCGACGATGTCGCAAGCGCCGTCGGCGACGACCGGGAGCACATCAAAGTCCAAATCGAAATCGAAGTCGACAACACTGTGGGTGTTGGGCGGGCTGTTGGTGGGAATTGCAGGCGCGACGGTATTCAGCGCGAAACGGCGAGCGAGCAAAGCCTCGGAAAAATAGCCAATGTCGACCGTCTTGATTACCGGAGCTTCACGAGGTATCGGTCGGGCAGTCGCGGTGGAATTTGCCCGCCAGGGCCACCGCACAATTGCATCGATGCGTAATGTCGCCGACGGTGCGTCATTGGTGGAACTCGCGAGCGAGGAGCATCTTGGACTTTCGGTCCAGACGCTCGATGTGAATGAGTCAGACACGATCATGGTCGATGAAGATGTCGATATTGTCGTGAACAATGCGGGTGTCGAGACAGACAATCTGTCGATCGAACACAGCGACATCGAATTGCATTGGCGGAGCGTGTTCGAAGCCAATGTGTTTGGGCTTGTCCGGGTTTCGCAACGAGCGATTCCCGTGCTGCGCGCGAACGGCGGGGGAGTGATCTGCAATATCACATCGTCATCGATCCTCGCGCCGGTTCCGTTTCTTGGCATCTACCGGGCGAGCAAAGCTGCAGTGATGGCGCTGGGAGAATCGCTTGCGTCGGAGGTTGCGCAATTCGGAATTCGCGTCGTTGAGGTGATGCCAGGACCAATTGTCACCGACATGCTGCGTGCGTCGGAGCGTCGTGCTGCCGCAGGCGACCATCCCGAATATGCACGGCTCGCCGACGCGATGTGGGAGACCCGCCAACGTATCGTCGACCAATACACGCCAGCCGAGGAAGCGGCGCGACGGATTGTCGATGCGTGCACGGCTGCTGATGCCCCACAGTTGCTGCGAGTCGGTTGCGACGACATGGCTCAAGCCATGGTTGACGCGTGGAAATCGACGCCGCACGACGCCATGATGAGTTCAATTATTGCGTATTACGCCTCGACGGACTGAAGCGGCTGGCCATAGTGCACAACGCAATACGCGTACTCCGATCGAAAAGGGCATCGCAGATTGTGCCGGGTGCACTCCTCGTCGCGTCGGTAGTAGTGGTGCTCTGGGTGCAACGGCCATCGGCGGTGCACAACCGTTTCGATTTTCGCATCTACTACAGCGCGATCCGATCGCATGCCATCTACGGCTACCGGCTCGGACAACGACGATACGGATTTGTGTATCCGCCGTTCGCGGCAGCAATCGTGTGGCCGCTGACCCGATTTCGGTTCGCCGTCGCCGACGGCGCTTGGTTGGTGTTCTCGATGATTGGCGCCATCACGTTGCTCGGGGTATCGCTGCGACGGTCGGCGTTTTGTCGCGCACGTCCGGCGATGACGTTGACCCTGGCCGCGGTGCTGCTGTGGACAGCGCCGATCCAACAAACCTTCAAGTTCGGCCAAATCAATCTCTGGCTCGGCGCGTTGGTCGCGGTCGATTTCTTCCGAGCGATCGATGGTCGCCCGAACGCCGGTGTCCTCATCGGGATAGCCGCGGCCATGAAGTTCACGCCGGCGATCGCGTTGCTTGCACTCTGTCAACTCAAGTTCCTCCCTGTCTGGCGCCGCGTCGCGCTTTCGTTCGCGACGTGTACCGCACTCGGCTTTGTATTGATGCCGGCAACGTCGTCGCACTATTGGACGTCAGCGATCTTCGACGTCGGGCGCACCGACCACCCTGCCTCGACGGTGAACAACAGCCTCGGTCGACTGGTAGCCCTTTTCGGGATGGGCGAGTTATCCGGACGGATCGTGGTTGTGTGCCTGGCGGTCCTGTTGGTCGTCGTCGCGGTGCGCCGCTCCCGCACCGCGCTGCGCGACGGTGATCCGCTGGTTGCGCTCACGATTGCGTCCTGTTGTGGCTATGCCATTTCGCCAGTGAGTTGGACGCATCACCTGCTGTTTTTTGTGTTGTGTCCCGTCATCATTCTTGGTGCTCGCCCTACCGCGTTGCGCATTGTGGGAGCAGCCTTCGCGGTTGCAACGATTCTCGAATTTTCAAACGTGGGACAACAACATGGCTACGTCAACATTCGGGCCGTGCTGCTCCCTCTTGTCGTGTGCGCCTTGCCGATTTCGCGACAGGTGACCGAAGTTCAGCGAGCGGAGGGCGCGCCAGCCGTCCGTTGAGCAACAGTGAGGAGGAGGCTGCGGTGATTTGAACCGAATCCATCTGTAGTTGCGCGATTCACGGTTACGAGCGTCGGGCTGGTGAGCGCCTGGTCGATTGGGATGCCGGCCCACCCCAACGCTGCGGGCCAGCTCGCTTGTTGTCCGAACCCGTTCAGCGAGTTTCGCAGCCCGCTTGTAGCCACGAACTTGGTGAACACGGGCGACCATGGGCTCGCATTGAAGTCGCCCATCACGACGACCCGCCCGCCGCGGTGTCGCGCCCACCTGGCTGCCGCATCGAGCGCTCGATTGCGGGCGCTCGCCCGTCCTGGAGTCGTCGGTGATTCGGTATGGAGCACGAGCACTGAAATCGGGATATGGCTGAGGGTGACCACATATGTCACCGCGGCCGGAGGAAGATTTGGCGATGCAAGATGTACGACTCCCGAGATCGGAACACGCGCGAGCACGACAGTGCGCACCCATGCCGAGGTGACGGAGGCGGTTGTCACGACGTGATAGCCGGCGGAGTCGTGCACGAGGGCTCTCGCATCTTGTTGTGAAGGGTCGAGGACAACGAAGACGTCCGGATGTTGTGTTCGCAACATTGTTCGCAACGCCGCCACGTTGATCGACCCGGATTGCGCGTTCAAATGTCCGATTGTCAAGGTCGGTGATCCCGCCAGAATGCGTGCATCATTTGGCTGGCGGCGCACGACTGCTGCAATGCCTATCGCATTGACGATGATCACCATCGCACAGACTGCAATTGTGATGCGCGCACGAAGGATGATCGCCGCGATTGTCACCAACACCGTCGCGATGAGGAGTTGCACCGGCAGATTGGTCAGGACTTCAAATGGCCATAGCGTGAGCCGCAGACGAGCTACTCCTGTCGCGGCCAGGAGCGTCAGTGCCGACATAAACATGGCGAAACGAAGAATGGATCGTGGTCCGATGGCTCCATGATCGCGCCAGTTGGGTCTCGCACGCGACCAGGTACTTCCGCGGTCGCTATTCCAGTGCTCCACTGCTGCGCAGCCCGGCGATGTCGTTCACGCCGAGACCAAGCAAGCCTTGCAGCACCCATTCGTTGTCCTGGCCAATGGTGGGCCCAGCACGTGTGTAACCGGAAGGTGCATCGCTGTAGCGGATCCCGTTTCGTTCGTACAGACCGCGGCCCATGAAGGGATGGTCGTGCTCGATGAAATGCATCCTGTGCGCAACCTGAGGATCGTCGTGAACATCTGCGAAGTCGGCGACGGGAACCGCTTCGATCCCCAGGTTCTGGAGCGTCGTCGCCACCTCGAGTCGGGTGCGATTTCGAGTAAACGCCCCCACGAGATCCTCGACCTCATCGACACGTTCGGCTCGCGCCGCGACTGTGTCGAGGGAGCGATCGTTCACTCCGATCAGGACCGCAAGACTCTTCCATTGTTCGTCGTCGGCGCACGCGATCGCGACCCAACGGTCAGAAATGGTTTGTGTGCCCTGATGTTCGTCGGCGCACAAAAATGCCCCATGAGGAACGGCGGTCGCGGACCGATTGCCGTTTCGCATTCCGATGATCCCCTCGCGGTCGTAGTCGATCAGCCATGGCGCGAGTGCCCACGCGCCTGTCTCTACTTGCGACACATCGAGGTAGCAGCCCATGCCTGTGGTCGCGCGCCGAAGGAGTCCGGCTGCCAACGCGCTCGCGACATAGCGGGGAGCGAGCGAATCGGTGATCGTGCCAAACGGCCCGACAGGCTCCCGATCGGGCCAGCCCGTGACCCAATTCCAGCCAGCGAGCGCGGAACCCTGGCCACCAAAACCAGGATATTCCTTGTGCGGTCCCGTCTGGCCGTTGAGACACGCGCTGATCATGACCAAATCTGGCCGCAGCTTCGTGAGCGTGTCGTAGTCGAGACCGAATCCCTTCATGGCGCGCGGGGCGTAGTTTTCTGCGACGGCATCTGCCCACTCGCTCACGAGACGACGAACGATCGCCACGGCCTCGGGATGTTTCAGATTGAGCGACAGGTTGCGTTTACCGCAGTTGAGCGCGTCGTACATGTCGGAACCCTCCAACCCATGAGGGTTCGTGGGTCCGACCGCCATGGATCGCAAAAAATCTGGTCGTGTGCGACTCTCGATGCGAATAACAGTCGCGCCATGCTCAGCGAAATAGCGCGTTGCGATCGGGCCCGCCGCCCCTGAACCAAATTCGAGTATGCGCACGCCAGAAAACACGGGAGTGGATGACTGCGGTAGCGAAGGTGCTTGGCCGACACGCGGCTCAACGAACGCCGCCTGTTCGAGTATCGCTGCGGCGCGGCGCGGCCCCGGCGAGGTTGTTCCCCGAGCGACAACGAAACTTCGCGGAAATCGTTCTACCTCGCCGACGCGACCAAAGAATTCCCTGGCGGCGAGTTGTGCTGAGGCATATATCTCACGTGGTGAGTTGGCAGGTGCGAGCATCAAGTTCGTGCGGCACGCAGTGTCGTAGAGCTCCTCCATCGAGCGCGTGGCAAAGTAGGCACCGACGGCATCTTCCATCGCGCGTAGTTCTTGGTCGGACGCGGTGTTCTGGCTCCATGATGTCCAGTCTTGTCGCAGCGCAGATGCGTCGATTCCCGCGTTGTCGACGAGTTCCGTGATCATTCGCATGCTCGCTTGGCGTGCTGTGCCACCGCGGATTCCGAAGCTCACGAAACCATCGATGGTGGGCCAAATCTCGCGTGTTCTACCGATGTTGGCCCCGCCGCGTCGACCCCGGTTGCCCTCGCGCAGATATCTCCCTGCGGCCGCCATCGACGCGACAAAGACGCACTCCTGCATTGATACGTCGGCGATCTGGCGCCGTTTGGAGAACAGCGCGCCAATGGCTGCGAGGGCTGCTTCGCCCGCGACGTGGGCCGAACTCGTGGGTTCCACCGCCCGCAACGGTGACCGGTCTTGGTATCCGGTCGAATACATGTTGCCACTCGACGCCATCACACCGAGGTCGCTTCCGATCCACGAGCTGCGCGGACCATCCATTCCGAATGGGGTGATGTGTATCCAGTTGGTTTTCGGAGCGCATTGCTCGTCGAGCACCAACGAGTCACGATCGCGCGGAGTGTCGATGATGACGTCGGCAGTCGGAGCGAGCGCGTGCGCCGTGGTGATCGCGCCGTCGCCACCCGGGGTCAGCGCTGTCATTCCCGCAGTCCACGCCAAGAAGCTGCTCTGCCGTCGTGCAAGGAGGTCGGGGCTCGGAGCCACTCGGATCACCTCTGCGCCGAGATCGCACAAGACACGGCCAGCGCGCACCGCAGGCTCGCTGCCGAGCACGAGCACTCGTGTCCCGGCGAGCAGTGCATCCGTCACGAACGGTCCCAAGTCGTTTGCCGTGCGCCAGTCGTGTGTCTGGCCACGATCCCTGGCCAGCGCGTTTGTCGCAGAACTGACGGACGTGTCAGTCTACGGGTGACCTGCCCCGCGCCGCCCGAAGGAACAAGCAT
>JBBRPC010000014.1:0-32099 GCA_038228615.1 Acidimicrobiia bacterium | reverse complement strand
CCACGCGCGAGCCAGATGAGGCCGGCAAATTGATGATGTCGCTCAACATCGACCAGGCGGCGCGCGACGTTGGAGGCGCGATCGAGTATCTCCGCGCGCAAAAAAGCACGACGTCGGATGGAGTGGGAGTGACCGGATACTGCATGGGGGGAGCGTTGGCGTTGTATCTCAGTGCGCGCAATCCGGAATCAGTTCGCGCTGTTGTGCCGTACTACGGCATCATCGGTTGGCCACAAGCCGATGTGAACTGGTCGACGCTCAACGCTCCCGTGCAGGGCCACTACGCGGAACAGGACGACTCTGCATCTCCACAAGCCGTGGCGCAATTTGCTGAGATCCTGCGTGCTGCCGGTCAGCAGGTTGAAATATTTACGTATCCAGGAACGCACCATGCATTCACGAACGAACAACGTCCTGAGGTGTACGACGCCGAGGCAACCGCACTGTCGTGGCAACGAACCATTGCATTTTTGAACGACAACCTCGCGTAACGACGAATACCTGAACGAACTAGAGAGCAGGAGTTATTGCTTTCACCATTGTTGGCGGCATCTCGTCGCGACCTTGTCGCAACAGTTCCGCTCGTTCGATGTTGATCATGTCGCGGTCGGTTCGTTCGAGCCACGTATCCCACGGACCTGGAGGCACAGAACCCTGCGCGCAATGTCGGAGATACGACGCGAGGTCAGCACAATCGGTGGAGCTGCCAATTCGCCCGTGTCCGGGAACGATTGTGGATGCGATGTCACCGATCACGTCGAGTGTTGCGGCCCATGTGAGCGGATCGCCTTGAAACGCGAGTGGTGTCACATCGAAAAAACACAGATCTCCTGCGAACATCACGTCGGCGTCCTCGACGAGCACCATGACGTCGCCGCTCGTGTGTCCCGTCGCTGGCAACAATTCGATGCGAGCCGTCAACGGAGCGCCGTCGGTTACGAGATGGGTCACCGGGCGACAACCGAGTTCTGCGAGCTCGTCGAATTCGTCGGCGAACGCTGACATGAACTGTTTGTACGCCTGAATTGGCATGTCGGTGTAGTCGAGCAGGTCGCTCGTTTGCTGCGATCCGTAGACCGCAGCATTCGGAAAGGCGCGCGTTCCGCCCACGTGATCGATGTGCGCGTGGGTGAGGACCATTCGGCGAATTGGCACTCCGAGCGCATGCACGGCCAGCGCGAACGGTTCCCATTGTGATCGCACCATCAACGTGTCGATGATCGTGATGCCGTCGTCGTCGAGCACCGCGCCAGCGTTGCTCACCCCGGATTCGCCGCCCGGTTGGAGCCAGACGAACACGCCGTCGGCGATTTCTGCGAGCGTGTTGCATGGAGCCTTCGTCGTCACGCCGTCAACGCTAACAACTCTGGAGCGTGGTCGTGAGGCCGGGCCTCCGAATTGACCGATGAGTTGACCAGTCGGTTGACCCATGAGTTGAACCCCAGTCGGTTGGCCAGTCTGGGTGGCCGATCGGTACCCTTTTCGACATGTCTGAACGCAGTCGCAGTCTTCCCCGTCGCTCATGTCTTTCGGTTCCTGGATCCAGCGAAAAGATGTTGGGCAAAGGGCCGACAATCCCGGCCGACATGACGTTTCTCGATCTTGAAGATGCCGTTGCTCCATTGGAGAAGGAATCGGCTCGACCGAAAGTGGTCGATGCGATCCGCAATTTGGCATGGGATGATCGCGTGCTCTGCGTGCGCGTCAACGCGTGGGATACCAAGTGGACCGTGTTTGATGTGATCGAGGTGGTTGGCAACGCTGGCGAGCGGCTCGATGAAATCATGTTGCCAAAGGTGCAATGCGCAGCTGAAGTTGTGGCGATGGATTTGCTACTGACCCAGGTCGAAGAACGGGCAGGACTCCCCAAGGGTCACATTGGGATTGAGGCGCAGATCGAAACGGCGCGTGGCGTCATCAACGTCGAAGAAATTTGCGCGGCATCGCCGCGTGTGGAGACGATTATTCTTGGCCCTGTCGACATGAGCGCGTCGATGGAAATGCCGTCGCTTTCTGGTGGTCTGCTCATTCCGGAGTATCCCGGCGACTATTTCCACTACGTGTTTGTCAAGATCCTGATGGCGGGTCGCGCAAATGGCTTGCAGGTCATCGATGGTCCCTACGTCAAAGTGCGTGATCCAGAAGGCTTCCGCGAATTCTGCACTCGCGCACAGATCCTCGGCTACGACGGCAAATGGGCACTCCATCCCGATCAGGTCACGATCTTGAACGAGGTGTTCGGGGTGTCACAAGAGCAGTTCGATCGTTGCTGCAACATTCTTGAGGCGTACGAAGAGGCAACGACGCAGGGCGACCGCAAAGGCGCGGTGATGTTCGGCGATGAGATGATCGACGAGGCATCTCGCAAGGTTGCGATCAAACTCTGTGCGCGCGGCGAGCGCAACGGTTTGGTTCGCACCGCAAAGTAGCTATCGCGTCACCGCCGCTAACTCTGTGAAGGCGCGAGCGCATTCTCCGCGAGGCGACGCGCGATCACGCGCAGACAAAGTGTTTCATCTGCCCCTTCGAAGATCGACAACACTCTGGCGTCGACGAAGTAACGCGATACGGCGAACTCCTCGGCGTAACCCATACCGCCATGCAGTTGCATCGCTTCTCGGGTGACCCATTCCGCCGCCCGACAGACGTATGCCTTGACCATTGACGCTTCGAGGGTTCCTTCACCGTTGGCCATCATTTTCGCAACGGCGTACGAGAATTGCCGTCCGGCTTGAATGAGCGCAGCCATCCGCGCCAGCTTCGCCTTTGAGAGTTGATAGTCGAACACTGCTTTGCCGAACACGTTGCGGTCCCTGGCGTACGACAACCCAGCCTCGAAGGCTGCCTCCATCAGACCGACGGCCCGAGCAGCAGTTTGTAGGCGCCCATTTTCGAAGCCAGCCATCTGGAGATAGAAGCCTTTGCCGAGTCCGTCTTCGCCGCCAATCAGATTGTCGAGCGGAACGAACCACTGATCGAAAGCGACCTCGAAGGAATGCATGCCCCGATAGCCGATCGTGTCGATCGCGCGGCCTTCGAGCTTCCCACCATTCGGTTGACTGAATTGAAAGTGGTGTCCCTCGGCTGCAGGCTTCTCGACGAGCAAACAGGAAAGCCCGCGGTGACCGATCGTGCGATCAGGATTGGTTCGAGCCAGTACGAGCAGCACCGTTGCACGTCCTGCGAACGTGCACCACGTCTTGACGCCGTTGATCACATAACCACCGTCGACGGCGGTCGCACTGACGTTGACGCCAGCTACGTCGGAACCGAAATCGGGCTCGGTCACCATGATGCCGGCGAGCAGTTCACCATTGGCGATGCGTGGCAACCAAGCCTGTTTTTGGGCTTCGGTGCCGCCAGCCACAAGGGCGCGCGTCAGAATTTCAGGTCGCGTGATGAGCGAACCACCGATTCCTAACGAAGCGCGGGATAGCTCTTCAGTGGACACGACCATGCCCATGTAGTCGCTTTCGCCACCCGTCGCGAAACCGCCGTATTCCTCAGGTACCGAAAGTCCGAAGCCGCCAACTTCGGCGAGGGCAGCAAGGATCGTTTCAGGCACATCGCCATTGCTGCGATGGACGTGCTCGGCGTGCGGCCGGACCTTGTCCTCGCCGAAACGGCGGAATGTTTCAGCAACGAGTTCGAACTCTTCATCGAGGTGGTTCGGACCGGTGCCGACCGTCGCCACGAGATCGCCGAGGGTGCTGAGAAATTCGGGTGATCGGTAGTGATCCACAAAATCCCACGCGGCGCGCAGGTCGTTGATCGATGATCCCCAGGTGGTGCTACGCCCGAGGAGTTTCGTGCCAAGATCCCAGATTGCGTCGGCGATGTAGGCACATGCGAGTTGTGCTTCGACGTCACCTTGCGTGCCGTAGGCGAGCATCACCTTCGACCCTTCGATGGCGGCGGCACCGTGTGCGAGTTCATACGCGAGCACTTGGTGCTCATCGAGTTTCGCGACCGAGATCTTGCCGTCGACTGCGGCGAGCGTGGCGAGCATCAACGCCGCCCGTTCAATGATTGGCGTCGCCGCGTCGAGGGCGACGCCAGCTGCTGCGAGCGCGGCGGGTGTATCGAATGCTTCTGCCATGGGGGCAAAGGTTAGAGAGAGGTCGTCGTGACGGCCGAACGCATCACACCTCTGGAACGGTGCGGGGACCGAACCGAATCAGTGGCTGGTGGTTGTCGGAGCCGCCGCAGTTGTGGGCGGAACGGTCGTCTTGGGCACCGTAGGGACCGAAGTCGTACCGGTTGCATACGTCGTACTTGTTGCACCTGGCGCGGTTGTGGTGGATGATCGAGTGCCCGAACTGGTGCTGGTGTAGTTCGGCGAATGGACTCGACGTCGGTAGCCGGGGATGCTGCCACCATTTTGTTCGATGTGGACGCCGAATGGTTTTCCGCCAGCCTGCTTGTTGATGTCCCATTGTGAATCGAGGAGCTGCGCAACCTGATAGGCAAGCCAATCCGCGCCATCGTTTGTGAAATGCACACCGTCGCTGATACGAACCAAGACATTGGTCTTGTTGAGCGCTGGAAGATCGATGCGATTCGTGTAGTGGCCCTGCACATTTGCGAAGAGCGTGTACGCATCAACAAAAACGACGTTGTCGTGATGCTTCGCTTCATCGGCCATCAGCAGGCTGAGCGCGAGCGCGCCGCGTTCGAGGTTTGCACTCCGCATCGGCGGGGGACCGACCCAATAGACGGTGCGGTGATTCGGCCCACCGAGGAGATCCATCATGTTGGCAATGTGAGTTCGGTACCGCGGTGCCCAATCGCTTTCGCGTGATGTCACAATCCCGGCGTCGTTGGCGCCAATCATGAATATGGCAACGTCGGGATTGTTTGCCGCCATCTGATCCGGAACGCGTTGTGGCCAGTTGCGCAAACCGTTGTCGTGCAGGCCTGATCCAACCTTGAAATCGACCGTGACCTGCACGACACCGGTTGGGGACAGCTCGTCGGACAGCGAAGGGCCAAGTTCACCAGAAAGGGAATCGCCGCCGACCCACACCTGTAAGGGATGATCATGGTTGAGCGGACGTGATGGATGTGCTCGCAGGATTTTGCTGATCGTTGGATTCTTCGCATCGTTGGTTGTGTTGGTGTCGCTACCCGCCGCGGAACTGGTCGTCCGGCCGATCGGCCGAAGTGGGTTGGGTGCAGCGGATTGCGCTTCAGATTGGGCCGAATACATGGAGTAGGCCGTCGCGACGGTTGCCACGATCAGGATGGCGATACCGGTGACGATAAGCCCGCTTCGGCGACCATGGGATCGGCCGACGAGATGTCGCGCTCGCCGCGACGGCGTCTCCTGATCGTCCATGCCGACTTTGATGGTAGCTGGAGTGTTGCGAGCCCTGGGTGTCAGTGTTCCGTCGGCGGAGTAACACCTGGAGCACCGAGACTCGCAATGTGCGTGTCGGCTTGACCGCCGAGTTGCGTTCTGGTGAGTTCCGCGTACAGACCACCAGCGTGAATCAGGTCGTGATGCGTGCCTTGCTCAACGATTTCACCATGGTCGATGACGAGAATCCGATCCGCATCGACGACGGTCGAAAGTCGATGGGCGATGACGATAGCGGTGCGTCCTGTGAGCACCGTCTCGAGCGCGCGCTGAATCGCAGCTTCCGACTCGGAATCGAGATGTGAGGTCGCTTCGTCGAGGATGATAATCGCCGGGTCTTTGAGCATGACGCGCGCGATTGCAAGGCGTTGCTTCTCGCCGCCAGACATGCGATAGCCGCGCTCGCCGACGATGGTTTCGAGCCCTTCTGGCAATGAGCGAACGAGGTCGTCGATCCGCGCCGACGCAAGTGCTTCCCACAACTCAACGTCGGAGGCGTCAGGTTTCGCGTAGGTGAGATTCGAACGAATTGATTCGTGAAAGAGGTGAGGATCTTGCGACACGAAGCCGATCGCATCGTGCAACGAGGCGAGCGTGACCGCACGGATGTCGATGTCGTCGACGAGCACGGCGCCTTCAGTGACTTCGTGAATTCGTGCGACCAGCATTGCGATTGTTGTCTTCCCTGCTCCGGAGGGTCCCACGAGCGCGACTGTTTCTCCTGGCGCGATTCGGAAGGTCACGTCGCGCAAGATCCAATCACTCGCACCTTGATCGCTGCTTGCTCCAGCCCCTTCGAGCGATGGAATTGCAATTTCGGCTGCCGGCGGATGACGGAACCACAAATGATCAAATGCGATGCTTCCTTGGGGTGCGACGAGTTCGATGGCGTCGGGACGGTCGGCGATTGCGGGCGGGAAGTCGAGTACCTCGAAGACGCGCTCGAAACTCACCATCGCGGTGAGTACATCCACGCGCGTGTTCGTCAGCTGCGCGAGCGGTTGATAGATCTGGTTGACGAACAACACGAAAGCTCCGACGGTGCCTTTCGTAATCGTCCCGTCGATGGCGAGCCGACCGCCGAGGTAGTACACAACGGCGGTCCCGACCGCAGCGACGAGCCCCAGCACCACGAACAACACGCGTGAATACATCGCCGCCCGAACTCCGCTATCGCGAACGCCGGCAGCGCGGCGCGAGAATGCCTCGCGTTCTTGATCTTGATTGCCAAATAACTTCACGAGCAGCGCGCCAGACACATTGAAGCGCTCTGCAGTCATGGTGTTCATCTCTGCGTTGAACGCCATCTGTTGCCGCGTGATTCTTTGGAGTGGCGGCCCGATCCTTCGAGCGGGATAGATAAACGCCGGCAAGACCAACAACGTCAAGATTGTCAGGCGCCACTCGAGCTTCACCATGACCGCGAGCGTGACAATCAAGCCGATGACATTCGAAACCACGGTACCCAACGTGTTGGTGACGGCTTGTTGCGCTCCGATGACGTCGTTGTTGAGGCGCGATTGGAGGGCGCCGGTTTGCGTGCGAGTGAAAAAGGCAACAGGAAGTTGTTGCACGTGAGCGAATAGTGCGACCCGAAGATCGTGAATGAGGCCCTCACCAATTCGCGACGAGAGCCAACGCTGCACGAATGAAAACACCGCGCTTGCTACTGCCAACCCGACTGCTCCAACGGCGATGGCCGTGACCAATGAGCGATTGCTATCCGGGATCGCGGTATCGAGCAGCTTCTTGAGTAACAGCGGAGGCAAGACAGTCACGATCGAACCTGCGATGACCGACAGTATGAACCCGATCACTGCTCTGCGGTACGGGCGAACGTACACGGCGACGCGTTTGAGAACATCGCGTTCGAGGTGTTTGGTCTTCAGTGCTTTGCGGTCGTTGCGGAAACTCATCGCAGTCATATGGTCCATTGGTTCGCACGGTAGTAGGGACGTTCGTACTGGGCCTGTGCCAAACTCGCGACATGTTCACCCCGACTGATCCAGAAGTCCGAGCCGACGTTGTGGAGACGGTGCGCCGCTTTGTGGCGAATGAGGTGATCCCAGTCGCTTCGGCGCTTGAACACGCCGACGAATATCCGCGCGACATTGTTGAACAGATGAAGGATCTCGGCCTTTTCGGAGTGATGATCCCGCAGGAATACGGGGGCCTCGGTCTTGACCTGCTGACTTACATCGGTGTCATAGAAGAGCTTTCATACGGCTGGATGTCGTTGTCTGGCGTGGTCAACACTCACACGATTGCCGCGATCATCATCGAGTCGAACGGAACCGAGAACCAACGGCGACGTTGGCTGCCACATCTGGCGCTCGGGGAGCCGCGAGGCTGTCTCTCGCTTTCGGAGGCCGACGCTGGCACTGATACTCGCAACGTGTCGTGCAAGGCGACGCGTGATGGCGACGAATTTGTGATCGACGGCACGAAGATGTGGGTGACAAATGGCGAACGGGCTGGACTCGTCGCGCTGGCGGCTCGAACCGAGGAAGGAATCTCGTGTTTCATGGTCGAAAAGGAACCCGGCGCGACGTCAGGTGGAATTTCGGTGAGTCGCAATGTGGGGAAACTCGGATATAAAGGAGTCGAGACCGTCGAGATGGTCTATGCCGGTCACAGAGTGCCGGCCGATGCGATGATCGGCGATCCAGGTCGGGGCTTGAGCTACATGCTGTCTGCGCTCGAAATAGGTCGCATCAACATTGCGGCCCGCGCAGTCGGAGTTGCACGTGCGGCATTTGATGCGGCGCTGACGTACTCACAGGTTCGCCACACGATGGGTAAACCGATCTGCGAACATCAGGCGATCCAAATCAAACTTGCGGATATGGCTACCCGTTTGGAGGCCGCGCGGCTCCTCACCCGCAACGCCGCTGAACGACGCCAGGCCGGTGAACGCGCAGACGTTGAGGCTGGGATGGCGAAGCTGTTCGCGAGTGAAGCGGCGTTCGAAAATGCCACTGAGGCCATGCGGATCCACGGCGGGGTTGGCTATACGACCGACCTTCCAGTCGAGCGCTACTTCCGCGACGCACCGCTGATGTTGATCGGCGAAGGAACCAACGAGATACAACGCCTTGTCATTGCCCGCGGATTGCTTGCTCGAGCCCAGCCGCAATAGTCACTTCTCGATTCTGTTCGCTACGGCCTGCTCAGGCACAATTGCTCGCATGACCACTCATGAGCGCCCGTTCGGCCGTTGTTTCGAAGACTTCATCGTTGGCGATCTGTACCGGCACTGGCCTGGCAAGACGATCACCGAAGCCGATGATCATCTGTTCTGCATGATGACGATGAACCACCATCCCCTTCACACCGATGCCTGGTTCGCCGAACAGTCGTCGCCCTTCAAGAAGAATGTTGTCGTGGGCAACCTCGTGTATTCCTTGGTGCTCGGACAGAGCGTCGCCGACGTGAGTGGTCAAGCCATTGCCAATCTCGAAGTCGAGACGCTGCAGCACAAGAAGCCGACGTTTCATGGCGACACGATTTATTCAGAGACGCGGGTGCTCGACAAAAAGGAATCGTCGAGCAAACCGGATCGAGGCATTGTGACCGTCGAATCGTTTGGCTACAACCAGCGAGGTGAAGAGGTGTGCTATTTCCGTCGCCGCGTGATGGTGTGGAAGCGAGACTTCGCACCGACGCGCCAGCGCCCCTACGAGACTCCCGAACCGTAACTCCGCCGGCGTTATGGGCCGGCGTTATGGGCCGATGATGACGTGCACGGTCGCGCCACCGATGGTAAATGCATATTTTCCCGGTGCAAGTGGAGCGGTGCCGCGTTTGCCGTCGACCGTGCCATTCCACGCCCACTCCCAAGTGTGGCTTTGATTGGCCTCGACCAAGGTTGCCTTTCCAGCTGGCGCGCACAACGGCGCTACCCGCGGAACCCGCGCCGCGAAGCTTGCCGGTGACGGCCCGCTCGGACAACCAGGCGATAACACGAATCCCGGTGTGCTGTCGAGATTTTTCACAACCACGAAGCCGGTCATGTGCCCACCCGGGGCGATCGAAAATGCCGCTGGCGAAGCTGACCATCGCAGATTGTGTGCCGGACCCGGTGTCGGTCGGGTTTGCACCGGATGTTTCGAGCCGTTCGGAGTCAAGTGTTTTGACTTGTCGGAAGCCGACCCGCTCCCCGTTTGTGATCCGATGGGGGGCGATGCTGCCGTTCTGCTGGTGTGGGAATTTCCCGTGGAGGCGTGTGAGCCTTTGGTCGTGCGAGAAGTCGTCTTGGACGTCGATCTGAGTGTCTGACCGTCGGTCGCGGCGTTGGCGTCGGTTGCAGTAGTCGTGAGGGTGAGCTGAGACGAATTGCTTGCCGAGCGCACGGTGGCGTATCCCGCGGCCGCGAGTGCTCCAATCGCAAGGATCGTGAGGACGAGCGCAACATTGGGATTCGTATCGACGAAATCGCGCCCGACTTGGCGAATACCGCGCCGGGATTTGGCGCTCATCTGACGCACCGCGGAATCGAGAGCATTCGTTCCAGCGTATCGACGGTGCTGGCGCTGTACCGGTCGGTCTCCGAGTGGCTGTACTCGGTGACGGAGGGCTCATCGCAGGTGAGGCGTTTTGCGATATGGCCAACTATCGGTAGCCTTCGGCGCGATGGCAGGTTCCGGGGGGATCCGAGTGTGTTTTTGGGGCGTCCGGGGTTCAACCCCGTGCGCTGGCGACCAATATGCGCGCTACGGCGGCAATTCGTCGTGTGTCGCGCTCGAAGTCGAGGGCCAACAGCCGATCGTGTTTGATCTTGGCACTGGGCTTCGCCCGTACGGTGAGTACCTCGGCGGCGCGACGACAGCGTACCGAGGAACATTTTTGCTCACGCATCTGCACTGGGATCATGTCCAGGGCTTGCCGTTCTTTACCCCGCTGCACCACGCCGATTCGAGAATCGACGTGTACGGACCGCGCCAACCCGACGCTGAACTTGCCGACGTCTTCGAAGGGTTGATGCAGCCTCCGTATTTCCCGATTCGTCCGGCGCACCTTGCCGGCGACATTCGTTGGCACTCGCTCATCGACGATGATTTTCCGATCGGTGAGGCCAAGATTCGGTCGCGCTTCGTTCGACATGTCGGTTCGACGTTGGGATATCGAGTCGATTGGAACGGCGCGAGTGTCGTGTACATCTCAGATCACGGCCAAGGCTGTGGTGCGCCAGATTGTGACGACTATGTTCCACAAGAAGTGTTGGAGCTGTGCGACGGCGCCGACCTGGTCATTCACGACGCGCAACACACCACGTCGGAGTTCGAAGCCAAGCGTGCCTGGGGTCATTGCACCAACGAGTACGCGCTGCTTGTTGCGCACACGGCTCGCGCCAAACAGTTGGCGTTGTTCCATCATTGTCCCAGCCACGGAGACGAAAAGATCGACGACATGCTGCGAGAGACCCAGGCACTGAGTGCCAATATCGGAGGCCCCACAGTGTTCGCTGCCGCTGAACAGACGGTAATCAATGTGGGTGGACACGCGTGAGTGAATTACTGCGAGGAATGACGCCAGATAGCGCAACGATGCGAACCGTGATGGGTCATTTCGGAACTGGCGTCACGATTGTCACCGCGATGCTGGATGGCGAGCCGATCGGTATGGCGTGCAATTCCTTTACGTCCCTGTCGCTTGATCCACCCTTGGTGCTGTTCTGCGCCGCGAATGCATCGAGCACATGGCCGAAAATTCAGGCGGCGAAGCACTACTGCGTCAATGTGCTCGCCGATACAGGTGAGCAACTTTGCCGGACGTTCGCCGGGCCGAGCGCAGATCGGTTCGCCGGAGTTGGCTATTCGAAGGCGGTCACTGGTGCGCCGGTCATCGACGACGCGTTGGCGTATATCGACTGTGAAATAGAACACGAGTACGAGGGTGGCGACCACGTCATTGTGGTCGGTCGAGTCGTCGAGCTCGGATACCGCGACGGGTCACCGCTGATGTTCTTCCGCGGCGGCTACGGAAGATATTTGGTGTAACTAGCGATGTAGACGTTTGGCGAGCGGCGCGCTGACCCATACGCCCGCTGCGGCCTCCAGCATCAGGGCTCCCGCGATGATGAGCGCGCTCAAGCGCGCGAATTCGGTGAACCCAATGAACATCAGCAGCGTTGTGATGAGGAGCGCGGCCGAAACGACAAGATCGTCGGTGCGAACTGCGCCGCGTGGCATCAGCGTTCCGGAGTGTGCGAGGCGCGGCGCGATGACCGCCTCAAATGGAATTCCGAACGGTCGTAGAGACCATGTGGTCACCATGGTTGCCGTGACGACGACGGCCACGAGTGCGATCATCAGGTCGCGGTTCCATACGTAGCCACTGAGCAAAATGACTGCAGCAAGGCCCCGTTCGAAGCGCAACTGCCGTTCGTCGAGCCCGCGACGTCGTTTCACAACGGGTTGACCAGTTCGACGGGGTCGTCTGGGAGGTCGTGTCTCTGTGGGCGAACTCATCGCCTCTTAGGGTATCTGCACGTGAAATGCGTTACATGCCGGGTTTCTCCAGTGTTCATGTTGCACGTCCATTGTTACGTTGATCTCCACAGCGTTGTTACCGCCAGGAAGGGGATTCACGTGGCGGAAAGTGCAGATTCTGGCTTCGTAGATCCAGGTATTTCAGGCGTCGAGAGGTTGATTGATCTCGGTGGAGACGTGGTTGGTCGGGTCCGCGACGGTCTTGATGTTGCGAAACACCGCGAGGCGACGAGGCTGCGCAAGCTGTCGAAGACCGCGATCGCACTCACCCCGATCGCGGTGTACCTCTGGTGGAGGTTGCTCGCGCACCTTCCGCTGATGCCATTCGTATTCCACTACACGGCGCGCCAACAGGAGCTCACGCCCGGTGTCGTGTTGGTTGGATTGTTTGGCGTGATCCTCATCGTGCCGATGCTGGGCGCAGGGCGGTCGCCGCACATTCGCTACCAGGCTTCGGAGATCCACACTGGCTTTGCTGATGTTGTTGGCATCGGCATTGTAAAAGACGAAGTCATGCGTACCTTGAACCTCTTTTTGGCGTACCGCACGTTCCGAGACCAGATGGGCGGCAACCCGCGCAAAGCGATGTTGTTCGAAGGCCCTCCAGGAACCGGCAAGACCTACATGGCGAAAGCCATGGCAAAAGAAGCAGGAGTCCCGTTCCTGTTCGTCTCGGCGACATCGTTTCAAGCGATGTTTTACGGTCAGACGGGTCGCAAGATCAGGTCGTACTTCAAGGAACTGCGCAAGATTGCGCGGGAAGAAGGCGGCGCGATCGGCTTCATCGAAGAGATCGATGCGATCGCGGGAACTCGTTCGGGGATGCATCATTCGGTCGCAGCAATGATCGGTCAGCGACGAGGGATCACGACGGAGCGAGCTGGTGGAATATCCGAAGGAATCTCCGGGGTTGTCAACGAACTTCTTGTGCAGTTGCAATCGTTTGATGAACCGACTCGTGGCGAACGGGTTCGAGGAGTCTTCATCGACCGCGTGAATCGGTTTCTCCCGAAACACCTGGAATTGAAGAAGCATTCGTCTGAGACGCCAAATATTTTGATCATCGGCGCGACCAACCGGGCGAACGATCTCGATCCTGCGCTCTTGCGACCGGGTCGCTTTGATCGGTCGATTCATTTCGATCTTCCGAGCCGTACTGGCCGTCGCGAAATTGTCGACTATTACCTTGACCGCAAGATGCATGTTGGCGACCTCGACCGGCCCGAGCGTCGTGAGCAATTGGCCTCAATGACGTTCGGATATTCGCCGGTGATGCTCGAACATCTTCTCGATGAATCGCTCGTGTGGGCGTTGCGAGAGGGCCGAAGCGCTATGACGTGGAACGATGTGCAGCAGGCCAAACTCACCGAAGAGATTGGTCTGAAACAGCCGGTGGAATACGCACCGCATGAGAAGGAAACGATTGCGGTCCACGAGGCTGGCCATGCGGTCGTTGCGTATTTGCTGGGTGCCGAGACTCGCAAACTCGAAGTGTTGTCGATCATCAAACGTCGTGATTCGCTCGGCCTTCTTGCGCATTCTGAAATCGAAGAACGATGGACGCACACGCGTTCCGAACTGATGACGGCGATCCACATCTGCTTCGGAGGGATGACGGCCGAAGAAATGTATTTCGGAGAAAGTGGATCGGGCCCTGCTGGCGACCTCGCTCACGCTACGAATATTGCGTGTCATATGGTCGGGTCGTACGGCATGGCAGGTTCTTTGGTGAGTTACGAAGCGATCGAATCGGGCCCGTTCTCGGCCGGCATCGTCGGCAAAGTGTTATCCGACAAGGATGCACGTCAGGCAGTGGAGCGCCTTCTCGACGGGTCGAAGGGCGAAGTCCGGCGTATTCTCGACGAACATCGCCATTTGATCGCTGCCTTGCGAGATGCGCTCCTTGATCGCGATGAATTAGTCGGCGATGAGATTCTTGAGGTGCTCCGCTCGGCCGAGGAAACAGTGCCAATGCACACGACGAGCTAACGCAACTCGTGATCGAGCGATTCACGAAGCAATAAAAGGTCGTAGGTAGCTTTCATCACACCACCGATGATGAGTGGCCAGCCGAACGTGGTCTGTTTGAGCAACAAGCCAGCGAGTAGGGGTGTGGTTGCCGAAGCCAGGCTGCGCGGAACGTTTGTCACGCTTGCAGCAGCGGCACGTTCGTCGGGATCGACCACGGCCATGACGAGTGCCTGACGCGCCGGAACATCCATTGCCGAAACGAGAGATCGCACCATCAAACAACTGATCGCGATCCAACCGATCGGGACGATTCCCGCGGCGATGAGCAACATGTTGGCGGGAAGATGGGTAAACACCATGGTGCGCACGAGCCCGAATCGTGCCGCGAGACGAGCCGAAATCAACTGTGAATAGGCGCTGAAGAATCCTGTGACTGCGAGTACCGTCGCGATTGTTCCGTCGTTAAAGTGAAAACGGTGTGCGAGGTACACAACGAGCAGCGCTTGCACGACAAACCCACCGCCGGCCGCGTCGATGCTGAACAGTGCCGACAAACGAATCACAATTGAACGCGATTTGTGCAGCGGTGCTCGTGTGGTGCTTTCACGTCGCTCGACTTTTGGCAGACCTCGATATGCGACTGCCGCGGCGAGTGCCGCGAGTGTGTACACCGCGAAACTGGCCCGTTGAAAGGTCGCGATATCGTGGTGGGAGTGCTCGGCGAAATAGCGCGGAAGGCGGCTGCACAGTGCGCCGGCGGCCGCGCCCATTCCGCCGCTGAGGTTGTAGAACGCGAAACGTTTGGTCCGCTCCTCTCCCGTTGTGAGATCTGCGAGCGCGGCCTGTTCCGTTGGCAAAAAAAGCGAGACGTCACCCCCCGACGGATTCATCGTGCCAACCACCGCGATCGCGAGGAGCGGCCAAAACGTATCGATGAGAGCAAAGCCGGTACCGGTGACAGCCATCAGGGCACAGGACCCAAGCAGGACCGTGCGTGCCGGGTGCCGATGCCAACGCAGGCCTGCGTACAGCGTGAGCGCGGCAGATCCGATCAGCGTGCCGGTAACGATTGCGCCGATCTGCAGTGCGCTGAAACCGAGCCGATCGAGATAGAGCGCGAGGAGCACGCTGACGAAACCATCCGCGAAACCGCGGATGAGGCGAGCGACCAATAGAGGGCGGATCGACCTGGGCATCGCAGCGCACGGTACCGTCGGGGTTCATGAACAAGCGCATGGTCACGGCGAAGACGGTTGCTGCCATTGTGCTCTGCGGCGACGACGCGGAGGCGTTGGGATCGACCGCAGCCGAATTGCGGGAGCGGGGTTTGCGAGTCGCCGTCTGCATTGGTCGACCAGAGGCCGACGACGTCGTGGAACTCGCGAACGAGTTATTCCCTCCACCTTCTGACGCCGACGTCAGATAGCCTCCGCCAAACACTGAGCGCGCCCTGCCTCAGACGCATGCGGAGCTCCTGTGCCAGTGCAACCAACATCAACGCAAACGACAACACCGCTCTCGGCACCAGCGCAACCAGTGCCGGTCCCGGCAGCAGCACCGGTGGATTCGCCAGCCCCCGACACTCGAAATGGTGATCGCGAACGTCGTCGTGTCGGATGGCGGGTGATGCGCGAGGCGATTCGTCCTCACCGAGCTTGGTCACGATTTGGTATCGCTGCGGGTCTGTTGTGGACGGTCGCGCGTGTCGCGATCCCAAAGCTCACCGGAATGGCGATTGATCGCGGTATCGACAAGGCGCGGGGCGGACATTCGCTCGCGATTTGGGTTTCGGTGTTGATCGTCGCTGGTTTGATGGCGGCACTGTTCACTGGCTTGCGGCGCTACGCGGCGTTCCGATTGGCGTTGCGAGTCGAGACCGACTTGCGGATGAAATTGGTTGCGCATCTGCAGCTGTTGCATTTCGCATTTCACGATGAGGCCCAAACAGGCCAACTCATGGCCAACGCGAATTCGGATATCGCGCAGGTGAACAATGTTGTACTGCTACTTCCTCTGACGATCGCGAGCACGCTCACGATGGTTGCCGTGATCGTGGTGCTGCTCTTGTCGTCACCTGGCCTTGCGCTATTTGCTTTGGTCGCGCTGCCGTTCCTGCAGTTGGCCGCGACGCGATTTTCGCACAAGATGTTCCCGATTGGATCGGCGCTGCAAAATCAGCTCGCGAAGTATTCGGCTGTCGTTGAAGAGACCGTCACGGGTATCCGGGTAGTGAAAGGGTTCGGCGCCGAGGTGCGCCAAGTCGAACGAATTGACTCGGAGGCGAAGAGCGTCTTCGAACGCTCGATCGAGGCGGCGAAACTGCGAGCGTGGTTCTTACCGCTGATTGATTTGTTGCCCACACTCGGCCTGGTCGGCATCCTGTGGTACGGCGGACATGAAGTTGTGCGAGGCCATCTGACGATTGGTGAAATCGTCGCGGCCAACACCTATGTCTTGATGTTGATATGGCCGCTGCGCATGGTGGGGATGCTTCTCGGCCAGATCCCGCGCGCCGTCGCTGCGGCAGCTCGAATCCAAGACGTCTTGGTGACGGATCCGCAAATCACGAGTATCCCGCATGCGCTTCCCCTTCCTGAAGGTGCAGGCGAAGTGCGATTCGAATCTGTTGCATTTGGCTATGGCGCGGGTCGCGAGGTGCTGCGCGGGCTTGATTTGGTGGTCCGTGGTGGCGAGGCCGTCGCGCTAGTCGGCGCTACTGCATCTGGCAAGAGCACCATCGCGCGGTTGGTTCCACGGTTTTACGATGTCCGTCAAGGGCGGGTTTTACTCGACGGAGTGGATGTTCGGGAATTGCGTTTGCACGACCTGCGGCGGGCGATCGGCCTCGTATTCGAAGACACGTTTCTGTTCAGCCAATCCGTGCGCGACAACATTGCGTTCGCCGATCCGCACGCACCGATGGAAGCGGTTGAACGAGCGGCGCGGCTGGCAGGAGCACATGAATTCATTTCGTCATTGCCCGACGGCTACGACACGCTGCTCGGTCAACACGGTTACACGCTCTCAGGCGGTCAACGCCAGCGCATCGCGATTGCTCGCGCGGTGCTCGCTGATCCGCGCGTGCTCATTCTCGACGACGCGACCTCGTCGGTCGATCCGACCAAGGAACACGAAATTCGCGCCGCGCTCGCGGAGGTAATGCAGGGGCGGACGACGATCATCATCGCTCACCGGCCCGCGACGATTGCGCTTGCCGGTCGGGTGGTCTTGCTCGATGAAGGGCGGATTGTGGCCGACGGTACGCACGAAGGACTCCTCGCGACGTCGGCCCGGTATCGCGAAGTTCTGGCACGAGCTGAGATCGGTGACGTCCCAACCGTGCCACCGCACTCGAGCGCGGAATCGTCGGTGTCATGAGAGGTCAGGGGCATTGGTCAGATCTGGTTCCAGATCAGCATCTCGGCCGTCGCGACGCGCAACGACTTCTCAGTCGGCTCTGGGCCATGCTTCGGCCGTATTACGCACGGATCGCGCTGACCGCGGTGCTACTCGTTGTGCAGGTAGGCGCATTGTTGGCAGGGCCATCGCTTGTTCGTTGGGGAATCGACGAAGGTTTGCGCAACACCGCGGCGTCTCGGACTTATCGCTTCAACGTCGTGACCAAAGCATCGCTGATCTATTTGATGTTGGCGTTTGTGGGGCTTGTACTTGGGCGCGCTGTCACAATCATGATTGCGCGCATCGGCGAAGCATTTCTGCGAACGCTTCGGGGAACATTGTTCCGCCACCTCATGTCGCTTTCGATGGGCTTTTTTGAACGGGAACAAACCGGCAAGCTCGTCGCGCGGATGACGAGCGATATCGATGCGCTGCAGGAGCTGATATCGCAGGGACTTGTGTTGTTGGTGCAGAACGTGTTGTTGTTTGTCGGTGCGGTCATCGTGATCGTGCTGATGTCGTGGCAGTTGGCCGTCGCGGTGCTGGTGATCGTTCCCCCCGTCTATTTGTCGTCGCGATGGTTTCGCAGAGTGTCGAATATTGCCTATTTGGAAGTGCGCGACAGCATCGCGATCAACATGAGTACGTTGCAGGAGGGCCTCGAGGGGATCCGTGTCGTGCAGGCATTCGCACGAGAGGGACAGTTCACACAACGGTTTCACGACACGAATGAGGCACAATTCGAAGCGAATCTGACGACAGTCAAGATCTCTGCGAAGTACTTTCCCGCAGTTGAGTTCTCGAATGTTGCGGGCACCGCGATCATTCTGGGCTACGGCGGCTTTCTCGTACACAGCCATGTCGTGACACTCGGTGTCGTATCGGCATTCGTGCTGTATCTGAACAACTTATTCGAACCAATTCAGCAGCTCTCGCAGTTTTACAACACGGTTCAATCGGCCGGCGCTGCACTCGACAAGGTGTTTGGACTCCTCGATACGCAGACGACGATTGCTGATCGCGCTGGCGCGTTCGATCTTCCCACGGAAGGCTTGGGCATCGAGGCCGACAACGTGGCCTTTTCGTATGGCGACGATATGGAACAGGTGCTCCATCATGTTTCGTTGACGATCGCGCCAGGAGAACGCCTCGCACTCGTTGGCCCAACGGGCGCGGGTAAGTCGACGCTCGCGAAACTTTTTGCGCGGTTCTATGACCCTACCGAGGGTGCGATTCGCGTTGGCGGCGTCGACCTGCGTGATGCAACGCTGGCGTCGCTGCGTCGAACGATGTGTGTCGTTCCGCAGGAGGGCTACCTGTTCGCTGGCACATTGCGCGAGAACGTTCGGATCGGGCGCGTGGGGGCAACTGATCAACAAGTCGATGATGCGGTACGAGCGCTTGGGTTGTGGGATCGGTTCGCAGCCTTCGACGATGGGCTCGACAGCGAAGTGAGCGAGGGCGGTTCGCGGCTTTCGGCGGGGGAGCGCCAGCTCGTGTCGCTTGCTCGTGCGGCGCTCGCGGATCCTGCGATTTTGGTGTTGGACGAAGCGACGTCGAATCTCGACCCTGGTACCGAACACGCCGTGGAATCTGCGTTGGAATCGCTGATGGAAGGTCGGACCGTCGTTGTAGTCGCCCACCGGCTATCAACGGCCGCGCGGGCTGATCGCGTCGCGGTGATCGACGCAGGAGGTCTCTCGGAAATCGGCACGCACGATGAGTTGGTTGGGATGGGCGGGCGCTACGCCGAGCTGTTTGCGGCGTGGCAGACCCACCAACGTCACTAGTCACCCGAACTGGCCGCTCAACCGTGATGTTGCGTAGCGATCCCGCTCGCGCGACAGTTTGGACGTTCGCTCTCGCTCGGAGGTCATCATGGTCACAGCTCGATACGGTGCCAAACCCGTTGCACAACGCCGAAACCGGGAAATTGAGGCCACTCGTGCCGAGATTTGGTCGACGGCATTGACGGCAATTTGGGAAACGGATCCCGACGTGATTGCGGCGATCCTTCCGCCACCGCTTTCGCCTATCGAAGGAGAACCGTTTGTTCGCTGCACCATCACAACCGTGCAGCTCCCCGTTGGGCCGCCCTTTGGCGCTGGCTGGATTGGGGTCAGAGCACGCCACGGAGACGTGATCGGGGAATACCCGATCTTCATGCCGATGACGACTGAGCAATCGGTGGTCGGTGGTCGCGAAAACTATGGCGAACCGAAGAAGATCGCCGATGTTCGAGCGACGCGCGACGGTGCGCGGGTCGAAGGGACCATTGCTCGCATGGGCTTCCCGTTGGTCGAGATCACCGGCCAGATCACTGGATCGCGGGAACTCTACGAATTGACGAAGCGCGACTTCTGGTTCAAATTTCTTCCGGCAGCTTCGGGAGATGGCCTCGAAGACGACGGGTGGTTGGTGTATGGCGAAAAGACGGAGAAGGCGCGGGTCCATGAAGGCGTCGATGGCACGGTCGTACTGAAAGATTCTCCGCTCGATCCGGTTGCCGACCTCGTTATCCGCAAGATGATCGACATCAACTGGACCGAGCGGGCGTCGACGCAAGTTGGCGTTACCAAGGAACGCGTTCCTGCTGAGTCGCTCCTTCCGTATGTGCATCAGCGATACGACGATCTTTCGGTTCTCGGCTCTGGCGCAAAGGACTGAGGATGCAATCGAACGATCCCTACACGATCATTTCGGCCGATGGCCACGCCGGTCTCACCTGCGAGGAATATCGACCCTTTCTCGATCCGGCCGTATATCCAGCGTTTGAAGTGTTTCTTGCCGACCGCGCAGCAAAGCGCGCCCAAGATCTCAAGATGAATTACGACTACATCATGCACTGGGAACAAGACCATGAGGAGGGTCTGCGTGGTGCGTTCGATGTGCAACAACGCGACAAGGAACTCGATGCAGATGGCGTGAGCGCAGAAGTGATATTTGCCGACGCGGATGCGATCACTGGCAATGCCTCGCCACCCTTCGGCGCAGGACTCGCAGCGGGTGAGATCTCTGATCCGGTCCTCGCGTTCGCGGGCGCCCACGCGCACAATCGGTTCCTCGCTGACCTGTGTTCGAATAGCCCGCACCGGCGCGCAGGTATTGGATTGGTTCCGATATGTCACGGCGTCGAAGAATCGGTGCGCGAGATCGAATGGCTGGCCGCACAACCGGGGATCCGTGGCATCATGATTCCCACGATGTGGCGGGATCGCACTCCCTATAACGACGCGAGCTACGACCCGGTGTGGGCCGCATGTCAGGACGCCAACATGCCGGTGCATGTCCACTCGGGCGAGGCGCCGCGTGAGGAATACGGCGATCACATCGGGATCTATCTCGCCGAGGTTGTGTGGTGGACGCATCGCCCGATTGCCCACTTGCTCTTCAGCGGAGCTTTCGAGCGCTTCCCAGGGCTGAAGTTTGTTGTGACGGAGGGCGCCGGATATTGGGTTGCAGATATGAAGTGGAAATGGGATCAGTACTTCGGCGGTGGGCACACGACGAAGAAGATGGCCGCGATGATGGAGGGCATCATTTCGAAACTGCCTTCGGAATATTTTGGAACCAACATTTTTGTCGGAGCATCGACCATGTCGAAGGAAGAGATTCGACGTCGGCATTCGATCGGAATTGATTGTGTGATGTGGGGGACCGACTATCCGCACCCAGAAGGAACGTGGCCCAATACGGTGCCCCGGCTCCAGGCCGACTTCGGCGGTATCCCCGTGGCCGATGCGCGCACAATGCTCGGCGGGACGGCGGCGCGCTGTTATGGCTTTGACCTGGACTTACTCGCGCCGATCGCGGCCGTCATCGGACCAACGCCAACGAGTATGGGCCAAGACTTGGCGTGGGAAACCACCGAAGCCGAGCTCCGGGCGGCCACCTGGTGGAAAGACGACTACAACCTCCGCTAGCCAGCGATGTGCTACGGTAGTGACACCACTGCGATTTAGTGCGGTGTGTCCACGCCCTTGATAGGGAGCCGTTGCTTGCTCCCGCCTCGAATTCCGTGCTTCGTTGACGGTGCTCGAGAAAGAGCGCTAGTCCGAATGCAACAGAATACGGCCGGGCGATTTCGCGCGGCCAGGAGAATTCATCTTGTCTACTTTTGCTGAACTCGGCGTGCCTGACGACATTGTCAACGCGCTCGCCAAAAACAACATCACTGAGCCATTCCCGGTGCAAGAAGCCACCATCGCAGATGCGCTGGCTGGTCGCGACGTGTGTGGGAAGGCCCCAACGGGCTCCGGAAAGACGCTCGCGTTTGGAATCCCGCTCGTGGTGCGGGTCGAAATGGCCAAGCCCCGGCGGCCACGCGCGCTGGTACTGGCACCGACTCGTGAACTCGCGGCACAGATCCAAAAGGATTTGGCTCCGATGGCACAAGCCCGGAACAAGCGCGTGTTCACTATTTACGGCGGAGTGGGATACGAACCACAACGCAAAGCCCTTCGTCAGGGTGTCGAGATCCTTGTCGCTTGTCCAGGTCGTCTGCGCGATCTGATCAACCAGAACGCAGTTCGCCTCGATGCGGTTGAGATCGTCGTGATCGACGAAGCCGACCGGATGGCCGACATGGGCTTTCTGCCAGAGGTACGCAAGATCCTCGATGAGACGGCGCCAAAACGCCAAACCGTGTTGTTCTCAGCGACACTCGATGGTGATGTTGCGCTCCTCACCCGTAACTACCAAACGAACCCAGTCACTCATGAGGTTGCTGGGGTCGAAGAAGTTGGCGACGTCGAGCACCAGTTTGAAGACTGCGAGCTTGGTGACCGTATTGAGCGCACGGCCAAAGCAGTTCGCGAGCATGGCCCGACGATCGTGTTCACTCGTACCCGTCATGGTGCTGAGAAGGTTGCGAAGCAATTGAAAACCCATGGAATCGACTCTGCACCGATCCACGGTGGGTTATCGCAGGCGAAGCGCGATCGGGCGCTCGCCGGCTTCAAGAGTTACAAGGTTGAGGCGCTGATCGCCACCGACGTTGCCGCTCGCGGTATCCACGTCAATGAAGTTGCCTGCGTGATCCATTTCGATCCGCCGGTGGATACCAAGACATACATCCACCGTTCTGGTCGTACGGGTCGGGCTGGGAAGACGGGTGTTGTGCTTTCGTACATTGCCCGCGATCAACGCAAGGATTCACGCAAGATGCAACAGGAGCTCGGTCTGGTTCCGGCGGGATCCACTGAGCCGGAGCGTGGTCATCGATCGAATGGCTCGAGTGGCGCGAGCCGTTCGAGAGGCGCAAGCTCCTCCCGAGGCGCAGGCGCTTCCCGAGGCGCCAACGCGTCGCGAAGCGGTCGATCACAGGCAGGGCAATCCGGTCAGTCTGGGCAACGCAATCGGCCCCGTCGCCCGGGCCAAGGGAATCAGCGTTCGGAGCGCCAGGCGTAACGCACATCGGGCTCGCCCTCTTCATTGAGGGAACCGTCGCCGAACTCCATCGCGACAAAGCCATGCCGCTCGTAGAACCGACGCGCGCCGTGGTTGATTGCGAAGGCGTACAGCCCCAAGCCATCCGGCCGACGATGTTTCGCAAGTTCGACGAAACGTGTGCCGATACCTGTTCCCGTCCAATCAGGGTGCAGGTAGAGGTGCGCGATATCCGTCGACGTGAGCGCCATAAATCCAACGACCTTTTCATCGACGATGACCGACCAAGTTTCGTAGTCGTCGATGACAGTTGTTGCGAAGTGGCTTCGGCATTCATCGTCGGTGTGCGCGAGCGTGATCGATGGCAGCGTGGTGTGGAAACTCGTGAGATAGATGTCGGCGACTTCTGGGCCGTCGTGTTCCTTCGTGGCCAACCGAAACTCGAGCATCACCAGGAACGCACCACCGCGTCTGGGTCGAACGCGTTGCATGTTGAGTCTGGCGGAAAGTCGACGGGCGCAAGGGGAACGCTCAACTCCTCGTGTGTGGGGCCAACCCGGTCGGCGATCGCCTGCAATGCGACGGTGTCGAAGCCGTAAACCGACGCGGCTGTTTCGCTCAACATCGAGCGAAGCTCCGCGTCGGTCGCATCGCTGAGTGACGCTCGGAGTGCTTCGGTTGTATACGGATAGCTGCCTTCGCTATGCGGAAAGTCGCTACCCCACATGATCCGATCGACGCCGACGTCATCGCGGAGCGCGGCCTCGATCGGGCGTATAAAGCTCGCACCGACGTAACAGTTGCGAGCGAAATACTCGGTGGGAGTCAGCGTCATTTTCGTTGCCACCTCTCCTCCGAACTGAAATTCTGCCGCCGACTCCAATCGCATCCTTCGCTGAAACCAGTCGAGGCTGCGAAGCGCACCGGGAATCCAGCCGGTTCCTTGTTCGGTCATCGCGAACCGCAATGATGGGTGACGATCGAACACGCCGGAAAACATCAGGTGCCAGAGCGCGCGATGGGAAAAGATCGGGAGCTCAATGAGCAGTATCGCTTTGGCTTCTGGTCCGATGCCGAAGTCGGGTAGGCCGGTTCCGCCGTGTTGGGTGATCGCAAAATCGAGTTCGTCGCAGACAGCCCAGATCGGCTCGTAGCGTTGCGAATAGATCCCTTCGAGTTCGTTGCCCGGTGCAATACCCGGTAGGAGCACGCCCTTGAGACCAGCGCTGTGGGCCCAGCGGATCTCGGCGACGGCGGCGTCGATGTCGTGCAGCAGCACTTGTGCGAGGCCGGCACGGCGTCCGGGGGCAGCCATGCAAAAGTCGGCGAGCCAGCGGTTGTGGGCGCGGAGCCCGGCCCAGCGATGTTCGTATTCATTCGGTGTTGGTGCGCCAGCCAGCAAATTTCCCGAAGGAAAAAATGGCGGAACAGTGTTGGGGAACAACACTTCGGCGACAACGCCGTCGGTTTCGAGTTCGCGCACGCGACGGTCGCTGTTCCAGTTGCGATCTGCCTCGGCCGTGGCAAGGTCCATGAACGGGTTGACGAAGGCGGCCGCCCAGGCATCGAACTCGTCGTGATAGGCGATTTCGAGGTACGGCTTGTATCCGGAAATTTCGGCGCCGCAGTGTCCGTCGGCCGAAATGATGAGATAGCGCTGGGAAGTCTCGGTAAGCGTCACAGGCGAAGCCTCGCGCCCTTGTTCAGCGGGTGTCGAATGCCAATGAAAAGTGGCGAACGGCCCGCGCAAACAGGTTCGGTTCCACATCGGGTTCTGTGAGTGGCCGCAGATTGGTGAATCGAGCGGTCAGCTCGCGGAACAGCATCGTGAGTTCGAGTCGTGCCAGGTTGGCACCCACACAAAAGTGGGTGCCGTTGCCGAACGCGAGGTGCGGGTTTGCAGTTCGGGTCACGTCGAACGTGAACGGATCGCCAAAGACGGATTCGTCACGGTTAGCTGAGGGATAGAGCAGGATGACCCGGTCGCCAGCGGCGATTGCTTGGGTCCCAACCGAGGTATCCGCGGTTGCCGTGCGAAAGAAGTTGTTGAGCGGAGTGACCCAGCGCAACAATTCTTCGACGGCATTTGGCACCATTTCTGGTTGCGCTGCGAGCAGTTCCCACTGGTCCTGATGATCACAGAACGTGCGCAGTCCATGTGCGATGACGGTGCGTGTCGTTTCGGCACCACCGGAGATGAACAGCCCCGTCTCGTGGTACCACGTCATTTCTGGCAACGGCTCGCCGGCGATCTCACTGGTCACCCAAACAGTCGCGAGGTCGTCCATCGGGCAACGTTTGCGTTCATCGAAGACTTGCGCGAATGCGCCCGCGAATTCGAAATTCGCTGCGAAGAACTCTTCGGCCATCGCCGCGTCGCGGTAGCGCATATCGATGCGCATGAGGCGTTCCGACCATCGTTGGATATCGGCCCACCGCTCTTCGGGGTACCCCAAGAGCTTGGCAGTCAACCGCGACGGTAACTGCGCAGCGAGATCGTGCACGACCTCCATCGTTCCTTTGGGTGCCGCGCTATCGAGGAGTTCGTTGATCGTGTCTCGTAAGTACGTCTCGTGTTGTAAGACAGCTCGCGGCGTAAAGCGATTCGAGAGCAGACGACGTTGTTGTTGATGACGAGGATCATCTTGGGCGATCATGTTGACTTCGAACGGTTCGGGTACCGCTCGATACGCGCCCGCGCTCGAAAAGATCTGGGACCGTCGTTCTATATCGAGCACGTCCGCGTGGCGAGAGATGCCCCACAGCCCATTGACGTCGTCGCGGTATACCGGTTCGTGTGCGCGCATCCACGCGTAGTCGTCGTGCGGATTGCGCCGATACCAATGCGGGTCGAGCAGATCGAATGTCGGCCGGGTTGTAGGACTCGTCGTCGCGCTCGTCGTCATATGGCGTTTCTAGTTGATCACTCCGTCGGATCGCAGCTTTGCGATGTCGTTGTCGTCGAGGCCAAGCTCCTCTCGCAACACCGTTTCGGTGTGTTCGCCGATGCGCGGTGGGTACGTCTCAGGGCCCTGAGCCACCCTCGACAACTTCACTGGATTCCCTGGCACCAGTACCGGTTCGTCGACGCCGTCGGTGCGCGGAATTTCCACGAGCATGTTGCGAGCGGCCACGTGAGAGTCGGCAATGATGTCGCTTGCTGTATGGCACGGTCCTGCTGCGATTCCGTCGCGCGCGAGCGCATCGCACACTTCGAAGCGCGTTTTGTTACCGGCCCAAGCCTCGACAGCCGGACGAATCGTGTCGTCGAGATGTGTGCGCCACCCGTCGCGGGTTGCGAACTTCGGATCGGTCAGCCATTCCGGATGCCCGAGCGTCTTCGCGAGTCGCTCGAATTGGTGTTCGCGACCAACTTGAATGATGAACCAACCATCGGTGGCTTTGAAACCATCCATGATTAACGGTGCAGCGCGGTTGCCGCGCAATCCCATGGAGTGGAAATTGACGACAAGGTCGGCCATTGCGACCATCGAGTCGTACATCGCGATGTCGACGTATTGACCCATACCTGAGATATCGCGATGACGGAGCGCGGCCAACACGCCGATCGTTGCGAACATTGCCGCAGAGATGTCGCCGAGGGCGCCAGCGGGGCCCACGACGGGCGGGTTGTCGCCGACACGTTTGTATTCGTAGAGCCCGCTCATCGCTTCTGCGATCGGTGCATACGCTGGCCAAGCGTCGTATTGCGATGCGACGGTGTTACCGAAGCCCGACACCGATACGTAGATCACCCGTGGATGAATCGCAGCGATGTCGTCGTACGCGATGCCAAGTTTTTTGGCTGTTCCCGCTTTGAAATTTTCACAGAAGATGTCGAAATGAGGTGCGAGCGCTTTCACCAGAGCGATGCCAGCAGGTTGTTTCAAGTCGAGGCCGATGCTTTGTTTATTGAGTGCGTTACGTAGAAAGGTTGCGCCAGCGTGTCGTCCATCGGTGTCGGTCATGAAGGGAACAGCGCCCCTCCCCGACTCTCCATCGCGCGGATGTTCGACCTTCACGACCGTCGCGCCAAGGCGCGCGAGCAGCATCGTGCTGAACGGCAACGCTTGCATTTGTTCGACCGCAAGGATCTTGACACCGTCGAGGGGCTTACCGAACTGAAGCGCATCTGCGTTCGCGACATCTCCGAGTTTCATACGACCATCCTTGCAGGTGCCGCACGACCGGTGAGATAGATAGCCTTGAATCATGGCGAGTGAGCGGTACGGAGCCAGCCACCAAGATGCTGCAGTTGAACGTCGACGGCTCGGGTATCTGGCCGAAACCCGCGACCCGAGAACCTTCGGTCTCTTAGCTGAGCTCGGCATCGTTGCCGGTTGCCACGCGTGGGAATTGGGCGCAGGGGCCGGAACTGTCGCGGCATGGATGGCAGAGCGCGTTGGTGAAAGAGGCTCGGTATGGTCGACCGACATCGATTTGCAGTTTCACCAGCGGCCGCCACCGAATGTTGTGGTGCAACAGCACGACGTTGTGCACGATCCGGTGCCTCGGGAGCGGTTCGATGTTGTACATGCGCGAGCTGTCTTGCAGCACATCCCCGAGCGCGACGAAGTACTCCCCAAGCTCGTCGCCGCGTTGAAGCCGGGAGGTTCCATCTTGATCGAAGAGGGCGATTTCCAGGCCTTTGCCACCCAGAAATTGCCAGAACCGCTGGCGACGGTCCATGCGATCATCAACGCGGTCCAGCCATCCTGGCGTGAAGCGAATTACGGCAACCGCGTCGCCTTCGAACTGCGCGCGCTCGGGTGCATCGACGTCGACGTTGTGGGCAACAGCTGGAGCATGCACGCCCACGAGGCGAGTGGTGAGTGGTGGTATCTCGCCGTCGAACGGCTCGGTCCGCGTCTGATCGAGGGGCGTGCTGTGACACCGGAGCAGTTCTCCGTCGCGATGGAACAGATGCGAGCTCCCGACTTCGCGATGATCGGTCCGTTGTCGCTCGCGATCAGCGCCAAGACTCCAACGCGGGCTTCGCAGTGACTCGCCAACCGTGGCGCCGTGTTTGCCCAGAGATCTTCGAACAATTTGATGTGATTGAAGCCATCGCACGAGCGGCTGTGGACCCAGCAATCGCGATTCCTGTTCAGCGCGCGATCGCCGAAAATCTTCGAAGTGATCGGGAGATCAACATCTTCGAATCCGCTCTGGATCCAGCATCGGACGTCAAAGCCAGCGTTGCGGTGCGGTTCGCCGAACAGTTCGTCATGGATGTCGCGAATGTGTCAGAGGAGCTTCGGGCTGAGCTTGGGATGGCATTCGGCGCCTCGACGTTCGAATTCGTGCAGGCCGTCTACGTGTACGACATCTTCCAGCGCGCTCGAGTCGGGTTCGGACGGATGTTCTCAGCCGCGTGGGAGCATGTCGACGTCGATCTTCCCGAAGGAGTCTCGCTGTGGTCGGCACTCGAACAATTCATGCGGTCGGTTGCGTTGCTCAACGGTCTTGATCCTGTCACTACCGAACTTGTTCGACTACGTGGCGCGATGGTGCATCAATGTCGGCTGTGTTCGTCGCGGCGCAGCGTGGCGGCGGTCGACGCGGTTGGCGACGCGGTTGGCGGCGCTGGGATCTTCAACAGCGTTGGAGAGGTTGCGTTGAGCGAACCGCGCCACCAAGTTGCTGTCGACTTCGCCGATGTATTGGTGACGCAGCCGTGGCTGCTCGACGACGCGCTCGTTGCGCGCGTCCACGCAACGTTCGATCATCCCGAAATCGTTGAGATCATTCTCGACGTTGTTCGAAATGCCGCGAACAAAATTGCCGTGGCGTTTGGAGCCGATGCCCCCAACGTGACCTCTGGCATCGAATATTTCGCGATCGACATGGTTGGCGATGTGATCGCGTCGGTTGATCTCGGTTCGCTGCGGACTCCTTAGCTGGAAGTTGAGCCAACGAACGGATTTCTTGCGTAGCGGCGCACAGTGATCGTCTGCATGATCGCGATCATCGCCGCCGTGCCGACAAAGGTCGTCACGCCGTTGACGTGCGGATCCAGCGCGACGAAACCGCACAGCGCAACGACCGCCGCGATTCGCTCTGGCGCGAGGCGGCGCACGACCCGCCATTGGATATGTAGATATCCGATGATCACAAGGGCCAATGCCGCGGCGAGCACGGCCCGGTCGTCGAGCGCGAGTCGGGCCTGTGGTTGCTCAACCATGTGCTTGGCCGCCACCGAGAAGCCGATGATTCCCGCCACGATCGGGAAGTGACCCAATGTGAAGAGGTCGCGCGCCATGCTCCCGCGTGCGCTGCCTGTCGCGGTGCGGAGCTTGTGTTCGATCGCGCCAGGGATGAACGCGAAATAGGTCCACCAAAGGATGCATGCCATGCTGGCTGCTGCGACCACCCCCGAGAGTTCTCGGGCGGAAAGTCCGTGCGCCGAGGCCGACGCGCCGATCGCGACGAGCGTCTCTCCAAGGGAAATGATCACGAACAGGGCGTGGCGTTCGCCAAAGTGAACGGGATTGATTGCCCACTCGCCGCCGGCCGCCCGAATGGCTCCGACGAGATCGATCGCGATCGCTGCCAACCAGACCGCCGTCCGGGCTCGCGTGGGGATACATCCGCCGACCAACACTGCGACCGGAGCGATCGCGCCAGCAGTGGTGTAACGAACAAACGCGGCGCGTCGTGCCGAATCGCGCATCGCGTTGCTGCCTTGCATCGCAAGGACGAGGAGCTGAACCACGAGATACGCGGTCCCAAACCACAGTCCTGATGTGTCGAAGGCGTGAGGAATGGCGATGGCCATCGTGAGCGTCGCTGGGATGGTGCACAGCACCAACACCTGCGTTGCTGGGCGTGCCTGAAGATCGACGGCGCTTCCGGCCCAGGTGAACTGCGACCATTGCCACCACACCAAAGCTGCGATCAGCGCCGCCCGGCCGAGATGCGACGCGTCGAGGTGCGTGCCGAATGTCGAAGCGATCTGTGTGACCGCGAAGACAAAGACAAGGTCTAAGAAGAGTTCGAGATTGTTCGCGTGTCGCTCGCGTTCATTTTCAAGCTCTGCCGTCGGTGCTGTCACAACAATTCGCAGCGTAGGTCGCCCCCGATGTTGCGCCAGTCATGTTGCGCTGGGAATCCGTTCAGACGGGCGCGCTCAACGCCTCCGCCGCCTTTTTCAGGACGCCAAGTTCGTCGCCGAGAGCTGTGATCAGATTCCACACGTCCGGAACCATCTCCCAGTCTGCAAGGAGACCAAAGTCGAGGTTGCCGTTGTAGCTCATGAGTGTCATGTTGAGCCCAGCACCGTCGGAGATGGCCGACAACGGATAGATCCCCTTGAGCTTCGCTCCTGCCGAATACAACGGAAATTGTGGGCCGGGCACGTTGCTGATCACGACGTTGAACGGCGGGCTTACGTGATTCATGATTTTGGCGCGAGCGATCACGCGACTCGCTGTTCCCAGCACCGAAGGGGGTGTGAATTGGGCGAAGTCCTGTAAGAGGTCGGCTGGGATCGCGCCGTGCTGTTCTTTGGCAATGGTCATCTCGTCGTGGGTGCGTTGGAAACGCTCGATCGGGTCTTCGATGTTCGTGGGGAGTTCGGCGACCATGACCGAGACCCGGTTCCCGAACGTGCCGACCTGTTCTTGGGTGCGAACTGACACTGGCACCATCGCATGGAGTGGCCCAGCTGGCAATGCCTGGTGTTCGATGAGCCAGTGGCGGAGCGCACCGGCGCACATTGACATCACAACGTCGTTGACCGTTCCACCGAGTACGTTTTTGACGAACTTCACGTCGCTCATCGGCAACGAACCAAACGCGAAGCGGCGATGCGACGTAATCATTCCGCTGAACGGTGCGGCCGGTGTTGGCTCGGACGGCCTCGACAGCAGCTGCGAGGGGCGGGGTGGGGCGATGCTGACGCTGAAGTTGCGCGCGAGCGCGGGACCGTTACTGAGTGTTTTGCGCACGAGACGCAGCCCGACGCGTGGCCGCGACATCATTCCCATAATTCCGCGTGTGAGCATCGACCACTGGCTTGGTTCGGACTCGGCATGCCAGGGCGTCGCGGGTGGCGGTGTGGCGGGCGGGTTTGGTTCGACGTCGAGCAAGACACCAAGAATTTCTGCGCCGGAAACGCCATCGATGCACGCGTGGTGAATCTTGGTGAGCTCTGCGACGTAACCGCCTTCGAGTCCTTCGATGATGTACATCTCCCAGAGCGGTCGTGAACGGTCGAGGTGTCGCGCCGCGATGCGGGCGCACAGCTCTGCGAGTTGGTACTCGTCGCCCGGCGAAGGAACAGCGATGTGGCGGATATGAAAATCGAGGTCGAAATTCGGGTCTTCGATCCAATACGGATGATCGATCCCGAGCGGCACATCGACAAGCCGACGGCGGAAGGGGGGAACGAGATGGATTCGTTCCGAGACAAGCTCCTTCACCGACTCCAACGAGAGGCCTGAGCCTGGCTCGAAGATCGCCAGCGAAGAAACGTGTCCGTAGAAGCTGGGTGTCTCCATCGCAAGAAAGCTGTTGTCGAGTCCCGAGAGCTGCTGCATGATGCCAGGCTAAGCGGCCGAAGCCCATGCTGGGAAGGAAGCCCGGTCGAAAAGATAGTGGGGCAGTGCATCTACACTGACGTGCATGTCAGCAACTCGCGGGATTCTCGCTGCGGCCGGATATGTGCCATTTCGACGGCTTCAACGTGGCGAAATCACCAAACTGTTCGGGAGCGGCGGCGGAAGAGGTACCCGATCGGTCGCTTCGTACGACGAGGACACCACCACGATGGGTGTCGAGGCGGCTCGCCTTGCGCTGCGAAGTACCGATGCCCAAGCCGATTCGCTCTTATTTGCGACGGCCGACCCTGCGTATCTCGAAAAGACGAACGCGAACACGCTCCACGCTGCGTTGCGGTTGGATTCGAGCCTCGGCGCCTTCGATATGGGTGGCGCAGTTCGAAGCGGAATCGGTGCGCTTGCCTACGCGTTGCGAAGCAATCACAACGCACTTGTGGTGAGTTCCGATCGACGTTCTGGTCTCCCGACGAGCGTCGATGAATCGGCATCTGGCGACGGAGCTGCCGCAATATTGGTCGGCGAAGGTGACGGGGTGATCGCCACGCTTATTGGCGGTGCAATTCGCACCGAAGAATTCATTGATCGTTGGCGAACGCCGGGCGACGCCAGGCCACGCCAGTGGGAAGAACGATTCGGCGAAGTGCAGTATGTCGCGCTTGCCGATGCGGCATGGCGCGAGGCGTTGAAGAGCGCAGATCTCAACGTTGAACAGATCGATCTTGCGATTGTGACGGGTCCTCACGCTCGCGCGGTGAAGGCCGTTTCTGGCAAACTTGGCGTGGCCAAGATCGCCGACGATTTGACGAGCGTTGTCGGTCAGACCGGAACTGCCCATGCCGCGTTGTTGCTGGCACACGCGCTTGAGTCGGCAGTTCCCAACCAGGTCATCGCGCTCGTGCAACTTTGCGACGGCTGCGACATCATGGTGTT
>JBBRPC010000013.1:0-32394 GCA_038228615.1 Acidimicrobiia bacterium | reverse complement strand
GCTTCGGATGGAATGTGTGAGGCACAGTTGCTCGAGGCTCCGTTGTTTACCCCCACCACGAAAGCTGATGCGGGACACGACGTGGGGCTTTCACCGAGCGAAGCAGTTGATCTTGTTGGCCAAGCCGTATACGACGAAGTAGAAGCGCTCTCGATTGCGCTCTATCAAGCTGGTGCGCGCCACGCTGCGAACTGCGGGTTGATTCTTGCCGATACGAAGTTTGAGTTCGGAGTACTCGATGGTGCAATCGTGCTCATCGATGAGTGCATGACACCTGATTCGTCGCGCTACTGGCCAGTCGCGTCATACCAATCTGGAATTGCACCGCCGAGTTTCGACAAGCAATACGTTCGTGACCACATGGAGGCGACGGGTTGGGACAAGACTGGTCCGGCGCCGTCGATGCCCCAAGACATCATCGCCAACACGCGTTCGAAGTACGTTGAGGCGTACGAAATGATCACCGGTCTGAGCTTCGATGACTGGTACCAAATTGGCGACTGAGCTCCTCAAAGGATTGTCATGACGCGGTTCGCAGCCCGAGTTGATATTGCCCACCTCCCAGGAGTCGCCGATCCTCAAGGCGCTACCGTCGAGCGTGCACTCCCGGCGCTGGGCTACACCAACGTGAGCGAACTTAAGATCTCGAAGAGCATTCGTCTCGTTGTAGAAGCCGACGATGCCGCAGCCGCACGCGTGCAGGTCGCGGAGATGTGTGAACGTCTTCTCGCCAACCCGGTGATCGAGGCCTACGACATCGCGATCGCGGAGCTCGTGTCTTGACAGCCCGTATTGGGGTCGTGCAGTTTCCTGGCACGAACTGCGAACTCGATGCCGTCCACGCGTTCGAAGTGCTCGGAGCGGATTGCGAACTCCTCTGGCACGGCGATGCGACGGTGCGCGATGCCGATGTGGTCGTCGTGCCCGGAGGCTTTGCCCACGGCGACTACCTCCGAACTGGCGCGATCGCTCAGTTTTCTCCTGTCATGGACGCAGTGCGTGCATTTGCCTCGAACGGTGGCCCGGTCGTTGGTATCTGCAATGGCTTTCAAATTCTGTGTGAGGCCGGTCTGCTTCCAGGCGCGCTGCAAAAGAACGCGGGAATGAAGTTTCGTTGCGAAATGACTGAGCTCGAAGTGACGTCGACGCACTGTGTTCTGAGCGAACAGTCGGCGGTGGGTACACGTCTTCGTATACCGATCAACCACTTTGAAGGTAACTACACGTGCGATGCCCCGACGTTGTCAGCACTGCGCGATGAGGACCGAGTCGTGTTGCGCTATGTCGACAACCCCAACGGCAGCGTCGACGATATTGCCGGGATTTGCAATCACGCAGGCAACGTCGTCGGGCTGATGCCGCATCCCGAACGGGCATGTGAGCCGCTCTTGGGTTCTACCGATGGAGCAGTGTTGTTGCGGTCGGTGCTCGCGAGCACCGCGAGCCGCGTGTAGCAGCAGCACCTAGGGACCGACGCGTCAGGCGTGTGGTGGGAGTGGCAAACGGTGGCTATGTAGCTCTACGTGGTGTGAGTACAACTGTTTCCCAAATGTGGGGAATACCCATGTTGTGTTGGAGCGCACCGGAACGTATGGTCGCGGCGGAGCTACACGAGGGGAACATGGTGAGTGGAACAAGTTTGTATATTGCGGGCGCGATCGCGGGGGTCGCTGCGTACATCGTAGGTCGCACGTTGGTGCGTTTGCGGGATATCCATCGCAATGCTGTCACAAACGAGCGGACCGACAACGTGGTCCGGCTGCTTCGACCGTATGCTCCTGAACCTGAGATCGACCTGACGTTGCAGGCCGCCTCGGAAGAGGAACCCAGGCGGAGCCACTTGCACGCGCTGTAACACCTCGTCGTTCGCCGGCCCACCGAGCACTCTCAGCTCGGCGAACGGCAACTGAATCGGTACTACTTCGTGATTCCTGCGCGTGCAAGCACGTCGGCACCAACGCCAACTTCGCGAAATGCGGCGTAGCCGATTTTCTTGCGGGTCGCGTACGCGCCCGCGTGCTCCACGAACGCAGCCTCAACCGCGGCGAGATCGATCTGCGCGTGTAACGCCGCGAGTTCTTCCACAAGTTCGTGACGCCGTTGCGCGAGTTCGACCCGTGCCGTCCCAGTGGCATCCCGCAGCATCGAGGTGACTTCTGCCAATTGGTGTTCCACCGATTCCGCAGTGCGCTTGCGACCACGTTTTGGTTTGTTTGCAGCGATCGCATCGAGGTAGTCGCCGATGGCGCGTCCCTCGGCTCGTCCTTTTGCCAACGCAGCCTTATGCGCTGGTGTCATTTCTTTCGGACCCTTTTTCGCCATGTCGCCTCATTCATTGACAGCAAATCGGTCATACGATAGTGCCAGGTTCGTCGAGGTTCACATGTGAAGGCCCGCGCGAGGTCGCCGATATGCTCGCAATTGATGAGCGACGCCGTGACTGTTCCTCTCCATCGACAACTCGGCATGACCGACGACGAGCTCGACGCCGTGATCGGCGAAATAGGTAGGGAACCAACGCATCTCGAGTTGGCGATGTATTCAGTGATGTGGAGTGAACATTGCTCCTATAAATCGTCGCGGACCTATTTGAAGCGATTTCCGACGGCTGCGCCTTGGGTCATGGTTGGCCCGGGCGAGGGGGCCGGAGTGATCGATGTTGGCGACAATCTTGCGATTGCAGTTCGCATTGAGAGCCACAATCATCCAAGCGCGGTGGAGCCGTATCAGGGTGCGGCGACGGGTGTCGGTGGCATTATTCGCGACATCTTTTCCATGGGGGCGCGTCCCATCGCGCTCATGGACCCCCTTCGATTCGGGTCGCTCGATGACGCACGAACGCGGTATCTCTTCGAGGGTGTTGTTTCAGGCATCAGTGGATATGGCAACTCGGTTGGGGTGCCAACCGTTGGTGGTGAGGCGGTCTTCGACGACTGCTATCGCGACAACCCGTTGGTGAATGTGTTTTGCCTTGGGGTGTTGCAACATCAAGACCTCGTGTTGGCGATCGCTACCGGCGTGGGCAATCTTGCTGTGTTGCTCGGAAGCGCGACCGGGCGCGATGGAATTGGCGGTGCTTCAGTGCTTGCGAGCGCTGGTTTCGAAGCAGGTGCTGAGCAAAAACGGCCGAGCGTGCAGGTCGGGGACCCGTTTGAGGAGAAACGGCTCATCGAGGCTTGCCTCGAGTTGTATCGCCGCAAGTTGGTTGTTGGTGTTCAGGATCTCGGTGCTGCCGGTATTTCTTGCGCCGCAAGCGAAACGGCTGCCAAGGGCGGGATGGGAATGGATCTCGATACAGCCCGCGTCGCGCGCCGCGAGCCTGGAATGAACCCGGTTGAACTGCTCACGTCTGAGAGTCAAGAACGCATGCTGGCGATTGTGGAGCCAGCGCAGTTGGATGCAGTGTTGGACGTCGCGCGCCGTTGGGAAGTGCGCGCTTCGGTTGTCGGCCGTGTTACCGACACTGGTCGCTTTCGGGTCTTCGACGGCTACTTCGACGCGATCGGAGTTCCGGGAGCGAACCCAACACCACCGCCGGGCGATACGCCGATCGTGGCGACCAGCGACGCGGAACCGGTGGCCGATGTGCCAGCCGGCAGTCTCGGCGACGGACCGGTATATCAACGCCCGCTCCGTCGTCCTGTCGATTTCGACGAAATGCAACTCGATGATCCAGCCGCAGCGTTGAACCCGCGGTTTCCCGATGGATCCGATCTCGCAACGGAAGTATTGACACTGCTGGCGACTCCTACGATTGCAGACAAGTCGTGGATTTATCGTCAGTATGACCACCAACTCTTCTTGAATACCGTCGTTGGTCCTGGCGGTGATGCCGCAGTGCTGCGGCTCAAGGGTACGCAGAAGGCGCTCGCGCTCAGCACCGACGGTAAGGCCCGATTTTGCAAGCTGGATCCGCGTGAAGGCGCCAAGTTGATCGTGATGGAAGCTGCACGCAACGTGGCGTGCGCCGGTGCCGAACCGAAGGCGCTGGTGAACTGCTTGAATTTCGGCAATCCGGAACACCCTGAGGTGATGTGGCAGTTCTCCGAGGCCGTCGATGGCATGAGCGAGGCGTGCACCGCGCTCGGAATTCCGGTGGTTGGCGGAAACGTGAGCTTCTATAACGAGAGTCGCGGTGCCGATATCGACCCAACTCCTACGGTGGGTGTTGTCGGGCTGATCGATATGTTGTCCGAGATTCCTCCTTCTATCGCATTGCGAGATGGCGACGCGATCATGCTGCTCGGCACTACGCAGTCGGAACTCGGTGGGAGTGAGTGGGCAGCGATCGTCCACGATTTACACGGGGGGCGCCCACCTCGCGCTGATCTTGGAGCGGCCGCGACCCTGCATGAATTCGTGCGAGCGGTCGTCGCGGAGGGGCTCGTGCAGGGTGTGCATGACTGTTCGGACGGCGGGCTGGCGATCACGTTGTGCGAGATGGCGTTTGCGGGCGGTGTGGGATTCAATGTCGCACGAGCGATCGAGGTAGCAGATGGTCAGTTGACGGCTGCCGAGTGGTGTTTCAGCGAGTCGGCGAATCGGGTGGTGCTCAGCGTGGCTCCCGACCAGTGTGCGGCTGTGGCTGTGGCTGCTACGGCGGCTGGTGTGCCTTGGTCCAGGATCGGCGTAGCTGGCGGATTGCGGCTCACAGCCGACGGTGCGTTCGACATCGACGTCGACGTTGCACAACAGACCTGGAGCCAAGCCATCCCCAAACTCTTCGCTTAGGTGACGAAGAGGTTGGCGTCGAGCCAGGCGACGACTTCCTGTGCCGATTCCTCGGGCGAACGGTTGGCTGTCTCGATGCGAATCTCCGGATGCAGCGGCGGTTCGTACGGGTCGTCGAGGCCTGTGAAGTTGGGGATCTCACCCGCGCGAGCTTTCGCGTAGAGGCCTTTCACGTCGCGTTCTTCACATACATCGAATGGGGTCGCGACGTGGATTTCGATGAAATTTCGAATGTCGGCGCGCAGTTCGTCACGCAACGATCGGTAGGGCGAAATCGCTGCCGTGATGCTGATGACATCGTTGCGAGCGAGCACCTTGGCGACCCACCCGATTCGCCGAACATTGATGTCGCGGTCACCTTTCGAAAATGTGAGCCCCTTGCTGAGGTGCTCGCGGATTTCGTCGCCGTCGAGCAACTCCACCCGGTAGTCGCGAGCGACAAGTTCCTCCACCACGATGTTGGCGATGGTGCTTTTGCCTGCGCCCGAAAGGCCGGTGAACCAGAGGCAACACCCAGGATGAGTTTTGGAGGGTCGATTCGTCACGGCTTCGATCGTACCGACACCCCGCGCGGTCTGCGATACTGGTGTAGTGATCGCTCCCGCGCTCCGCTGGCAGCAGCAGAAAAGGGTCGGCAATGGCTGAAGATATTCGCGAAGCCTGTGGCGTTATTGGCGTCTATCAACCTGGCCACCAGGTCGCGAACCTTGCCTATCTCGGGCTCTACGCGTTGCAGCATCGTGGCCAAGAATCAGCTGGGATCGCGTGCAGCGATGGTGAGACCTTTACCGTCGTGAAGAACATGGGCCTCGTCACCCAGGTGTTCAACGAACAGACCTTGGCGCCACTCGAAGGTCACCTGGCGATTGGCCACGTGCGCTACTCAACGACAGGTTCGAGCAATTGGCGAAATGCACAACCGATCTATCGCGATGTCGGCGAAGCCGGTTTTGCGATCGCCCACAATGGAAACCTGACAAATGTTGCGGAGCTCTCTGAAGCGCTCGGCAAACTTCCAGGTTTGCTCGACGCCGATCCGGTACATCTCGATTCGACGAGCGATTCCGAGCTCATCGGCGAAATGATGGCGAAGTATTACGCGCGCAACTTGCGTAGCGACGGACGCGATCTCGAACACGCGCTCCTCGCAGTGTTGCCGCAGTTGCAAGGCGCATTCTCGCTTGTGTTGGCTGATGAAGCCCACGTATTCGGCGTGCGCGACCCGCACGGGATTCGCCCGCTCGTACTCGGACGCGTTGATGGTGGTTGGGTGCTCGCCAGCGAAACCTCGGCGCTCGACATCGTTGGTGCGCACTTCATGCGCGAGGTTGAGCCTGGCGAGTTGGTCGCGATCGACGCCAGCGGGCTGCGGTCGATTCGTTATGCGGAGCCGAATCCTAAATTGTGCGTGTTCGAGTTCGTGTACATCGCTCGGCCCGACACTCAGCTGTACGGCAAAAGTGTTCACCTCGCTCGTCAACGGATGGGGATGGAGTTGGCGCGCCAGGCTCCGGTCGACGCCGACATGGTGATGCCGGTCCCGGAATCTGGAGTGCCGGCTGCCCAGGGCTACGCGCAGGAGAGCGGGATTCCTTACGGCGATGGGTTCGTGAAGAACCGCTACGTCGGGCGAACGTTTATTAACCCGGATCAAAAACAGCGCGGCGCGGGCGTGCGAATCAAGCTCAATCCGATCGCTGCGAACATCCGCGGCAAACGTTTGCTTGTCGTCGAAGACTCGATCGTGCGCGGCACGACGACGCGTCAAGTAATTGGGCTCCTGCGCGAAGCTGGCGCAACCGAAGTGCATTTTCGAGTGTCGTCGCCACCGTACCGTTGGCCCTGCTTTTATGGGCTCGATACTGGCAAACGAAGCGACCTTCTCGCCGCCGATATGTCGGTAGGTGAGATCGCCGATTACCTCGGCGTCGACTCGCTTGCCTATCTCGAACTCGATCGACTGCTGACGGCAACGGGCGCGTCGCCCGAGTCGTTTTGTTCGGCCTGTTTCAGCGGCGAGTATCCGGTTGCAGTTCCTGAGTTTGACACCAAGTTCGCGCTCGAAGGCGACACCGAAATCCTGTTTCCCGATACCACTTCAACGAACGCATGAGCGACGCTGAGTCGTCTGCTGCACTCACGTACGCGGATGCCGGGGTCGACATCGCCGCTGGCGACAAAGCCGTGCAATTCATCAAAGAACACGTGCGATCGACGTACCGCAAAGGCGTGGTGGGCGATATCGGCGGCTTTGGAGGCCTCTTCGCCGTCGACTGGCAGCGCTTTCGTCAACCACTGTTGGTGAGTTCAACGGATGGAGTAGGAACAAAGTCGTATATCGCACAGCAACTTGGCCGACTCGACACCATCGGAATCGACCTTGTGGCAATGTCGGCCGACGATGTTGCAGTGCAAGGTGCGGAACCATTGTTTTTCTTGGACTACATCTCGACAGGGCGCGTTGTCCCAGAAGAGATGGAACAACTCGTTGCTGGTGTGGCGCAGGGATGCCGCGACGCAGGTTGTGCGTTGCTCGGTGGAGAAATGTCGGAACACCCTGGTTTGATGCACGCCGACGATTTCGACATGGTTGGGTTTTGCGTGGGCGTAGTGGAACGCGACGAGGTGTTACCGCGCGATGTTGGCAGCGGTGACGTGGTGGTGGGTATTGCGAGCCCTGGCCTGCGATCCAACGGCTATTCTCTCGCTCGCCGCGCGTTGCTTGAACGAGGTGGACGTTCTCTCGACGAACCAGCGTGGGCTGGAGCCGATCGATCACTCGGAGCCGAGTTGCTCCTGCCGAGTGTGATCTACGCGAAGGCGATGAACGCGTTGCAACGTGAAGTACCTGTGCATGCCTTTGCGCATATCACCGGCGGCGGTTTAGTTGGCAATGTCGATCGTGCATTGCCCCACGATTGCGACGCGGTATTGCGTCGTGGTGCGTGGCCCGAACCGTTGATCTTTTCGGAGATTCAGCGTTCAGGAGCCATCGCCGATACCGAGATGGAACACGTCTTTAACCTGGGTGTCGGAATGGTTGCGATCGTCCCGTCGGATGCTGGCCAAGCGGCGCTCGACATGATCCAAAGTCTTGGGCACGACGCGTTCGAGATAGGCGCGGTTGTCGCCGGACAGGGAAAGGTTCACATCGACCGCGGGTGAACACGCGTGTTGGCTCAGCGATGATCGCTGTGGAGTAGCGACGCAATCGATTGATAGGCGAGCGCGCCCGGTGACTTTGGGGCGTGATCGAGGATAGTGATGCCCTGCGATGGGGCCTCAGCGAAGCGCACACTTTTCGGGATTGGAGGATCGAGCACCTCGATGCCGAAGCGCTCACGGACATCTTCAATGACTTCGCGGGCATGGCGTGTGCGGCCGTCGAACATCGTGGCGACGGCCCCGCGGACGCGAAGTTGCGGGTTGGTGAATTCGCGAACATCATGAATGGTGTCGAGGAGTTGCGCGACGCCCCGATGCGACAACGCCTCGCACTGCAGTGGGATCAGTATTTCTTGGGCCGCGGTCAACCCGTTGACCGTGAGAACGCCGAGCGTCGGTGCGCAATCGATGAGGATCGTGTCGAATTGGTCGGCGAGGGGTGCGAGGGCTCGGGCGAGGGTGTGTTCTCTGCCGGTGCGGGTCAGGAGCTGCATTTCGGCACCGGCGAGTTCGATGTTTGTTGGGAGCACGCTGACGTCGTTGAGTACAACGAGGATGTCTTCTGCTTTGTTGAGGCCTGTGAGTACGTGATGGAGGGAGAGTTCGAGCCCATCAGGGTCGAGACCGAGCGAGAAACTCAGGCATCCCTGCGGGTCGAGATCCACGAGTAGGACACGTTCGCCGAGACGGGCGAGGGCAACCCCAAGGGTGTGCGTCGTGGTGGTTTTGGCCACGCCACCCTTTTGGTTTGCGACCGCAATTACCCGTGCCATGGGTCCTGAGTCTAGGAGTTCCAAGATTTGTGGGTGTCCATCTCGCACCCTTTCACCAAATCCGGTCTACTATGGGCCAAGCGACCTAGTTCGCCAATGGCGTCTGACGTCAGCCACCTATTGGATCCGCCCACCAAAAGGAATCGCAGTGACGAGAATAGAAGGCCAATCGTTCGATGACGACGCATTGCTCACCCCGTCTGAGGTTGCAGCAATGTTCCGTGTGAACCCCAAAACAGTGACTCGTTGGGCACGCGCAGGCAAGATCTCTGCGATCCGTACCCTAGGTGGTCACCGCCGCTTCCGAGCGAGCGAAATCCGTCAGTTCCTCGCTGACGTCGAAGAGCGCCAGGTTCTGTAGCCAGCGTTGCGGTCTTCGTCGCTGGCGGAAGCGACGAAACCTCCTGCGAACGAGCGCACACACATCGACGACGAGGGCAGTCCAGGGGCGAAGCCAGCTCGGGTGCCTCGCGGAGGGAAATGAGTGGCGAGACACTCGCCCTGCGCGCAGAGCAAAGTGAGCGCGTAACAAAGTCCAATATCTGCGTGGCCGGGACCGGCGTCGATCCGGTGACCTCACGCTTTTCAGGCGTGCGCTCTGCCAACTGAGCTACCCGGCCGGGTAGTGGCGGGCACGAATTCCCGCCACGGAGCGGTCCAGACGGGACTTGAACCCGCGGCCTCCGCCTTGACAGGGCGGCGCGCTAACCAACTGCGCCACTGGACCGTGGCACCCCCAGGGGAGTTCGAATCCCCGTTGCCGCCGTGAAAGGGCGGTGTCCTAGGCCACTAGACGATGGGGGCTTGGATTGTCTCCCTTGAAGACCGGTGGATCGTAGCAAACGGGATACCGGCAACCTCTTGTCGAATACTCGTGGGCTTGGCCATAGTCGGTGCTAGCTGAGCGGGTTCATCAGCTACCGTCGTCGTCCGTGGTTGACCGCTTCGATGCTCCAGGCCGACGTTTCGCGCTGCGTCGCCTCGCGTGTGTCGCCGTAGCGATTGGTGCGTTGGCTGGATGTTCGAGCTCCGGGTCGACTGCGAGCAAAGGCCAACATCTCGGCGCGGCCCGGACGCCGGTTGCTTGTGGTGCGCTCAGCGCACTTGGGGTTACTGCGGCGAAAGTGAAGGCTGCGGACCCGAAAGATGCTGTGGCCTTCGCTGCGGCGATCGATGCGGCAGCACAGGACTACGCGAAACGTCTCGACGCGTTGCGCAGCCAAATGCCAAACGCCCTCCAAGGCGACGTCGATGCGGTGAAGACACTGGTGAAAGCACACGACTTCGTTGGAGCCGTTGCGGCCCGAGCTCGGATTGATAGCTGGGCGGTCGACAACTGCTGATCCCGAGCGGAACTCATATGTATTCGAGCGGTGCTGGATCGCTCGGGTCGCGTAGGGTTGCGCACCTGGGCCGCTAGCGCAATTGGCAGCGCGTCGGACTTTTAATCCGCAGGTTCCGGGTTCGAGTCCCGGGCGGCCCACCACAAAAGACCAGGTCAGACGCTATGCAACGCAGCGGACGGTCTGGTCTTTTGAGTTGGCATCCAAGAATCATCCAACAATGTTGGTGTGTACGTTCTTGGGTATGCGTGGCTCACTTCGACAGGGCCGACCCGGTACTTGGGAACGGATTTGTTTGCCCTAAAAACCGGGATCCCTCGAGCGAATATCGTGGAGCCGGCCATGTGTTCGCGCAACTTGGTTGCCGAGACAGGTTCACGCTAGTGACCACCGAGTCCCAGTAGGAAGTCCAACAAGTACACCGCGAATCGTGTCGCGTCGTCGTCATTGAGTGTGTACTTGTCCATGATCGTGTCGATCACGGAGAACTCGTTTGGATCCCAAACCGTCGTATATGTCGCCGAGTGACCAGTTGGTGGGAGTATCGGAGTGCCAAGACGGCCGCGGGGTGCGAATCCGAGCAGATAGGAAACGAGGTAGACGGCTGTTTTCTGAGCTTGTTGGGGCGTCTGACCGAGGTAACTGGCAATTTGTTGCAACCGAGCGTCTTCGGTCGCGGTCCACGACACCGCGACCTTTCTCGGAACTGCTATCTGGTTCGTGAGTACGAGCGAATTGGAAGCGTCGTTCGCGCCAACGGCCATGCATGCACCTGCGCTTGTGCAAGAGACGTTGGTGAGGGTGCTTCCAAAATTGAATGCGTTCGGGTCGGGGGCTGGCGTCACTGTCCAAGCCGTCCCGTCAAAGGTGTCGATCAACGTGTGGGTTGGCCCCGCGTCACTGGCGCCAACAGCGACGCAACTTGATGGTCCAGCGCAAGATACCCCCGAAAAGTAACTCGTTCTCGTGCCCAACGCCGGAGTCGAAACGATCGATAGCGCGGTGCCATTCCAATTCGCAATTGTGGCGTAGTCCTGTTGGCCGAGGTAACCCACAGCGACGCATGACGTCGCGGTGAAACACGAAACGCCGGTGAGTAACGCTTGATCCGTGGTTGGCTTCGTCGACCACACAGTGCCGTTCCAAATCTCGACCAACGCCAAGCTATTGGGCGTTGCATCGGTGTACTCGCCGACCGCGACGCATTGCCCAGATGCAACACACGACACATCGATCAGCCGATTACTAGTAGTCGAGGGATTGGGACTCACTGCGATGTTCCACGACACTCCGTCCCACTTTTCGACGAGAGTTCGGGTTGCAAAACCTGCTGTGAAATGCCAACCAACGGCGACGCACGAACTGATGCTGCTGCATGAAACGCTCGACAGAACGTTGTCGTCGCGATCGATGTTTGGACTCTGGACGATTGACCACACAGATCCGTCCCAGTGTTCGATGAGTGTCGATTGTGGAGAAGCGCCTTGTTGAAAACCGCCGACTGCAACACAGAAGGAGCTACTGACACACGAAACACCCAGCAGCGCGCTCAGTGTGCTCGGGCCAGAAACGGGATTGGGGCTCGAAGTGAGCAGCCAATCGTTTCCGTTCCACATTTGAATGAAAGTGCCATGACCCGAGAACCCGGCCGCCGCGCAAAAACTCGAGTTAACGCACGACACGTCGTGGGCTATCGACGCGTACCCGTCGTTTGCGCTCGCAACGATGGTCCAAGGGCTGGCCGCCGCGGCCGCAGGTCGTATTCCCCTCGCGACGCCGACCGTTGCCATCAACGACGCAAGCAGCGTTGCCGTAAGCGAAACCGCCAAACCGCGCCGTAGGTTCTGAGACTTCATATTTTCGGACCGCCCCACGTTCGAATTGGCCTCAAATGGCACCGAGAGTCTTGCACATCTGCTGATCGGCACAAGTTGCCCGTGCGACGAACTACTTATCGGTCACAAAACCGTCCGTGTTCCGCCGCGCTTCAGAGAGTCGGACGCGTTCTCGACGTTGAGCTGGGAGCGGCGCATTGTTGTTCAGTTGTTGATTGTCGCAGCGGGCCGGCTCGTTCACTATGGGCAGTAGCGGTGAATCTGCACAGACTCGCAAATGTTGAATCGATCGTCGGCGCCATGCTTGCCGAATCGCACTATTCCAATACCCGGCGCGAAGCACAAGGAAGGAACACCATCGTGTTCTTTGGATAACTGAACAAGGAGATTAAAAAATGCCGATCACCGATCCACGGGTCCGCCTACATCGACTGGTGTCATGTTGCAGCGCGCTCCTGGTCGTGGTCGGATTTGTGACGCAACCGAATCCCGCCGCGGCAACGACAAGTCGCGCCACATCGAAGGCCGCTGATCCGTCGATCACAGTTGTTCAAAACATCGATGCCAAGACACATATCAAAAAACTCAACCAGGATGTCACCATCCCGCGAGGAACGTTCACAGCCACGATCGATCTCGTGAATGGCCACCTGACTGGTCACATCGTTCTTCCACCCTCCACCGTTACGATGAGCGTTGCTGGCGTCGGCCTTGTGACTGCGAAATTCAAGGTCGTTGAAGCAAAATCGGTGCAGGGCGTGGTCGATCTCACCAACTTCAAAGTGCGCGCGACCGCACGATTCAATATTCTGATACCGAGCGCGTATGCGGGGATCATTCCTGTGAATCTCGTAGGAAACTCATGCCGTACGTCACGGCCGGTGTCTGTCACGATGGCCGGAACGGCGAGCCTCACCGGTCCGACAACCTTCACGAGCAACTACACGATCCCGCCGTTGGCGAACTGCAGTCTTGCCACAATCGCATTGAACCAAATCATCCCGGGGCCCGACAACACGTTCAGTGCGACGACGAGTCCAAAGAAGTAGTGCCCGAAGTTCGCCGGATACGCAATACGAGTGCGCCGCACCAACGCGCCGAACGGTTGGCTGTCGCATAGCGCAACGCTGGCGCATCATGGTGGTGCGTGGCTGGGCGGGTCGAGCTTGCGGCGACCATTGGTGTGGCAGGGGGCTAAGACACTCATTTGCTCTGCGCAAGACCGGCGCGATGTGTTGTGTCTGGCGAGATCCGCGCTTGAATGCAGCAATGATCGAGTTGTCTGTCTCGACGTGGCGTCAGCCGATGCCGTCGCCAGCCGGCCCGGCTCGCGCGTCGGTTCTCACGCGCGTTGTCGACATGATCAATGCGCTAGGTGAAGGGCGCCTTCGCGTCGCGATTGATGGGCTGACGGCGGCGGGCAAAACAAGTTTCGGTCATGAACTCGCGCGCGAACTCGCGAGTCGCGGCCGACCTGTCTTCCGTGCATCGCTCGATGATTTCAAGCGACCGTGGAGCGAGCGTCACCTCTACGACCGAGAGTCTGGCGAGGGCTACTACCGAAATGCTTTCGATAGTGACGCAGCATGCCAACTGCTGTTGGAGCCGTCTGGTCCAACGGCCGACGGCATCGTTGCGTTATGCAGCATTGATCCTCTCACGCAGGTCGATCACTCAGCATCAAAGTTGGCGATGCCGACCAACGGCATTCTTCTTGTCGACGGCGTGTTCGCAAACCGACCCGAAATCAACCACTATTGGGATCTTCGAGTTTGGCTCGAAATCGATGCCGAATTATCTGTGAGACGTGGCACTGAACGCGACACCGAAATTGAGGGCGGATCGCGGCGTGCTCAGGCACTGCATCGCGACAGGTATCTGGTCGGGGAGATGCTGTATATCAATGAGGTGGATCCGTGTGCATTTGTTGATGTCATTATCGACAACACCCGGTTCGACGAACCGCGTTTGATTCGGCCCGCGTTGTGATTCAGAATCCCCGACGCGAGTTACCTCCGCAACAACCGCCACCGGAGCCCAAGGAGTGCGTCGTTGGTGTTGTTTGGGATATATTTCCGTCGGGCGATTCCGGTGCGTTCATAACGGTGGAGAAATGATGCAACGACTTTGCCTGCGCGGATCACGTCAGGTTTCGATGGCTCTCACCCTGAGTGTGCTCGTGCTCGCGAGCGCGTGTTCCGGTAGCTCGGCGACGAAGGGGGCATCGGTGACGACGAAATCCAAGTCGTCCGGCACGGATGCCAACCACGGCAACTCCTCAACGACGGCTGGCGGCGGCGCGTCGACTACGAGCGGCGACGCCGTCGGCCCAACTGCTGATTTGGCGGTCACTGCAGATGGGGTCGATCTGGGTGCAACGCCGCGGATGGTTGTGGGAAATGGTGTCACGCTCTATACGTTCTCCAGTCTTTCTACGAGCCCGACTATCACCGTCGGACCGCTCGCGAATCCGGATCACTATTGGTTGAGTCCCGACAATCGATATGCAGCGGTCGAGCATTCAGGCGATGCTGTGAGGAAGGCCCGCCTTGAGATCGTCGCTACCGACACTGGCAAACCTGTCGTATCGAAGCAGTTGGATGCCGACACGGTGAGGGTGGCAGCTTGGTCGCCTGACAGCACTGCGGTCATCGCCGGTGCGCAAACGGGGACTGCAGCGTCAGAGTGGGCGGTGTACCGGGTTGATGGCTCATCGCAACCGCTGACGAATGACTACTCCGGTCTTCAACCGTTGCGCGCGGGAGACACGAACTGGATCAAGTGGGCTCACGGCCAGGCCGGCTCGACACCGGTCGGCTCATCGATCGGTGTGCTCGCGATCGCGCAACTCATGGCATCAAACGGCAATCCGGTATTGCTGGTTCGATCGTATGCGGGCACCGCGAATGTCCCTGCTCCCGCTGGGGTGTTCGACATTGACAAGCGGCAGAGCGTCCCCTTCAGCGGTGCGTTTGCAAGTGTCGAAAGTGTCGGGACAATCAATGCCAGTTCATGTGGCAGGTTCTCAGTTGTGCACTTGGTTGTGCCGGCACCAACACCGTCGGACCGCTTTGCCACGCACATCTACGACGGTCTCTTCGATAGCGACACGGCCAAGATCACGCCCATCGCGTCGAAGGCACAATCGTCGCACTGCCCGGTCGTGTCGAACGGCGGGAGTTTGGTCGCGTTCGAAGCGACCGACGGTGCTCGCGTGGTTGATCTCGCCAGCGGCAAACAGACACAAGTCGCGCGACAGGGCTTTCCGATCGCGTGGTCGAAAGATGACAAATCCGTCGTCGTCCAAGGCAATGGAAGTTTCATTGTTGCGGCCGACGGATCAGGCGGTAAGCAGGCCAGCATCCCCATTCAGGGATACTGCATCGTTGGTACGACCGGAACCTTGATCACCACCGGCACGACAGTTTTCAACAGCAGTGGCACTGCGGAACTCCTCGACTACGACATTGCCACTGATAGCGCTCGGACGCTTGGCAAGGGCAACCTCGGACCAGGCTATTCACCAACGTGTCAGGTAAGTGCCGATGCAAAATGGGTTGTTGCTGGCACCAATGTCATCGATGTCGCCAACGGCCACTCTGGAGTTGTCCAGATGAAACTCAACAAATCGTATGTGAATTTGGCGATCCATTTGTGGTCGCCAGCAGCCACCAGCCTGATTCAGCGCAAGGCCGCGTAGCGCTGCGAATGCTCTGGCGCGCCGTACGGTCGACCGACGACCGGATGACCTCGGGTGCCAACGCGTCTTTGCGTGTTTGCTTGGCGTTCATCGCTGCGTGTTCGACAATCGCGGTCGCGGAATCAATGTCTGGCGCCACAGTGGATGCGTGCAGTTCGGTCGACGGCGCCGCTGTCGCGAAGTTGTTCGGCCCGACGAGTACACCGGCCAACACGGTTGTTGACGGAGTTGCGGCCTGTCGGATGACTGTGAACGACACCATGACGTTGGTGGGGATCGACACCCGTGGCGGAACACCCGAATTCAATCGCCGACGAGATGGATACTCACCAGGGTCGACGCAAGCAATTCATGGTTACGTTGACGGTGCGTTCTTCGGGTGGGGCATCAATGGTTCCCTCGACTTTGTCGCGCGACGCGGCGCTGAGACCACGATCTTTTCTCTCACGGGCGCATCGACACAGTTGGGCTTCGATAGCGCAGATCCGAAAGCGTCCTCTCCCTCCGGTGATGTCAGCGGTTCGGTAGTGGGCTCAGGACTCTGGGTTCTGACGACGCACCTATTCGCGAACAATGCAGGAACTGCAGCAAGAGCCACCACAGACGACTTCCAAGGATTATGGAGGACCACTGACATCACGCCATGTGCCCCGAGTGGCAACATCGGCGTACGCGTGAGCAGGTTCGCGAACCAACACGGATCGCTCACGGCGACCAAAATCGCTGGGGACGCCTGCCTTGCCAATGGAAGCATTGATTTTCAAGGTTCGACCGACGGTCATCACGGAAGTGGGTTGGCGTTCGGGGACCTCGGTCTCGGCAGTCAGGCGCAAGGCACCACGTATCAGTTCAACGTCGCGTCGCCGACGCTTGTGAGGTTGACGGGTGCCGCCGGAACGCTTCGCTACACGCGTGACTACGAACGATTGAGTTGGCCGAGCCTCAACGGTTCGTCGCCGACGACATCGACACTGCTCGGGATCCCGAGCCCATCCGATGCCCTCACGGCTAAGAATGTTGCCCTCACCGGTCTGCTCTCGACACTCCTTTTCCTCATTGTCGTGTTCCCGACCATGTTGTTTAACAGCACCCTCGAAGCGAATCTCGACCACTACCGCGTGTTGCTGGCGCGGCTTCGCAAACGGCTTCCCACACGACTTCCCAAACCGCTGCAAGCCCTTGGTGCTCGCTCGAACATTTGGCAGACGCCACGCGGGATCGCTGTGTATCTCTTGGTTGCCGGACTGCTGTTTAGCCTGATGCAGCCTGGATGGGGTCCGAACCTTGCGACGATCATCACCTTTGTCGGGTTCCTCGGTGCGCTCTTGGCGACGAGCACGCTCGGCGTCATCGCGACTCGGGTCTATCTGTCATTTCGGTACAAGCAAGGTGGTGGAAAGCCACGCATCGAGCCGTCGACACTTGGTATCGCCGCGGTGTGCGTCGCGGCGTCACGCATCGTCGGGTTCGTTCCTGGATATCTCTATGGCGTCTTTGTGAGTTGGGAAACACAGCACCAACGAGACGATTTTGACCGTGGCCGTATTGTTGCGTTCAGTTCTTCGCTCACTCTGAGTGCAGCCATTGTCGCGTGGCTTCTTGTTCCGGCGTGCCGCGATTTTGGTGGCGATGCCGGCTCATTGAAAATGATCCCTCTCAGCATTGTGAGCGGCGTCTTCGTGGGTGCAGTACACGCGCTGACGATCGGACTGCTCCCGCTGCATTTTCTCCCGGGGAAAGTGCTGCGCGATCACAGCCCCAGAACGTGGTTGGTACTTTGGGCCTCGGGAGGTTTCCTGTTCGTCCTCGTCCTGTTGCGTCCCGGACTCGTTTCGGGCGAGACGAGAAGCATCGTTGGGACATCCATACTCGCGACTGTTCTCAGCGCACTTGCGGTCGCGTATTGGGCATATCACCGGTCGCGCGTCACGACCCCGCGGTCACCTCAGCCTGCGCGTCCGTAGCTCTTGTTCAGCGCCGATTGCCGCGCGAGCCGTCGAGTTCCAGCACTTGTTGAAACGTTGGACGGTTCGTCGCGCGCATGGTGTCGGGGATCAGGCCAGGCGCAAACCCGGCGCGCGCAGCAGTGGTACGCCACGCGCCGGGATCGGCTCCGAGCGACGCGGCAAGGCTCGCAGCCACCTGATCGACGACGGCCCACAGCGAGGCACGACACGCGCTCAGAGAACCCATGCCGCAGTAGCGCAGATTGAACTTGCCTTTCACCGCTCTGCCGAGCAACGTGCGCAGATCCTTGTCGACGTACGACTCCCCAGCGAGGCCGCCGAGGCCGCGAATTTGGTCGAGATCGGACGTGAGGTTTCCGAAGACTGGGCGCATCACTGCGTCGGCGATGTTGGGCCATAGAGCATCCATCACCGTTGGTCCTGCGTCGTCGTACAGGCCGTTGTTATCAGCATCAACGCGCGGCGCATCGCGACTTACCCAATTGTCGAGCAGCCGAACAATTTTCGCGTCGAGCGCGTTCGGTGCAGCGCCGCCTCGGAGTACCTGGCTGACGACGGGCCAAACCAACGAGCGCCCATCGCCGGTCGCGGCGCGATTCATTACGCCGACATCGTTTGCGAGTGTCACTTGATTTGGGAACTGGTTGAACAATTCGACGCGGTGTATGGATCCGAACGGGTCGTCGTCGCCGTGCATGAATCCTGGCGCTGATTGATTATTCCAGTTGAGCAGCAGGCCATTTGGACCACCGACGGCGTGGGGGTGTTCGTTCTGGCTGAGGAACCCGCGCCATTCGTAGTCGCCAGTTCCAGATGTTGGCAGACGACGGTCGAGTCCGGCGGCGCGCCGGGGTAGACGGCCCGACGAGAAGTACGCAGTTTCAGTGCGCGAGACATAGCCCCAATTGAAGGTGAAACCGAACTGGTTCGCGGCCTGGAAGAAATGTTGTGAAGTATCGGCCTTGCCTTCGGTCATGTCTTTGAGCGCAGTCAGGTTGAGTCCATCACGCCCAAACGTCGAACGTTGACGCGTGAGTGCGATCGGAACACCATGTGAGGTCGCAGTACCGATCATTGGTCCGTGCACCGATGTGGGATAGCGGATCGGCGTGCCGTTGAGGGTGCCAGCATCGAACATCTTGAACGGTGTGCAAACCCCTTTGAACATGTAGTGATCGGATTGGCGCGTCGGTGTGCTGCCGTCGGGATTGCAGAGCTTTTCTGCAAAGACATCCCGCACATCGTGATTCGCTGACGTGAGGCTCCACGCATAGTTGGGCGTGCGACCGATCAGTAGGTACATCGCAAGACCCGGTACCGCGACACCTTGTGCTTCGATTCCAGGTCCGCTGAGATGGATTTGTTGCACGATCTCTGGGTAGTAATAGCCGAGTTGCGGACCCATCACCGCGAGGCTGTTGTGGCTCGCGGAGCGCGAAGGGTTGACGATCAGGAAGTTCGAAGCCTGCTTGTACGGCACGGGGCCTGCGGCGGGGTAGAACGGCTCGTCGCTTGGGTTCGAACGAGCTGGCACGTTGAGCGCAGCTACCGGAGTAGCTCCGCCGGATGGTTGGCGAGGATCGAGTGACACGATGGAACCTTCGTCGATCGATACGGAACCCTTGACTGGGCCCCCTGTATGTACGCCGTAGTTGAAGACTTGCTTCGTGGTTGTCGGCGCTTCAGGGTCGCCGAACAACATTGCGTCCTCCCACGCTTTGCGACCAGCGACTGGTCCCATTTGGTGTTGGAGTTTCGAGAGAAACTCGGCGTTGCTTGCTTCGGCGCCACCACCTGCACCAAAAATTGAACCGATAAACGCTGCGACTGCAAATACGTCGTTGACGGTCACCGGTGCCTGAACCACATTGTTGGCGGTGAAGTATGCGTTGATGCCGTCGGCTTCTGCCTGGGCATCTGCGACGACTTGACGTCCCTTGTCGCCATACGTCGCGATCATGAGCTTGATCTGGTCGGTCAACAGCCGTTCGGTTTGCGCGCTGGGTACAAACGATTGTGCACTCGTGACCAAACCAAATGCGTTGATGCCAGGAACGTCGGCAACCGCGACGCGTGCAGGACCTCGACCGAGCTGGAGCAGCAGGCTCCGGTCGCGGGCCGTCACCCAACCGGCGCCAAACGAAACATCATCGCGGGTCTTGCCCGTGACGTGAGCGACCCCATACGCGTCGTAGACGATGGTGGTTCCGGGTCGTCCGGTGTGTTCCTCGTGCGTTGCGCCAATCGGTTTGAAATCCTCTGGCAAGAAATATTTTTCGATATCGGCGTTGGTCACGTTGCCGCGCAACGGTGTGAGTCCGTCGTACAGCGGGAGCTGATCGAGCGAGTTGTTGGTGGTCGGGAAGCCTCCGTAGTTCCCTGGGGGCATGATGTAGCGCGCGATGTCTCCAGTAGTGGTTGGCACCGCCGCGCGATGTGCCGCCGATGGATCGGCACCGACGGACGCGAAGATAATTCCCATTGCTGCGGCAATCACGCCGCCGCGACGAAGGCCAATATGCATGGTTGTCTCCTGAATGTTGCGCTTAGCCGAGTTTTTCAGAAATCGTGACGTTGACGGGATATTGCGTGGCAACCGCACCACTCAGACCCCGCGCGGTCTTGTCGGTGCCAAAGAGTTCACGTAACCACGCGACGACGGCATGGCGAATTATCGGGTAGACCGTCGTGACTGCGACGTTTGGTGGTTTGCATCCGTCTTCGCCGAGCTTCTTGGCGAAACTCAACGGTCCAGACGACAGCGCGGGCCCGAGGCCTGAGGCTTCGGCCACGCCGATAATGCCAGCGCCGTTGCCCACGGTGCAGAAATCATCGAATGCGTTGTGGCCGGCTTTGTCGATCACCCAGAGTCGGCTCGGTTTCGCTGCCGCGTCGTAGGCGGGTTTGGTGACCTTGTCAAAGACGGCGATGTGGTCGTTCGCGCCAGCGATAAACAGCGACGGCTTCTGCGGGACCGCGACCGTTGTCGTCGTCGCGCCGACAGAGGTGGCGGTGCTTGCGCCGCCGAAGAATCCGGATGCGAGCGAAACGTAGCCGTCGATCTCTGACAGACGATTGGTTGCACCGACAACGGTTCCACCACCAGCAGAGTGGCCGACGGCCGCAATGTGTTCGGTGTCGACGTGTCCTTGCAGCACCGAACCACTCGCGACGGTTTCATCTTTGAGGAGTGTGAGCACAGCCGCGAGATCGCCGACCGAATCTTGTTTCGGGGCGCCGCCGAGAATGTGAAAGAGGTCTCGGCTCGGGTGATCAGGCGCCGCCACGATCATGCCCCAAGACGCGAGGTGGGCTGTCAAGAAGGTTGATTGCAGGCGCATACCCGAGAATCCGTGGCTGAAAAGAACAATCGGAAACTTGCCAGCAGCGGCAGTCGCGTTTCGCTTGGCCTCGTAGGTGACCGTCGCAGGCACATTCGCCGTGAGGAGTGCTTTGATTGCCGGAGATACAAAATTGCGCAGGTCGTACGTTTCGGATCCGGTCGTGTTCTTTGTGGCGGGATACCAAATCTCGACCTTGTTTCCGAGCGGCAGCGTTTTGGTGATGACCCCAACGGGATACGGCCCGCGATCTTCGAAGAGGGCAGCGACCTTGGCCGGTGTTGACACCGCAGGTTGCGTCGAAGGAGAGGATGCAGTTGTCGAGGAACTGCACCCGGCGACAAGGGCGACGACGAGGATGGAGCAAAAAGCGACGGGTGATCGACTCATATGGGTGCAGTATCGCGGTCGGAGCGTGCAAATGACAAGCGAGCCGTACAATCGCCCGCATGGTTCGAAAATGGTCGGTAGTGCTTTCCAGTGCGTTCGCCACGAGCGCGTTGGTCGGGATGGTAGTCATGCCGGGCTCGACCGCTTCGGCGTCGAGCACGCTACGCGTGAATCTCGCTGTGGTGGTGAGTGGTCTGAACGCCCCGGTTGCGATAGCTGCCCGCGCGACCGACTCCACGCTCTACATCGCCGAACAACACACCGGACAGGTTCGTGCCGTCACGGGAGGCACGCTGTCGCCGACTCCAGTACTCGACATCGGCGCGGATATCTCGCTTGGCGGCGAACAAGGTTTGCTTGGGCTCGCGTTTGGGCCCGACGGCACCAAGCTCTACGTCGACTACACCGACACTGCTGGCAACACGCAGGTCGACGAGTTCGCGATGACGGTGACGGGTGTCGCCGACATGGCGTCGCGTCGCAACTTGTTATCAGTGACGCAGCCGTTCTCGAATCACAACGGCGGCCAGCTTGCATTCGGGCCCGATGGAATGCTGTACATCGCACTCGGCGATGGAGGTAGCGGAGGTGACCCATTCGGAAACGCTCAGAACAAAGCGACCTTGCTCGGCAAGATCTTGCGGATCGATCCTGCGCCGAGCGGCGCGCTGCAATATTCGATCCCGTCCGACAACCCGTTCGTTGGCGATCCCCTTGCCCGGCACGAGATTTGGGATTTCGGACTGCGTAACCCTTGGCGTTTTTCGTTCGATCAACTCAACGGCGATCTTTGGACCGCGGATGTCGGACAGAACGTTGTTGAGGAAATCGATTATTCGCCGGTGGGCACAGGAGGTTTCAACTTCGGCTGGAATCTTCGCGAGGGTCGTCGGCCATACAACGGCGGTCACCAACCCCACGGTGCTATCAATCCGATATTTTCGTATACGCATACCGCCGGCGGCTGCGCTGTCATTGGCGGCTTTCGCTATCGCGGCGTAGCGATACCCGCGCTGGTCGGGAAGTATGTCTACAGCGACTTCTGTCTCGGCAAGTTGATGGCATTCACGCCGAACTCGACGTTCAAGTCCGGCAGTTCGAAATGGCTGCACGCGACTGTGGCCTCTCCAACCTCGTTCGGTCAGGACAACACTGGCGAGCTGTACGTGCTCGCCGGCGGAACGCTCGACCGCATTACTGCGTAACCGGTCGGCCCTCGAAATCGCCAATCAGCGACACGCGTACGCGGTCGCCGCGCACTGGCGACTCGAATGCGTCGCGCTTTGCTGCATAGTACGCGTCGCGCAGATCCCCGGCACTCGCCGCGTTGTATGTGGGATACAGCGCCCGGCGTGAATGGTTGGAGCTGTTCGCACCGCTGCGATGCGGAGTTCGGCTGTGAAACCACAACGTGGTTCCGGCTGTGAGCGGTACCGGATCCCATTGCAGCGCCTCGACGAAGTCGGGACGGATGCAACCCCGTTCATCGACGTCGAGCAGCGTGTGATGGGCACCGGAGACCACCTCGAGGCAGCCGTTGTGTTCGTCGGAATCGTCGATCGCGACCATTGCCGAGACGTGCGCCTCGATCATCGGGTATGCGGGCGCATCTTGGTGTGGCGAATAGCCGGCCCCACCAGGCGCTTTGTAGTTCACCTTGTCTTTGTACAAGACGGCCGGTTCGTCGAGGAGCGCTGACGCGATCTCGAGCATGGCTCCATCGCGCAGCAGATGCCCTAGCTCGGCGTGAAAGGGCGTGAAATTCTCGCTGCGGCACAGGGCGGGACCTGAATCGGTCAGTTCGAAATGCTGCAGCCAATCGCCAGTATCTGGCGGCCACGACGCGACCTCATCGACCCAGCTGCCCAACGCTCGCTGCGTGGCAGCTGGCAACGCATCGACGAGCACCCAACCATGTTCTCGGAAGTGTTCGACAAGATGGGCGCGTTGTTGGTGCGCCAAGGTGAACGTTGTGATCTCGACCACGCACCGAGCGTACCGGCCAGGCCACATCGCCCTGAGGTTCCAGAGTTGGCGCTCAAGGTTGGCCTGTTCCGGTCGATGGATTCATCATCTTCACAAGGATGTTGTTCAGGGTTACCTGAACACGAGGAGCCTGTTGTGCCTTGCAATTACGCATTCCCGAAGGCGGATTCAATTCGCCAAGTCATGAGCGACTTACTTGGTCGCGACGTGACAGTTGCCAAATCGCCGCCCTTCGTTCTGGAACGCGACACTCCCGCAGTGGTCAGCGACTACGTGAATGATGCGGGTGCAATCGCAGCGTTGTGCGTCACCGACCTGCGCCTTTCGAACGCGCTTGGTGCCGCACTGACGATGGTGCCAGCGAGTGCCGTTGAAAGTGCCGTGCAGAAGTCGGAAATCGATGCGACCAACCTCGAAAACCTTGCTGAGATCGTGAACATCATGGCTCGGCTGTTCAACCATGACGACTGCACTCACCTCAGATGGTCGCACGCCCATCCTGTTCCAGGGGAACTGCCGGAGGAAACGGCTGCACTGATGACCTCTGCGCTCGCTCGCCGCGACTTTGAGATCACCATCGAAGAGTATGGCGCTGGCACGCTTGCCGTCTACGTCGGTTGAGCAATAGCTGTCGTGTCTACCGTTGCGTCCTACGCAGTGTTGGTGACGGAGTCTGACGGGTCCCCGCTCATGGGTACCCGACCGTCACCGGCGACCTGAAACCCGGCGCGGTTGTTGATGTGGGAATCGGCACCGGGAGCATTTGCATCTTCGTTGGTTCCGTCGTCGTGCAATTCATTCGCTCGTGCGTAGCCGCCGATCAACGAACTCACGAGAAATATTCCTGCCCACACCACAGCGATTGAAAGCAAGAGGCGGATTCCTGCAGCGATGATGTCGGCGTTGCCATGCATAGCTGCCGACAGCGACGGCCACGACAACGCGAGACCACTTAACAAGCTGATTCCGAAGAGTAATTGTGGATCGAGTCCACCGCGCGTTGGCTGTTCGCTCACAACACCACCAATCGGTCGACGAGGAGGTCCGCCCAGTTCTGCGCGGACGCGGGTTCGCCGTCGATCCGTGCGACCGGGATTCCGATGTCAAGTAGCGATGCCGGGCTGATCGTGTCGTCGAGACGTTCGATTGCAAGCACGTCGAAACCTCCAAGGTGCGACGCCCAGGCGCGCACGTCTTCAGCCTTCCATCCGGCATTCGCCACTGCCCAAATTTGGGTCGGCTCCAGGTAGTCCAACATGGTGTTGGCCCATTCGGTCGCGGCCGTCATCGAGGGCATCGAAACGGCAACGAATGAGACGTGATCGCGCCGACGCCAACTCCGGCGCCGTTCGAGCGCGCTCGTGGCATCGGTGATCTGTAGCCAAGCTGGTACCCCGTTACCAAGTTCGCGTTCGGTCGCGATGACAACAGTGTCGGGATCGATATCCTGTTCGACAGCGAGGATTCGCGCGAGGGCCACGGGTCGCGCGCCAATGCCGACGATCGCCACCGTGACGCCGCGCGTTGCCGGAAGTTGTTCGGGAGTTGGCAGGCGCTCGAGTGACTCGGCGAGCGCCTCGTGCAGCCCCAAACCTGCGACACCTCGGGGGATCAGTCGCGCGGGAACGCCGAGTCGGACGAGCGCTCCCTCAGGACGTTCAATCAACTCGTCATCTTCTGTCACGGCGAGAGAAATTGTCGCGGGCGCGTATTCCCTTCGATAGCGCGGATCAGGTGCCTTTTTCGTGATGATGGGAGCCACACGAACTGTGGGCTCATCCTGTTGGACCTGTGCCACCTCAATTGGGGCCGCCGGCTCTGGCGGTGTCTCGAGAGGTACGGCCTGCTGTACTGCAGCAGAAGTCGCTCGGTACAGCGTCGTCTCGACGGCTCTCGCCACTGGGCGTTCGTAATCGTCGACAACACTGATGTCGCTGGCCGAAGTGTCGTTCACCCAGGTGTCATTGTGATTTCCGGTGGCGGTGCGGTGGTCGGCTTCGCGACCTGTCGGCTGTGTCTCGGTTGAGATTGCGAGGCGTTCGAGGATCTCTGCGAAGCGTTCAGTTTGTGTCGAAACTTCTGGGAGCGCTGCAGCATGGCGTTCCATGCGACCCAAATCGATGGTGTGACCCAAGTCAATGTCCTGCGAACTGCGTTCGACCGTTTCGACCTCATCGACAAGATCAAGAACAGACTCCACTCGTAACGCGGTCGTGACGTTGACCGGAGCGTCCGCTGTCGTCATGGCCTCTTTGCGAGTGCGCCCGAAACGCGCGGCTGGACGGAGGTCCTCTTCGACATCGACGGCAGGCTCAATGATTACCTCGAAGAGTTCACGCGCGAAGAAGCCGCCGACACCACCTTTTCTGACTCTGTTCGCCGCAATGATGCGTGCGTGATCACCGGCTTCTGCACGCACTCGTGCGAGCAGTTGTTCGAGATCGTTACCTTCAAACCGCAGCTGGTTGGACAACGTTCACCACCCCAATCGGGTCGAGTTCGAGTTGGCTACCCAACTCTGAATAGGAAAGTACTGGGAGACGAGGTGCAGCAGCGCGCAACAGTTTGCGGAGCGCGGCACGAAGCTGGGCAGCGCACACAAAGACCGGCTCGATGCCGCGCCCCTCTGCGCCTTCGGCTTCCCGGGCAACAGCCAGTGCGAGTTGTTCGCCGAGAGCCGGGTCGATTGCGAGAAACGATCCGTGGTCGCCAGTCCGAAGCGTGTCGGCGAGCGCATGTTCGATCGATGGCTCGAGGGTGAGAATCGGAAGCTTGCCGTCGACCGCGTACATGGCGGAGATCGCAGGTCCGAGCGCAAGTCGGACCGATTCGCAAATGCTCTCGGTGTCTTTGGTGATGCGGGAACGTTCCGATATCACCTCGAAGATCGGAACGAGGTCTCTGATCGTGACACCTTCTTCGAGCAGTGCCTGCAACACGCGCTGGATTTCTCCGTGCGTGACTCCAGCGGCGTTGATTTCTTCGACGACGACGGGATCCGACTGCTTGACGATGTCGACCAGGGTCTTGACATCTTGGCGCGACAACAGACGGGCCGCGTTGCGGCGCACAATTTCGGCGAGATGCGTTGTGACCACCGATGGCCGATCGACGACCGTCGCGCCAAGTACGTCGGCTTGGTGGCGGAACTCTTCCGGCACCCAGATCGCTGGCAATCCAAACACCGGTTCCTGTGTGATCATTCCGGGAAGTCCGCCGGTGGTGTGTTCTGCACCGAGTACGAGTACGTGTCCGGGAGGCGCCTCGCCTCTGGCGATCTCGACGCCGTGCACGCGAATTGCGTACGTGTTCGCAGGCAGATCCAGGTTGTCTCTGGTGCGTACGAGCGGGATGACGACTCCGAGTTCCATTGCCAGCTTGCGTCGCAAGCTGCGCACGCGATCGAGGAGGTCGCCGCCGCGGGTCGTGTCGACAAGATCGATGAGGTCATAGGCGATCTCGAGTTCAAGTGGCTCGACGCGCATTTCGTTCACGATTTGTTCTGGCGTATCGGTTCGGGGAGCATTGTCGGCGGCTCGGCTTGCTGCCTCTTGCGTTTCTTGTTCGAGGCGCTCTGCATCGGAAGGCAACCGTGAAGCCCCGAGCAGCAAGAGCGAACCCACAACGAGGAACGGTGGTTTTGGAAGCCCGGGAACAATCGCGAGGCCCATGACGGCGCCCCCCGCGATTTGTAGCGTGCGACGGTGACCGGTCATCTGATGTAGAAGGTCGGTTCCTAGATCGGATGATGTCGACGATCGGGTGACGATCAGACCGCTCGATAGCGAGATGAGCAGCGCAGGTATCTGAGCGACGAGGCCGTCACCAACGGTCAGCAGTGAGTACTGCTGGATCGAATCTCCGAACGAGAGATGTTTCTGGACCACACCCACGATGAATCCGCCGACAAGGTTGATGAGCACGATCACGATGGCGGCGATCGCGTCACCTTTGACGAACTTCGATGCACCGTCCATCGCTCCGTAGAAGTCGGCCTCGTCGGCGATTTCCTTGCGGCGACGTTTTGCTTCGAACTCGTCGATCGTGCCGGCATTGAGGTCGGCATCGATGGCCATTTGCTTGCCTGGCATTGCGTCCAACGTGAAACGAGCCGCGACTTCGGCAACGCGCCCCGCACCGTTTGTGATGACGATGAATTGGATGACGATCAAGATCAAAAAGATGACAAGACCAACGACGACCGAGCCACCGACGACGAAATGACCGAAGCTTTCGATCACTTTGCCCGCGTAGCCGTTGAGAAGCACGAGTCGGGTGACAGAGACGTTGAGCGCGAGACGAAACAGTGTCGCGATGAGCAAAAAGGAAGGGAAGATTGAGAAGTCGAGAACGCTCTTGGTAAACATGCTCGACAACAGCGCAACGGTCGCCATCGCGATGTTCACGACGAGCAGCAAATCGAGCAATACGGTCGGGAGTGGTACGACCATCATCGCGACGATGCCGACGATGGCCGCCGGGATCGCAATCTGACCGATTCGTGTGGACTTCACGGAGCCTCATCTGAGGACCGGGCCATCCTTGGCGACCGGACGCGTCTCATCCAACAGACGCGTGGTCTGATCGGCCTACGCGTCCGAAATCTGAGGTCGCATCACCCGTTTGGCACTGCGTCACGAAGCTTTCGCTGGCGGCTGAGGTGACGCGTCAGCTACTCACCAGCTCGCGACCGAATTCGTGGTAACCCTCGGCTCTTCCGAGTGCCTTCAACGAGAAAATGAATGCCAAAAGGTGTGCAACTGCCTCGTACATCTCAATTGGGATGAGTGATCCGACTTCGCACACGTTGTACAACGCGCGTGCTGTCGTTGGCTCGTGCACAATTGGCACACCGGCCTTGGTTGCTTCAAGGCGAATGCGCATGGCGAGGTGGTCGGCGCCTTTCGCGAGTACCTCCGGCGCGCCTTTGATCGAGTCGTAGCGGAGCGCGACCGCGAAGTGGGTCGGGTTGACGACGACAACATCGGCGACTCCTACCATCCGCAACATTCGGTTTCGACTCATCGCTTGTTGACGCGAACGAATGGCCTGGCGGATTTTTGGATCACCTTCTTGCTGTTTGTACTCGTCGAGAATCTCCTGTTTGGTCATCATCAACTCCTTGTTGATGCGCCTCCGAGCCACGATGTAATCGACACCCGCAATCACGAGCCCGATTCCGGCAATGTTGCGCATCAGTGTGATTGCGGTGGTCGCGGTGAGCGACACGACTGTGTCGATCGAAGTGCCCGTTTGCGCCAACACCACCATGAGGTGACTCACCGTTGGAAAAGCGATGAGGCCAAGAATCGCGACTTTGACGACTGCCTTCGTGAGCTCCCACCAAGCTTGGGGGCTGACCAAGCGTTTGAGACCTTTCACGAGGCTCAGATGTTTGATATCTGGTTTGAGTTTTTTCCACGCTGGCTTCAAGCCAACTTGGCCCAGGTTCAACACGATCGAGAGTGTGACCAGTCCAAGAACCACCGGCGCGGCGATGACGGCTCCCGTGACAAGCGCCTCGCCAAGGAAACCCATCGCCCGAGCCTCAGTTGGTGCAGAAATAACCATTCCCATTTTGCCAAGCAGGGGCGGAAGCGTGAGCGCACCCTGGCGTATCGCCGTTTGCAGAAGAATGGTGGAGGCGAGGAGGCTCGTCCAGGTAACAAGATCGGGTGTCTTGGCGACCTGCCCGCGCTCGCGCGCTTCTCGGCGCCGCTTCGCCGTGGGCTTTTCGGTCTTTTGTGATTTGTCACCTGCCATGCGTCAGCCCGCCTATCCGCCCAGAAACGAGCGAACTCCAAGATTCAAGAGGTTGGTCACGGCTGGCGACAGGAGCGGGATGGCGAGGCCCACGACCAACATTGTGACGCCGATACGCACTGGAAACGCCAATGAGAAGACGTTTAACGAAGGCGCAGCGCGCGCGACGAGGCCCATGGAGAGCTCTGCGAGGAACAAACAACCGATGACCGGTGCGGCGATCTCGAGGGCTGCCACAAAAAGCTGTGCCAGGTTCAACGTCAACATTTTTGCAATCACGTCGGGGTGATAGGCGTCGACGGGGATCAGCCGAAACGATTCGAAGAACCCTTTCGCAATGAGCAAATGTCCGTTCGACGCGAAGAGCAACGTCGTTGCGAGGAGTTGGTAGAAGCGACCGAAGAGGGAGTTGGTGGTATCGGCAAACGGGTCGTACATCGAAGCGATGGTGAATCCGGCGAAGACGTCGACGAGCGCTCCGGCGCTTTGTACCGCCGACATCAACAGCACCATTGTGAGACCCATCGCGAGGCCGACAATTGCTTGTGTCACGAGCGCTGCAGCGAAGGGACCGACTTCGAGTGTCGGGTTCGAATTGTGCAGCTGTGGCGCGACGACGAGGGCAAGTGACGCAGCGAGACCGGCTTTGACGGGCGTCGGGATTGACTTGTTATTGAATGGTGGTGCGACGAAGAAAAACACCGTTGCGCGAATGAGCGCGAGCGCAAACGAGCTCAGCGTCACGGCGTCGATGGAAATCTTCATGGCAGTTGGCAACCCAAGTGTTCTGGCGAGCGGTTCGGGTTAGCGAATCAGGTTCGGCACCATGTCGAAGAGCGTGTGGGTGAAGTCGATAATTTGCGACAACATCCAGTTTCCCGCGATGACAATGACCAAAGCGATCCCCGCAAGTTTTGGCACGAACGCCAATGTTTGCTCTTGGATTTGAGTGGCCGATTGCACGAGGCCAACTCCGAGCCCGATGAGCATCGAAACCATCAGGATCGGGCCGGCCAATTTCGTGGCAAGCATGATCGATTGGATTGCGATTTCGGTGACCGATGCGTCGTTCATAGTTACCTCAGCTAATGGAAGCTAGTGATCAGTGATTTGACGATGAGCCCCCAGCCATCGACCATCACGAACAGCAGTAATTTGAATGGAAGAGACACGAGCGATGGGGGGAGCATGAACATGCCCATTGACATCAGGGTGGAGCTCACCACCATGTCGATGATGAGAAAGGGAACGAACACCACGAACCCGATGATGAACGCTGTTTTGATCTCAGAGAGCACGAATGCGGGAATCAGCGCGGCCAATGGCACGTCCTTGCGATTCTTCGGAGCGTCGGTGTGGCTCGCTTTGAGAAAGAGATTCAATTCACCGCTGCGCGTTTCTCGCAACATGAAATCTTTGAGCGGGGTCTGTGTCGACTTCCAGGCTTGGTCGAATGTCTTGTCGCCCTTGAGGAGCGGTTGTAACCCGACATCATTGACCTTTGTCAACGTTGGTTGCATCACGAAAAGAGAAAGGAAGAGCGAAAGACCAACCACCACCTGATTGGGTGGGATCGACTGCAATCCCAACGCGTTGCGTGTCAGGGAAAGCACAATGACAATTCGCGTGAAGCTGGTCATCATCATCAACAGCGCTGGCGCGATTGCCAGCACGGTCATCAAGAGGATGATCAGGACGCTTTGACCGGGCTTCTTCTTAGGATCCTTCGATCCGTCGAGGCTCGGCACGTCAATGGTGAGCGAGGCCTTGTTGGAAACCGTCGTCGGTGTTGGCGTCGTGATCGGTCGATTGATCGTGGGGGGCGACGGAATTTGAGGAGTTGGCGCGCCAAAAGCTGCCTTACTTTGGGCTCCCATCGCGACAAGTAGTGCGAGCGTCAGTCCGATGAGGACTGAGGCCATGCGAGCGCGGAGATTGGATGACATGGAGTTGGCCCTTCGAGGCCGAGCGCTGGTGTTAGTGACGGACCGTGCGGTCGCGCACACCTTCAAGCAACGTCTTCCATGTCGGAAATGAACCGCCGTTGGCAGTTCCTGAAAGCACCGTCCGTTGGGCTTCCGTGGTCTGTTCGACGAAATCGCCGCTGTAATCATTGACTTGTATCGTTTCGAACTCGCCGAATATCGGGTCGGCTTCGGCAAGCATGGTGACCTGGTGCTCGGTAATGCCCAATACCAACGTTTTGCCTGCTGTGCGCACGACCGCGAGTTGTGCGTTGCGTCCCAGTGGCCTGCGCGCCACGACCTCGAGGTCGAATGGCGTACGGCGCCCGCGGCCCATTTTAGAGGTCGAACCGTTGCCTACGACGATGCCCCGCTTGCGCAGTGTTCCGGCGACAAGGAACATGACACCGATGACTATGGCCAGCGAAACGACGAGTCGCAGCACCAGAGTGATCACCGACGAATCGAGCATGGAGCTATACGGTCGCTTCAGAACCGGCGACGATCTCGGCAATACGAATGCCGAACTCTTCGTCGATCACCACAACTTCACCTCGTGCGATCAACGTGCCGTTCACCAACACATCGACGGGGCTTCCGGCTGCGCGGTCGAGCTCGATGACCGCGCCTGGAGTAAGGCTCAGCAGGTCGCGAACTGTCATCCGCTTACGTCCGAGCTCAGCGGTCACGCCCATTTCGACGTCGTGCAACAGCGACAGCGAACGCGGCGCGACGAGGTTGATCATGCCATCGTTCAGCGGTTCGAATTCGTGACGTGTCACGCTGTCGGGGATTCCCGGTGCGCGACCGCTTCCACGAGCTGGTGCGTTTGCGCGAGTGCTTAACGTGCCAAGACCGGACGACGAGCCGACCACATCCGCCGAATCGGCGAATTCCGGGCCAATTTCGATGATGAACGCAGCGATGCGTTCGGTACCGTCGAGCAAGGTATAGAGCGCGAATTCATGATCCGCAAGCCCAGCAGCGAACAAGTCATCTGAGGTGATTTCTTCCGGTGCATCGAACGCCAATGCACTTGCGCCCGAGCTCTGGAGTGCCTGCGTAGTACTCGCGATAACAGGTCCGAGCGCAGTGAGCATCTCTTCGTCGGGCGCGAGGCGCTCCAGCGCGACACCGAGCGACTCTGCGACAACGATGTACATCCCACCTTCGAATCCTGCGACGGACTCGAGGTGGGCGATGCGAAGTGCACCGGTCGGAAGATGCTCCGCCTTGGGCGCACTGAGTTTGGGGCGACTGACGCCGAGAATGACGTCGTTGCCGATGACCTGTTCCAGCGCGGTGGCAAGTGCCATCGCTGCGGCGTTCGTTGTCGTGACTTCATTGATGATGCTCATCGCATCCTCTCGGTGTAGTTGTCGACGATGAGGCAGGCAAGTCGTTTTCCGCGTCGGCCTGTCACAGCCTCGTAACAG
>JBBRPC010000012.1:0-32914 GCA_038228615.1 Acidimicrobiia bacterium | reverse complement strand
GTCGAGGCGGAGTTGCCAGGGCTCCTTGGATTTGAGCGATGAAAGTTTTGGGTAAAGGGCGAACGAAGGGTGTCGGACTCTGGCGACAAGTTCGCCCGCCACACCCTCAATGGGCATTGCGGCCGCCATTTCGAGCATCGCAGCCCACTGCTTCGGTTTCCCACTGGAAAACTGCGCCACAGTCCGATCGAGCATGGTTGTGCCACCATCCGCATCGAGTGCCCAGACTCTGATGATCGGGCCATCGTCCGAAACTGTCGAGGCGAGTGTGCGAACGGCATCGCAATGCTCGCGAAACGGAATCCCGCCAGCGGCATCAGTCGGCTTGCCGAGTAGCACGTGGAGACTGTCATCGCTTCGGCGACGCGTCTTGAGGTACCACGCAATACCGTCGAGCACCGCGTTGACGCGAGTCTTTGTGACCTTCACGTCAGCACCGACCGCCACCGCCGGAACATCGTTCCATCGGAACCGAACGAGCTTGGACGTCAACGACAATTTGTAGTCCGAGCTCCAGTCGGCATCGCGGTCGTGCGCCTTCGCCCACTGTTTGAGATTCGCCGTGTCCATACGCGTCAGCCTTTTCCTTGGGCGGCAATACCACAATCGTCGCGCCACAAAACGTTCATCACACGCTCCACCATTCGCCATCTTCATGGCGCTCGACTCTTGGAAATAATTCTGCGAACCGATCAGTCGATTCAGAGTGAATCGGTATCACTCGCGCCGGGTTCAGTGCAACAACGAGCCGTCGCAAGTCGGCAACCGAAGCGTGACCCGAGGTGTGCAGGTGCCGAAACGGCACGTTCGCGTCAGCAAGTTCGGCAAGCATCGCCTTGCTGCCTGCATCTTTCAGATAGCCCGCCCATAGCGACCACAGAACCAGTCCACGCTCATCCAAGACACCGCTCTTGAGGAGCTCCGCGGCCGCCGACGACGGCACATGCAGCACAAACCGTTCCGGGTGTGCCGCAAGCTCTTCTAGAAATATGCGGACTGACTTGATCGCGGCCACGCGCTCGAACTCATCGCTCTGTTTCATTCTCACCCGTTGCAGTTGCGGTACCAACACACGCAATACAGGAAATCCCGGCTGTGGGATTGTCGCACGCGTTGCGCCAGCAACCGTCGCCCCATAGAGATCCACGACGAACTCCCGGCCCGATCGTCGAGCCCCTCGATACGCCGTAACGAGCCGATCAATGTTCTGCGCCGAACCGAACACGACTACAGCGCCAGCGGTCGCGTTGCAGAGCCGCACCAACTCCTCTTCGAGGTCGTGTTCAGTATCGAACACCGCATCATCGTGTGCGGCATCGGGCCGCACGTGCGTCCCTTCCATCAGCACCGCGTCGATTCCTCGCGGTGGATCAGCAACAAAGCGTTCGAACAGCGCAGCCTTGCGACCGTGTGCGCGTAGATCCCCCGTGTAGAAGAGGCGACGACCGTCCGCTTCGATGAGGATCGAGTACGCGTCGAATGCAGAGTGATCGTTCAGGTGCGGCGTGATCGTGAACGGCCCGATAGCGAACGGGCACTCGTGTTCGAGAAATCCTGTCGGTGCAATCGGAGCGCCCGCAGGCGAAAAGAACGAAGCCGCGTTCACGATCGCCGCAGCTTCTCGGCCCATAAATATTGGGACACTCGACTTGACCTGTTTCACCAGCCCGTAGTGGTCGAGATGTGGGTGCGACACGATGAGCGCCAGAAGCCCAGCGTCAAACTCCTGCAACCCCTCGACGGGCGGTAGTTCGATCGTGTCATTCCATCCGGCTGATAGCGGTCGCCCCAGGTCGAGAGTTAACCGTTCGCCTGTCGTGGCTGCGACCTCAATGCAGTTGCCGCCGATTTCGTTTGCCCCTCGATGTATCCGTACTCGCAATGTCTCAGCTTCCGTCGGCATCAGTGAACTAACCACTATGAAGCATGCCTGAGACATCGCGGTTAGCTACCGGCGGGTAACCACACCCACAACATCACCCGAGACCGCATCGGGCCCCCGACCGTGCGGGTGCCACCTGCGTGATCACCTGCACCAACTTCGGCAACAAGTTTCGCGAGCAATTTTTCTGCCTCACGCCGAGAACCCTCGACGAAGCGCGTCACGCGCCGTCGTCGGCCCGTCACAGGGTCAGCGCCATGTGACACCGTCAGTTCTTAGCCCTTATGTTTCGGGTAAATCGATCTGCCATAACGACCTCCAAGAGTGGCGGACGCTGACGGACGATTCAAGCCTCGCCGCTCAAGTGTCGCAGATGACACCTGCTCTGACCTGGGCTTTTGAGAGCCGAAGAGGAGACTCGAACTCCTGACCTGCTCATTACGAGTGAGCTGCTCTACCAACTGAGCTACCCCGGCGTGGGACGGGCAGATTACCAGCAGCATTCCGTCGAATTCGTAACCCTTAACGACGGTGGCGAGACGGTAGCGCCAGGAGCAGATTCAAGATATGCAAGCTGCCCTTTTCGTTCACGAGCACTGCATCACGAGCAGCCCGGCAGGCATGAATCGCCTTAGAACATTCGGCGCCGTCATCGATTACCAGCTCCAAATCGATGTTGCGCGCGAGGTCTCGTCCGACCAGTGCATCGAGGTACATCGATTCAATTGCGGTGATGCCCTCAAGGAGAAAATCGCGACGCAACCGCGTCAGCTCACGCTTGTGCCGCTCTGCCAAACGACGTTTCCGAGCGAGAGCAACACGTCCCTCGTAACCACGTCGTTCAAGTTCAAGGTCGTGTTCCGCTACGGCCTCGGCGTGGCGAGCTTCTGTCGCGTTCGTTGCATGATCTAAGGCAGCTTCGAGATCCGCGACGATCGCCCATGCCACAGCACCCGTTCCGTCGACACGTAGCGGCACTTCCGCGAATGCACGACGAACGCGTACGAGCGACCCCACCAACAATCGGGCCCTCGCGAGATGCCCTCCTGCGAGCCGACTCGCAAGCCCCGCGGCAACGGGTTCGGCACCGGATGCAATGAGTGCGTTCGCGATGTCGTCGTCGCTCAATCCGACAAAGTCGACGCGCTGGCACCGCGACCGAATGGTTTCCAACACTTCGTCTGGACGCGAGGTACTCAATACAAACACCGTGCGATCGGGTGGTTCTTCAATCGTTTTGAGTAACCGATTGCCCGAAGTGTCGTTCATACGATCTGCGTCGTGGAGCACGAGAACTTTGCGAACGCCTTCCACTGGCGCGCGCACCGCTTCGTGAATTACTTCATCGGCTTGCGTCGCCAAGAACCACGTTCCTTCTGGCTCGAATTCAACAATGTCAACGTGCACGGAGCGTCGGGCGAGGTCGATCATCCTTGGTTCAACGTCGACAGAATCGACAACCAGGCGTGCCGCGAACTCTCGCGCAGCCTCATCGATACCGCTGCCAGCGGGTCCGACGAGGAGGTATGCGTGCCCGGGGCGAGCGATCGAACGCTCAAGCACCTCAACCGCGCGATCCTGACCAATAATGCCGTCCCACATAGTCGTCAACTCCCAACTTCGGTGCGGCTGTGCACGACAGCCCACACCCTCGCGGCGACGACCGCTGGCGTGCCATCACCGTCGACAACTATCCAATTTCTCGCCGCGGCAAGATCTCGATACGCGCGGCGAACGCGTTGATGGAATTCAATACCTGCCTTTTCCATTCGATCGGACGCGACCGGACGTCGCTGCACAGCTATTTCGTCGGAGATATCCAAGACGATGGTGATGTCGGCTTCGACGCCGCTCCGAGCAAACGCACTGACTTCGGCAACCGCATCGACACCGATCGCTCTGCCGATTCCTTGGTAGGCCAAGCTCGACGGTTCGAACCGATCGCACACGACATGCGCACCACGCTCGAGCGCCGGACGAACTACCTCGTTCACGTGTTGCGCACGGTCGGCGGCCATCATCAGGAGCTCGGCGCGGGCATCGAGTGGCGATTCGTCGTCGAGCAACATTTGTCGCATCGCGACGCCTCGAGGTGTTCCACCCGGCTCGAAGGTCAGCACCACCTCGGCTCCCTGGGCTTGTAAGGCTTCTGCAAGGAAGCGCGCTTGCGTCGACTTTCCGCTCCCCTCGCCACCTTCAAGCACGATGAACATCGCCATGCTCAGCATTGTTACAGCATTTGACCTGGAGTCCAGCAACTGCATCCGCACGGCTGGCACGGGTAGTGTCAACGTGCCCATGAACGCTCAGACCAGGGACCCTGCGGCGTGTCCGATCAGCCACTCGGCATAAACATGTCGCGTCGCGCCGCGCGCAAATTGGCGCGCACCGAACGACGAGCAGCCACCGCGGCAGCTCGCAACAGCGAGGACGCGAGCTCGGCCGCTCGCCGGAGTATCAAGAGCACGATCAAGATTGTGTTGCTCTTAGTCCTGATCAACTACATCGGTCTGCCAGCGCTTGCAAACGTTCGCAGCAACATTCACAAGCTTGCCGATATTGAGTTCGGCTGGCTCGCGCTGGGCGTGGGGCTCGAAGCTGGCGCTCTCCTCGCATACGCGCAGCTCACGCGCGTCGCATTGCCGCTCAAATCAGTCAAGCTTTTCCGACTGTTTCGCGTTCAACTCGCGACCAAATCGCTCACGAACGTGATACCTGGAGGAAGTGCGGCTGGTGCCGCTTTGGGCTACCGCTTGCTCACAACAAGCGGCGTGGAAGGACCCGACGCAGGCTTCGCGCTCGCCGCAGCTGGTTTGATCTCCGCGGTCGTACTCAACCTCGTGTTCTGGCTCGCGTTATTGATCTCGATGCCGTTCTATGGCTTCCGACCGCTCTACATCATCGCGTCGCTGTTCGGAATCATCGTGCTTTTCTTCGCGTCTGGGTTGTCAATCGCCCTCGTGCGCGGCGAAGCCGGCGCACAACGCATGTTGCATCGACTCACCGCGCGGTTCAAATTCGTCGACGCCGATCGGCTTTCCGCAATCATCCGTCAGGTCGCAAGCCGCATGCGGGAAATCCTGAACGATCGGGAATTGGCGGTCGGCCTGACCCTGTGGGCTTCCCTCAACTGGTTACTCGATGCTGCGTCGCTCTACGTCTTCATCCTCGCATTCGGAATTACTGCGAATCCGATCGCTGTGCTCGTGGCTTTCGGGTTGGCGAACGTCCTAGCCGTCATCCCATTGACGCCCGGCGGACTTGGCGTCATCGAGCCAACCCTCATCGGCGTGTTGGCCGGTTTCAAGGTGGGGGGCGCGGCCGCGATCGCCGTCGTGTCGTACCGAATCGCCGCGTTTTGGCTGCCGATCCCGATCGGCGCAATCGCGTATCTCACGGTGCGCAACGACCTACGTCCGCTGAAACTCAGTCACGCTGGGCTTGCCGCATACGAACAGCCCGCCAGTCGCTACGACTGGGCAGAGGAATTCGGTCATCGCCCGAGCGGTACCCACGGTGACTCGCCAAGCGCACCCAACCGCCCCGAGCACTACGACCCATCCGCGGATGGGTAACAACCTATGAACATTGCGCAGATACAATTTGTGCACAATGGCCGTTCCCGCCTCGACCGATGCAGTGCTTGACACAACGCGGAGTGTTCGATCCGGCGACACGATGACACCTCGACTCCTCGTCATTACGGCAAGCGGCGAGATGTACGGCTCGGATCGGTCGCTGCTCAACGCACTCGACGCGTTGACGAAACATTTCGACGTGACGATCGCTTTTCCATCCGATGGTCCTGGTGTCGAAGCGGCACAGCGCCAAGGCGCACACACGCTGGTGCTCCCCGACTTCGCGCTTAGACGACGAAACTTTCGGTCGCCCTCCGCACTACGTGGATGGATCACACGCGTGCGCAGTTCCAAACGCTCACTCGACGAGCTTCACACCGCACAACCGTTCGCCATGATCTACTCCAACACCTTTGCAGCAGCTATCGGCCCACTGCTGCGCCGATCGTGGAAGTGCCGCCACGTCACCCACGTCCGGGAATGTCCGCTCGAGCCTCGCTGGCAGATCAAGACGCTCTGCGCCATCGCGGATCACAATTCCGATGCGGTCCTGTGCAATTCGTACTACACCGAAGGTTTGCTCGCGCAGGTTCGGCCGCACATCGCCACCAAGACCGTCGTCGTGCACAACGGCATCGAACTCCCCGACGCCTCCCATGTCGTGGTCCCACGCGCAGTTGGTGCACTTCGAATTTCGTGTGTTGGGCGCATCCATCCGAAGAAGGGTCAGGGCGTGCTGCTCGACGCAGCAGCGATCGCACGACAGGCCGGCCGCGTTTGGGAACTCCATTTCTACGGCGACGCGCTCCCCGAACATCAAGAACTCGCCGACGCGTTGCGAGCGCAAGTCGCAGCGTCGGAACTCACCGACCAAGTGACATGGCACGGTTTCGTGGAAGGCACCGACCGGTATTCGCATTGCGATGTCGCCGTGGTGCCGTCGGTCTACCCAGAAGAATTTTCGCTCGTATGCGCCGAGGCGCAGGCGATGGGGCTACCGGTGATCGCCACGGGACCCGGCGGACCATCAGAAATCTTGCAAGACGGCAGCACCGGCTTCGTGGTGCCGCCCCGCAATGCGCAGGCGCTGTACGCGGCGCTTGTCCGTCTCGACGATGACCGTGAGATGGCCGCTCGGTTCGGAGCGCTCGGTAACCAAGTCGTGCGTGCAAAGTTCAGTCGCGAGGCGTATAGCAACAGCATCGTTGCCGCGCTCAAGTCGCGCCTGACGTAATCGCCCGTTTCGCTACGGCTTCTTCGAGGCCGTTTTCTTCGCCGCTGATTTCTTCTTCACGACTTTCTTCACCGTCTTTTCAATTCCGGACGTTTTCTTTGCGGGCTTTTTTGCCGGCGACTTTTTGGCTGCCGCCTTTTTGACGCCCGTTTTCTTCGCCCCGCGCGTGGGTCGCGGCGACGATTCGTTGAGTTCGGCACGAGCTCTCAACAGGATCACCGCGTCTTCCAACGTCAGCGTCGTCGGATCAGTGCTGCGAGGAATCGTCGCGTTCGTGATCCCGTCGGTCGTGTACGCACCGAAGCGACCCTCCAACACGCGAATGTTGCCGCCGGTCTCCGGGGAAGGGCCGAGTTCGAGCAACGGTGGTTTCGCCGCACGGCGACCACGCAACTTGGGCTGCGCAAGTAATGCCAAGCATTCTTCGAGCGTGATTGTCAACAACTGTTCTTCTTCAACCATGCTGCGCGTTTCGCCGTCTTCACGTCTGATATACGGACCGAATCGGCCAGGACTCGCGACAATTTCGCGGCCTTCTTCGTCGGTGCCAACAATCCGTGGCAGCGTCAGCAGCGATAGGGCTTGGTCGAGCGAAAGCGTGTCGACATCCATCGATTTGAACAACGACGCGCGCGGTGGTTTCTTCTTCTTGCCGTCTTCTTGGTCGCCGAGTTGCACGTACGGCCCGTATGGTCCTGCCATCACATAGATGGGTTTATCCGTCACAGGATCATTGCCGATCGTGCGGGGGCCTTCAGCCTTGCGAGCGATCAGCTCCATTGCTTGTTCGACGGTGAGTTCATCCGGGATGACCTCGTCTGGCAGCGACGCGGTTGCTCCCTCAGCATCTTCTCCGCGCTGCACATAGGCGCCATATCTCCCGACGCGCACAATGACGGGCACACCATCGTCGTCGCCGATTGGCACGATGCTGATCGAGCGAGGATCAATCAAGGCGAGGTGTTCGTCTTCAACGAGTTCGCGGAGCCCAACCTGACCGTTGCCGAAATAGAAGCTGTGCAGCCACTTCTCGGACTCACCCTCACCACGCGCGATGACGTCGAGGGCTTCTTCCATCGCGGCGGTGAAGCCGTAATCGACAAGGTGCCCGAAATGACGTTCGAGCAGATTGATCACTGCGAAAGCATTCCAGTGCGGGATCAGTGCTTGGCCTTTTCGCCACACGTAGCCGCGATCCTGAATCGTCTGGATCACCGACGCGTACGTGCTCGGTCGCCCGATACCGCGCTCTTCGAGTTCTTTGACGAGCGAGGCATCTGTAAAGCGGGCCGGCGGACGAGTTGCGTGACCCGCGGGAGTCAGCGATTCACATGCAACGGAATCTCCACTTGTAACTGCCGGCAGCGTTGCTTCCTGCTCCTCTCCTGCATCAATTTCGTCGTCGTTGCCTTCGACATACGCCCGGCGAAATCCCAGAAAGTCCCAGGTGGTACCCGTCGCGCGAAACACTGCGGTTTCATTCGCTGATGAAGTCGCGCCGAGCAACAACGTGGTCGTTCGACCTCGGGCATCGACCATCTGGCATGCCACGGTCCTGACCCAAATCAACTCATAGAGACGTCGTTCGTCGCTGTCGAGTTCACCTGCAACCTGTTCTGGCATACGGATTCGTTCACCTGCAGGACGAATCGCTTCGTGCGCTTCTTGGGCGTTCTTCACCTTGCTGCGATATACCCGCGCTTCGTTGGGAAGGTACTTGTCGCCGTACCGTTCGAGAATTGCTGTACGCGCCGCGGTGATCGCTTGCTCCGACAGGTTCGTGCTGTCGGTACGCATGTAGGTGATATATCCGCGTTCGTAGAGGCGCTGTGCGACAGCCATCGTCTTGCTTGCCGGGAAACCCAACTTGCGGCTTCCTTCTTGTTGCAACGACGACGTCGTGAACGGCGCGAACGGACGCCTCGTGAACGGTTTCGCCTCGATCGACTGCACCCGAAATTCGGCGCGAGCCAAACGATCGGCAAGCGCCATCGCGCCGGCTTCATCGAGTCGTACGACGTCGGCGCTCTCTTTTAGTTGCCCCGTCGCGGCATCGAAATCACTTCCGCTCGCCAGCCTTCGATCGTCGAGGTGCGACAACGTCGCGCCAAACTTGACGCCGACCGCCGCGAACGCGCCTTCGATGTCGAACCAAGCGCCGCTGCGAAACGCCATGCGCGCCCGCTCGCGATCCACGACCAAGCGAACCGCGACACTCTGAACACGACCCGCGGAAGGCGCGCCGCGCCCAATCTTGCGCCATAACACTGGCGACACTTCGTAACCGACGAGGCGGTCGAGGACGCGTCGGCCCTCTTGTGCCTCGACGAGTTTCAGATCGAGGTCTCGAGGGTTATCGATCGCAGCTTGGATTGCAGCAGGGGTGATCTCGTGGAACACCATGCGCTTGACGGGGACCTTCGGCTTCAGCGTTTCCAGCAGATGCCATGCAATCGCCTCGCCCTCCCGATCCTCATCGGTAGCGAGATAGACCTCGTCGGCGTTTTTCAACGCGGCGCGAAGCTCGCTAATCACTTTCTTCTTGTTCGGCGGAACCACATAGACGACATCAAAATGATCATCGGGATTCACGCCAAGCAACCGAGCATGGCTTTCGCGTTTGTCTTCAGGAAGTTGCTCGCGCTTATTCGGCAAGTCGCGCACGTGCCCAACGCTCGACATCACCGTGATATCGGCGTTCTTGCCAAGAAATCCCGCGATCGTGCGAGCTTTGGTGGGTGACTCGACGATGACTAGCGGCTTAGACACAGTGTTCTTGGCTACCTGTTCTGACGGCGGAATATCGGATCGAAGAGGCAAACACAGCCCCAAATCTGGACACGTTGCTCGCACACAATGCCAGGCCGTGTCAAGCCGACGGGAAATCAGGCAAGCCGTGGGACCATACGTTGGACCATACGTGAAACCTTTACCTCGGCCCCGTAGCCTCACGGGCCGAATGGGATCTTTCGTGCGTCACCTCATAGAAAATTACGGAACCGTCGGTCTCCTCCTCGTGATTTTTCTCGAATCTGGGTTACTTCCAGCCCCGCTGCCAGGCGACTCCCTGCTCTTCCTCGCCGGGTTGTATTCCTCAACACACGCCAAGAGCGGCGATCCGCACCTGAACCTCGCCGTCGTTGTCATCGGATCGATCATTGCAGCAATCGTCGGGGCACAGATCGGTTACCACCTAGGCGAGCGTTACGGAATCAAGGTATTCAAGCCTGGCGCCAAGATCTTCAAGGAGCGCTACCTGCACCAGTCGCACGCGTTCTTCGTGCGTCGTGGCGCTGCCGCGGTCGTCCTCGCTCGCTTCGTCCCGTTCGTACGGACGATCATCCCGCTGCTGGCAGGTGCCAGCGAAATGAAAACCCGGGCATTCACTGCGGCGAACGTCATCGGAGCAGTGATCTGGGCCGGAGGAATCTCCGTGCTCGGCTACTTCCTCGGCAGTCATATCAGCGAGAGTTTGATCGAACCACTGACGGCGGGAATTGTGCTCTTGTCGCTCATTCCACCAGCGCTCGAATATCGCAAACACAAGCGCAGCCAACCAGCCACCTAATCCCGCGAACGAGGGCCGCCCCAATTTCGGGGCGGCCCAGCTTCGTAGTTTGTTCGGTTCGTTGGTGTTAGACGGTTGCGGTCTCCTGAGCGGAAGGCGCAGCGAGCGAACCACTCGAACGTTTGCTGAACGCGATCGCACCCATGAGCACAACCAACGCCGCACCAGCGACGACATAACGCGCACCGTTATCTTGCATGCTGATGATCGCAGGCAACAGCAGCAGCGACACGAGGTTCATCACCTTGATCAGCGGATTCAACGCCGGGCCTGCTGTGTCTTTGAACGGGTCACCGACCGTGTCGCACACCACTGCGGCGCGGTAGGCATCGGAGCCCTTGCCGCCGTAGTTGCCGTCTTCGATGAACTTCTTGGCGTTGTCCCATGCTCCACCGGAGTTACTCAAGAAGTTCGCCATGAGTTGTCCGGTGAGAATCACCGCGGCGAGGAACGCACCAAGCGCGAGGTAACCGACACCGAAACCGATAATCACCGGGGTCAACACTGCGAGCAACGCGGGAGTCGTGAGTTCACGCAACGAAGCTGCCGTGCAGATATCGATGACCGGCGCGTAGTCGGGCTTCTTGGTGCCAGCCATGATCTTGCCATCAGCAAACTGGTTACGAACTTCTTGGACAACCACGATCGCGGTGCGACTCACGGCGCGGATTGCGAGCGCCGAGAACAAGAACGCAACCGAACCGCCGATGAGCAAACCGATGAACTGCTTCGGATCAGCGACGTTGATCTTGAACACCTCAAACACGTTGCGACCGACATACTTCGGGACCACATTCTTCGCGAGATTGACGGGGTAGTAACCGAAGTCCTTGAGCGCTTTGACACCCTTGGCGCCGAGGACCTCGTCACCGATGGTCTCGATGAACGACGCGAAGATCGCAACCGAAGCGATAACGGCCGAGCCGATCGCGAAGCCTTTGGTGACGGCCTTCGTGGTGTTACCGACGGCGTCGAGGCTCACCATGATGCGCTCGGGTTCGCCGTGGAACTCGCCCGACATCTCGGCGATACCGGCCGCGTTATCGGCGACCGGGCCGAACGTGTCTTCGGAAACGATGATGCCCGTGGTGGCCAACATGCCCATGCCGCACAGTGCGACGAGGTAGAAGGAAAACTTGATGTTTCCTTCGCCGAGGCCGACTGCGGACGCAATGGCCACACAGACGGCGAGGATCGCCCAGACGGAACTCTCAAGGCCAGAAGCGATACCTGAGAGCGTCGCTGTCGCCGGACCTCCGGTGGCAGCCGACTCAGCAATTTCTTGCACCGGGCCATGTTCAGTTGACGTGAAGTATTCCGTGAGGCGGCTCGCGACCTGCGCAAGGACGAGACCGATCACGACCGCCAAGAAACAACGTAGGCCTTCGTTGTGGCCAGCTTTGTTGCCCACGTAGCCGAACGCTACGGCGGCCGTGCCAACCAATGTCAGCAACGTCGCGGTGATGAAGCCGCGGTTGATCGGCGCCATCGCCGACTTGTCGCTGTCTTTGGCGTTCACCGCAAACACACCGACGATCGAAGCAAGCACACCAATGGCACGCGCTGCCAGCGGGAATACAAGGCCAAGCGCGGGATTGGCGCCGATCGATTGGAACGCCGCGACACCGAGGATGATCGATGCAACGAGTGTGACCTCGTAGCTCTCGAACAAGTCAGCAGCCATACCTGCACAGTCGCCAACGTTGTCGCCAACGTTGTCGGCGATTGTCGCCGGGTTACGCGGGTCGTCTTCGGGGATCCCGGCTTCAACCTTGCCGACCAAGTCCGCACCAACGTCGGCCGCCTTGGTGAAGATGCCGCCACCGACTCGCAGGAACAACGCGAGCAGCGAACCACCGAAACCGAAGCCAATGAGGATCGCGGAGCTGGTGTTTTGGAAAATCATGATGATGATCGTGGCCCCGCTGAGACCAAGCCCGACCGTGAACATGCCCGCAACGCCACCCGTGCGGAACGCAACCTGGAGCGCAGCTGGCATGGAGCCAGTCTTGGCCGCAGCAGCAGTGCGCACGTTGCCGCGCACGGCAAGCCACATCCCGATAAAGCCCGTAAGTCCCGACATCACACAGCCAGCCACGAAGGCAAGCGTTCGGGCGGTACCCGAACCTACGAAGCTCAGCGCAACCGCGCCACTCGGCTTCAAGACCTTCGTCGAGGTCACGAAGACGATGATCGCCAATGGCACCAAGATGACCGCAATCGTCTTGAACTGACGTTTGAGGTACGCCATAGCGCCCTCTTGGATCGCCGCCGCGATTTCTTGCATCTTCGGGGTGCCGGCATCGGCAGCAAGGACACCCTTCATCAAAAAGAAGCCAACACCGATTGCGAGCAACGCGGTGGCAGCGGATCCGATGAGAACGACCCACTCACCTCCGTGGAGGGTGAACGCCTGGTATCCGCCTTCGGCGGCCAGTACTGCAGACATGGATGGTGCTCCTTGTTGGGGGATGAAAAACAACTGATATTGCTACAACAATTTGAAACGATTTAGGCGATCTTGCGAACGAACACTTGGTTCGCGACGGTGCTCCCGAGCGTGCGTTCTTTGCCATCGACGCGCAGCACGAGCGGACCGTCGAACGGATGCTTTTCTTGCACCTCCACAGTCACCCCAGGGCGCAATCCGAGGGTGTCGAGAAACTCAATGATCTCCGGGTCGGTGGATCCTGGCACAGCCACGACGGCCGCGTCGCCTGGTTCCAATGCGTACAGCGGTGGCATTGCCGGAATGTCGGCTTGTTCCTTCGCCGGGATCGGGAACCCGTGTGGGCACGTCTCCGGACGGTGCAACGCCAAAAAAATTCGGTCCTCGACCTCTTGAGGGAGGTCGTGCTCGAACGTTGTCGCGAGCCGATCGGCTTCGTTCCACGCGTAGCCCAGCATGTCGGCGAGGAATCGTTCGACAATGCGATGACGGCGAATCGCCGAGACGGCGACCCGGCGACCGGTGTCGGTTAGGGCAACACCCTTGTATGGCGTGTGATCGACAAAGTCCCGATCGGCGAGCTTTTTTACCGTCGCAGTGACCGTGCCGGGAGCAAGTCCCAGCTTTTCCGCCAAGACACCCGTGTGCACTTCGGCGCTATCTTGCGAAAGCCGATAAATGGCTTTCAACGCCTCGCGATCGGTTCGAGATACAGGTGCAAGGTCAGATTCGATTTTGGGAATCTAGGTTTTGGGTACCCAAAAGGTCAAGCTGAACGACGAGATTTCTCGTCCGCAATCTCCAGACCCTTCAACAAGCCGGCTGCGGAGATCGCCGCCAGACACTGCTCGATCTGACGTGCGGTCCGGTCGTAGACCTCAAAGGTGCACCCGTACGGATCCGCGACCGAACTGTTCGGATCGTCGGCCATCAGATCGATACGCCTGCGACCCTGCGCGATGCGTCCTATCCACGCATCAAATGGCTCCGAGGAGCCACGCTCAGGCAATGCACCGGCGCGAGCAGCGAACTCGCGCAGTGTGAACGTCTTCGCCCAGGCAGTATCGACGAGCGCGACCACTTCGCGGACGTGGCGCGGCTCCATGCCCAAGATCAGGTCTGCTTGCGCAATCAATCCTGGCGACACGACCCTGCTGCGATGGGTTCGCAAATCGAGACCCATGTGATCGCCCCATGCAATCGCCCCATCGCTCGCGGCGCGACCGTCGAAGAGCAGCCCAGCGGAGCCAACCGCCATCGCGTCGGTCGCCGCGGCACTCAACAACGCAGCGGCGATCGGCGAGCGACATATGTTCCCAGTGCACACGAAGAGCACGCCGCATTCCACGTCGTTTATATCGGCTCGAAACCCCAATGAGATCAGCCTTCGAGGTGATACGGCACCGACGTGACGACGGTCCCCTTGCGGAACAACAGACGCCCTTTGAGGAGCAGCGCGCTCTGATTGTGCAGCAATTTGCCAAATAATCCGGGCACGACGAATTCTGGGATCACCACCGTGATGATGTCATTGTCCCACCTGGCATCAAGTTCATCGACGTATTGCAGAATCGGTCGGGTCAATTCGCGGTATGGCGAATGAATAATTTCGAGTGGGATATCGATTCCTTTGTCGTGCCAGGCTTGTTCCGCCGCTGCCTGTTCTTCCTCGTCGCTGACGACGGTCACCGCGGCAAGGTAATTCGGGTTCAGCGATTTCGCATATGCCAAGCCTTCCAGCGCACCGCGGTGGAGTGTGCCGACGAGCACGATGACAGTGTGATTCATTCGTCTTGGCTTGTAATCGGAAGCGACCTTCAGGCTCGCGGCGACCGTGACGTAGTGACGCTTGATCAACGCGAAGAAGACGATCACAATGCCCACGACCAAAATCGAAACCCATGCGCCGCTGATGAACTTGGTGATGGCCACGATCATCAGCACGATGAATGTGGCAATCGCACCGGTCACGTTGATCGCGATACCACGTTGCCAATGAGGCTCGCGTTCTTTGAGATGGTGACGAACCATTCCCGTCTGCGACAGCGTGAACGACGTGAACACACCTACGGCGTACAGCGGGATCAACTTCGTTTCGTTTCCGCCGAAAATGACCACCAATACCGCCGATACCACGGCGAGCACGAGCACGCCGTTGCTGAAGACCAACCGATCGCCGCGGCTCGCGAACTGTCGGGGCAGGTAGCTGTCTTTGGCGATGATCGACGAGAGTCTCGGGAAATCGGCATATGCCGTATTCGCGGCCAATATCAAGATGAGCGCGGTGGAAGCCTGCAATACGTAATAGAGCACGCCCTGACCGAGTACCAATCGACCCATCTGTGAAAAGACCGACTCACCTTTTTCCAATGCGATCGGCTTCACCCGCTGCGCCAGTATCGACACACCGAGAAACAACGTACCGAGAATCGTTCCCATCCAAATCATGGTCGCCGAAGCGTTTCGGGGTTCAGGTTTCTGGAAGGCTGGGACGCCATTCGAAATCGCTTCAACGCCGGTGAGCGCAACCGCACCAGAGGCAAAACCCTTCAATAGTCGTGAAAACGCGAGCGTGCCACCTAAGAGCAACACATCTTTCGATGCAGCAAAGTCTTCGTGCGACAAGAAGGTGGCCCGGTGATCAACGATCGTCGAAATACTCGGCCCGAACACTCCAAAGGAACGAGAAAGCCCGTAGCCGATGAGGAGTACGAGTGACGCGATGTAGACGTATGTGGGGACGGCGAATACGCGCCCCGATTCCTTGATACCGCGCAAGTTCGCAAGCGTGATAATCGTGATTGCGGCAAGGCACAGCAACACTCGGTGATCGGTGAGACTCTGCAACTGCGGAATCGACGTGACTGCGCGTACTCCGGCACACACCGAAACTGCAACGGTCAGGATGTAATCGACGAGCAAGGAAGCGCCTGCGAGCATCGCGGCCTTGTCGCCCAGATTCTCTCGGCTCACGACATAGGAGCCACCGCCGCTCGGATACGCGAAAATCGTCTGGCGATATGACGACACAACGATCGTCAACAAGACCAAAACGACGATCGAAAGCGGAATCAGTTTTGAAAGTCCGAGCGCAAGGCTCGATCCCGCGAAGGCCGTAACCAGCAAGATCTCCTGCGTGGCATACGCGGTCGAAGAAATCGCGTCCGACGAAAACACAGCGAGAGCGATGGTTTTCGACAGCCGCTGGTGCTCAAGATCAGCCGACGCGAGTGGCCTTCCCACGAAAATACGTTTCAGCGTTCCGAACACACGACCAGCCTGTCACGAATGAGTCAGTATCAATGGGAGCCTGATAGTCGCTTGGCAACCAGGCGAAAGCATGCCACTCGGCACCCACCAACGGCGGAATTCGGCTCGCGAGTTCCCGAGCCAACAGGCCGCGGTCGTACGATCCTCGGCGCACCGTTGGCGAAGCTTGGAGGGTGCAGTGCACGTAGTCGTGGTTGGGTGTGGACGAGTTGGTTCCGAACTCGCGCTCACGCTCGAAGAACTTGGGCATTCGATAGCCGTCGTCGATCGCAGCGAGCGGGCGTTTCGGCGCCTTCATCCTGGGTTTGCTGGCAAGACCATCACTGGCGTCGGCTTCGACCGCGACACGCTCATCGAGGCCGGTATCGAAGAAGCCGGAGCATTCGCGGCTGTCACATACGGCGATAACTCCAACGTCCTGTGCGCCAGGATCGCTCACGAAACCTACGAGGTTCCCAACGTCGTCGCCCGTATCAAAGACCCACGGCGTGCTCTGATCTACCAACGCCTGGGGATAGCAACGGTCGCAACCGTGGCATGGACGACCGACCAGATGATGCGCCGACTCCTTCCGTCGGAAAACCCACACGAATGGGTCGACCCTTCTGGAAAAGTCTGTTTAATCGAACGCACCCTCCCCGACGGCAAGGTCGGAAAACAACTCGGCGAGCTCAACGCCCCCGGCCGCTTCTGGTTAAGCGCAGTCTCGAGGTTCGGCAGCGGACTCGTCGCCACGGGCGACATCATCGGCCAACAGGGCGACATCATATTTTTCATGTGCGCGGTTGAAGCCGTCGATGAACTCGACGCACGGCTCAACGCAACCGAAGGTGGTCATCACTAATGCGGATTGTGATCGCGGGTGCAGGAAAAGTAGGCCGTTTCATCGCCAATGATCTCCTTGATGCAGGCCACGAGGTACTGCTGATCGATAAGGACAACACGCTCCAGCACCGCAATCTGCGCGACAACGTCGAGTGGTGTATCGCCGACGCATGCGAGGCCTCATCGCTCAACCTGGCGACACTCAACCGCTGCGACGTAGCGGTGGCAGCCACGGGCGATGATCAGGTCAATCTCGTGTTTTCCCTCCTCGCCAAACAAGAGTACGGCGTTCCCCGCGTTATCGCCCGGGTCAATCACCCCAAAAACGAGTGGCTGTTCAACGAAAACTGGGGCGTCGACATGTCGGTGTCGACCCCACATCTGGTGACCGCCATGGTGGAAGAAGCAGTGTCGGTCGGACGTTTGGTGCGGCTGTTGTCGTTCGAGGGCGGCAATGTACGCCTCGTCGAAATCACGCTGGCCGAGAACTCTCCATCGATCGACAAAGCGATCAAAGACCTCGAAATCCCACGCGACGCCACGATCGTCGCACTCCTTCGTGACGAGCACGTCATCATGCCGCGGGGCGACACGATCTTCGAAGCAGGCGATGAGGTCCTCGCAATGGTGACGACCGATTCAGAAGACGACGTTCGCCAGCTCTTCGCCGGCGAATAGCGGTTGCTGGTTACAGCAACTCGTACAGCGGGTTGAACATCATCAGGCGATTGTGGTCGCTCATGACCATTCCTTGCAGGATCAGCTTCCGGCCCGCAACGACGCCGCCAATTCGGCGACGCCCAAGAAACACAGCGTTGATAGAACCCTTACCGTCGCTGACCTGAACTTCAATCGCAGGGGCGCCAGCGCGGGGAACAATCCGGACGCTTTTGATCACCCCAGCAACCCGAACCTTGGTCCGAGGTTGCACGGTGTCGAGCGGCTGACCACCTCGGCCCGCAGCGAAAATCCCGAGCTTTTCTCGGTCGATCTCGTCGATCGGTCGGGTCACGCGAGCCAAAAGTTTTCGTAACGCCACGCACAAGAAGGTACTGGATCCTGCCGCATGATGCGAGCGCGGCTCCGCAACGTGGCATCATCACTGGCATCAATCACACTCCTCTTGCCAAACTTCGACCGTATCTAGCGATCTGTTGTTCTCTCGCGCTCGCATCCGCATGCAGCGGTGGGAAACAAAAAGCTCACTCCGGTCCCTCCACCACAGCTGCGCCATCCACCTCGACCAGCATCGTCAGTGGCCCCAACGTCACCTATGTGATCCACACCAGCACAATCGTCTCGACAGGGGCGACAGCCGTCTTTTCGCGAAGCGAACAGCGCGTGGCACGAATACTCAGCCAGCAATACCTCGACGCGGCGATGCGTTCACCGCTGATGGTGGGCCACCTCGGAGCGGGCTTCGCAGCGCTCTTCAACGACACGGCCCGACAACAAGTAGGCGTCGGATCACCCGACCATCTCGCTGTCACCGACGACGGCTCCGCACTGCACGCGACGAAGATGCACGGAGTGATCACCTTGCACGCCATTGCCGACCCCACCGGCAAGGTCGTCGCAATCGCCGCTGCGCTGTCGGCAACCGCTACCGGCGGAAGCGCACACACGAGCCGCGCAGGTGAATTACTTCTCGTACCGCACGCGAAGAGTTGGTTGATCGGTGGCTACGACCTCACTGTGGTTCGAGACCCCGGCAACGGCGCTGCACCGACCACGACCACCGCGAAGGCGACCCCGTGAACAACGCTCGGAACCGACCAGCGGAACGGTCTGGAAAACGTTCGGGGAAGCGATTCGTACGGCGATTCCTTGCGGTGTTCGTCGCGATGACCACGGCATGGCTTGGCCTCGGTATCGCATGGATCAATGGCTGGAACATCCCAGGCGCGACCGGCGCGACCTACATCAAAGTGACACGCCTCCACGCGGCGTATTCAGGCGTCGCGACCAATCAGGCGATATTCATCATGTTTGTCGGCAGCGATTTGCGCCCAGGAGTCGGGGGGGCGCGTGGCGACGCGCTGCATCTCGTGGGTATCAACCCTGCGCTGCACGCAGCGACAATCGTCGATATTCCACGAGATACATGCGTCAATTTTGGCGGCCACAGCCGCAAGATCAACGAAGGAAATTCTCACGGCGGTGTTGCGAATCAGGCGGCCATCGTCAGTTCCATGGTTGGGGTTCCGATTCGTTACGGCGTTGAGGTCGCGTTCGAAAGCTTCACGTCGCTCGTCAATGGCGTGGGCGGTCTCTCCATCGACGTGCCGATGCCAATGCACGACCACTATTCCGGCGCCGTATTTCAACCGGGTGCGCAGCACATGAACGGCGATCAAGCGTTGGCGTTCTCACGGAACCGACATGATTTCCCGCGCAGCGATATTCAACGCACATGGAATCAGGGCTATTTGATGGTTGCTGCCATCCGCCAGCTCAGTCACCAGTTCACATCGATCAGCGGTCGCTTCCGTCTCGTCGATCTCCTGATGCGCCATAGCGAACTCTCGGGACTCGGAGTGCAAGATCTCATCCAGCTCGGCCAACTGGCTGAGTCTGTCCCGGCCCACGCAATCAAGAACGTGACAGTTCCGACGAGCGGGGGAAGCTGCCTGAGCCTCGCTCCCGCGGCATCTGCATTGTTCGCCGACTTCCGAGACAATGGCGTACTCGATCGATATCCAGCTGGAAACGTCAAGCTCCCCGACCCACGTCCCTAAGCCTCCACCAGCATGGACGCTTGCGACACGTTGGACGAGCTCGACAATGTTCCTGAATATTTTGGTCGGATCACATCACGATCGGTGCTCGCGCCCTCCGTCGCACGCTACGCGATTCCCTCGGTTGCATTGCACGAATCCACAGTCGCGCGGCTCGCGGCGCGCAAGATCGACAGGCTCTACGTGCACCAAGCTGCAGCGATCGACGCGCTCATAGAACGCGAGTCAATCGTCGTTGCCACGAGCACGGCCTCCGGAAAATCGCTTTGCTATCAAGTTCCAATAGTGGATGCAGTTGTGAGTGGAGAACGCGCGACATCGCTGTTGCTGTTCCCAACCAAAGCCCTCGCAAACGACCAGTTGCAATCGCTCCGGAGCTGGCTCGTACCTGGTTTGAAAGCGGTCACATACGACGGCGACACACACCCCGACGATCGTCAATGGGCACGCCAAAATGCCAACGTCTTGTTGACAAACCCCGAGATGTTGCACATGGGAATGTTGCCGTCGCATCAACGCTGGGCAACATTCTTCATGCGTTTGCGTTACGTCGTTGTCGATGAACTCCATTCGCTCAAGGGGATCTTCGGGAGTCATGTCGCGCACGTGCTCCGACGCCTACTGCGAGTGTGTGCGCACTACAACAACGAACCGACATTTTGCTTCGCCAGCGCAACCATCGGCAACCCGGGTGAACTCGCAAGTGTGCTCGCCGCGCAATCAATACGCGCACTCACCGACGATGGCTCACCTTCTGGTGAACGCCACCTGGCCTGTTGGCAACGGCCGCTCCTCGACCCGCATACGGGAACGCGCGCTTCGGCGAACCTCGAGACGGCAGCATTGCTGAGTGAATTCGTACGAGATGACCAGCAAACACTGGCCTTTTGTCGCGGCCGTCAAAGTGCTGAACTCGTCGCCGCGGCCGCCAAACGCGCGCTCAGCAGCGACCAGCCGAATAACGCGGACAAAATCGCCGCGTACCGCGCCGGACTCCTCGGCACAGAGCGTCGCGCGCTCGAAAAAGCGCTTTCGAACAGGGATCTTCTCGGCGTTGCCGCAACAAACGCCCTGGAACTCGGCATCGATGTCGGTGGCCTCGACGCCGTGATCCTCAATGGTTTTCCGGGAACCTTGTCGTCGATGCGCCAGCAGGCTGGCCGCGCTGGGCGCACCGGTCAACGCTCCGCTGCCGTGCTCGTCGTCGGCGACGACCAACTCGACCAGTGGTACGCGGCGCATCCCAACGAACTCGTGGATCGGCCATCCGAACCCGCCGTCATCAACCCCGACAATCCCTTTGTGGCTCTCGCCCATCTCGAGTGCGCGGCTCACGAACTACCGCTGACTCCCGAAGATGAGCAATGGTTTGGGCCTGTGCTCAACGATCACGTGCTGGCGCTCACTCGAGATAATCGTCTCATCCCCAAAGCGGGGAAGCTCTACTACGCAGGAGGTGAATCGCCGGCCTATCGCGTGGGGTTGCGCACTGGAACCACCGTGCAATTTCAGCTCATTGAACGAGCCACCGACCGAGAAGTGGGAACGGTCGACGGTGCCCGTGTTCACGCAGTCGCCCACCCTGGCGCGGTCTATCTCCACCACGGCCGCCAGTATCTCGTGATAGCACTCGAACCGAACGAACACGTTGCCTATGTCGAAGAATACGACGAGGACGAATACACCCAACCTCGATCGGTCATGGACATCGACGTTGGCGAAATCACAAGCGCGTTCGAAGTCGCCCGCGGTGTGTCCGCGCACCTTGGCGCGGTGGAAGTGACAAGTCAGGTGACCGGCTATCAGCGCAGAGTCGCGTCGAACCGGCGACTGATCGAAACAGTTCAACTCGAGCTTCCCCAACGAACGCTGACGACGCGCGCCTGTTGGTACACAATCGAGGCAGAGCAACTCGCAATTGCATCGCTGAACGGCTCAAATGTTCTTGGCGCCGTGCACGCCGCAGAGCACGGTCTCATCGGCTTGTTGCCGTTGTTCGCGATTTGTGATCGATGGGACGTGGGAGGACTTTCGATGGCCACGCATCCAGCGACAAATACAGCAACAATTTTCATCTACGACGGTTATCCAGGCGGAGCGGGAATCGCCGAGATGGCCTACGCTGAACGTGATCGGCATCTCCGCGAAACCCACGCCTTGATCACAGCGTGTCGTTGCGACGACGGCTGCCCGTCGTGCGTCCAATCTCCGAAGTGCGGCAATTGGAACGAATATCTCGACAAACACGCAGCTATTCGCCTGCTGCGAGCGATGATCGACTGAAGTCGGCAACAGCATGCGCAACCGCGGCAATGTGATGCGTTCCCAATGCATGAATTGTCATCGAAACGGCAACGTACGCGTCGACACCTTCACAGTCGCAGGCATCGAGTTCGACATCGTTGAAACGGGCTAGCTCAGCGGCGGCAGCGCGCGCCGCCGCCGCACCGTGACCCTGGGCAAGCTCGTCGGCGGCCGCAAGCGCCACAGCATCGGCTGCGGCCCCGACCCGGGCACGTTCGGCAGCCAGCCCACCAGCTCCTAGGAGCAAGGCTGCCGTCACAGCTCCGATCACTAGCACCGCTGCCATGAGCACCGTGATCGAGCCATTGGCATCCTTTCGGACCGTGAGCGACGTCGCCCACGTGCCGCGTTGGCGCCTCATCGCTCAACCCGCATCGTCACCGTGTTCGTGATCCATACATCGGGCACCATCGCACCAACGATGGGCAACGAAGTTGCGGCTCGATATCGCACCGTCGCGCGCACCATCGACCCGACACCTCCTTCACGCACCAATGTGACTGTCGCGCCGGCAAGCGACCGATGCACGACCGTTTGGGCATCAAGTCCTGTTGGATCGACCGTCGCAGCCCTCGCGGCTTCGCGCGCCGCATTCGCGACGACGAGGTAGTCATGGCCAAGCACAAGTGCCTGGAACACCATGAGCAGCACGATGACTACTGCAGGTAACACGATCGCGAACTCGACCGTTGCCTGACCGCGTTGACTGCGACGGTGTTTCATCAAAGAATGTGCTTCGTGACGAAGCCCACGATCTTGCCAAAAATCCCGGAAACAATGCCCGATTTCCCGAGGAAGGAGATCAGTAGGCCTCCGAGCGCTGCCGCTGCCACGATCACCAACGCATATTCGGCGGTACTCTGACCAGATTCATCTTCGCGCATTCGTTCGAGACGATTCAATAGAAAACAGATCAACAACATCGTGTATCCCTTCGAGATGTAGCCCGGTTGATTGACTTCAAATTCCGCGCCACCCCGCGATGAGCGCTGGCACAACTGTGATGAGCGCGAACGCGGGGAGTACGAAAATCACTAAGGGGAAGATGAGGCGCACTGGCACCGTGCGCGCGTGTGCTGCCGATACGCGGAGTTGGGTAGACCGGTATTCCGCAGCAATCCGTCGCAATGTCGGTTGTAACGGCGAGCCGAGACGAATTGCGGTGACCAGCGATTCGGTCAAGGGACGCACCTCATGGGTCCGTCGCGATTGGATGAGCAATGCATCTGCGAGCAAGGCTCCGTGATCAACGCGCTGCAGCACCTCGCGCACCTCGTCGCCGACGACCGACGGTGACCACCGCTGCGCCAATTCCAAGGCTTGGAGTAGAGAATTCCCGGCGCCGACTCCTACTGCGATGAGGTCGATCAGGATTGGAATTTCTCGCGTGAGCAGTTGGCCGCGCCGCCGAGCACGCTGACGCCGAGACAGGCTCTGTAACACCCTCTCGACTGATGCCAGCCCCGGCGCGCTCGCGACACTTCGGAGTGCTCGCAGTACGGCCTGACGGTAGATGCCTTGGCGCGTCGTCAGGGGACCTCGTGCAGTTCGGCGAGCTTCACTGCGCCGGATCGTCGAGGTCGCGACGGTGAGGCAGAGCCCAATCCAACCGAAGTCGACCAATATCCGCATCACAGCGGCACCTGCTCGCGGACAAGAAAGCGGATCCATATCCACGCCAGTGCATCGAGCGCCAGACCTACCGCGAGACAGACACGACCGACCACGGTGCCGAAGAGGGCGTCGAGCGAACGTTGGTCGATCGAGGCAGAAAACACGAGGTAACCGAGCGGCGCACAGACCATCACGAGTGCAGATGCCCGAGCTTGTGAACTTTGAGCCCTGAGTTCGTGTTGGGAATCAAATCGTTCAGCAAGCGACGCGGCGAGACCATCGAGCGCGTCGGCAGCCGGCCCACCCACGTTCGCCGCACAGACCAACGCACCAGAAGCTGCACGACAGCCAACGGTGTCGTGTTCGTCTGACCAGAGCACGACCGCGGTTTCGAAGGCAGCGCCAAGCTGCATTCGTCGTTGGAGTATCGCCGCGTCGCCGGCGAAGGGTCGCTCCGAGGTTGCCGCTGTCGCAAATGCGCTCGAGACAGTGCCGCCGATGCGCAATTCCGATGCCACAAGCCGCAACAAATCCGGAAGTGCTGCAGCAGCCTCAAGAGTCCGTCGATGGCGCCGTAACCAGAGCAGGAGGGGACCACCACCTACGACCGCCACGAGGCCAAGCATGCCAAGGCGCGCATCGAATGGCACGATGAGCAATGCCACCGCGACCCCAGCAAGGGCCCACACCTGCATCGCCTCGAGCGGCGAACACGACACTGCTGCTCGACTGAGAAGACGTTCCAGGCGCGATTCCGAACCAACAGCAGCGCGACGCTGCGATCTGGCCAGGGCGGCGGCGCGCTCACGACTCGCAACGCGGTCGGCCGACCGCCACAGTAGAAGTGCGACAACACCAGTCGCAGCAGCACCGACGACTGCCGTCGGCATCATTGCTGCACCTGCAGGATTGTTGTTGTTGGGAATGCGTCGTGCTGATCGACCGGACGTAGTGCGATGATTTCTTGCACGGTCCGTTGTCCGCCACTGCCGCGAGCAACAAACACAACCAGATCGACCGCCGAATGGATTTGCGAACGAACCGCCTCGATCGGAAGCGGGATCCCACTCAGCAATGTCAACGTCTCAAGACGACTGAGCGCGTCGACGGCAGAGTTTGCATGAATCGTGCACATCGATCCAGCGTGTCCTGTATTGAGAGCTTGTAGTAGGTCGAGCGCCTCGCCGCCACGGACCTCGCCGATGATCAGTCGATCAGGACGCATCCGCAACGACGCTCTGACCAAATCGCGAACCGTTACCTCACCGGCGCCTTCACTGTTGGCAGGATGCGCTTCGAGACGAACAACATGAGGTTGGCGCAGCGCAAGTTCCGCAGTCTCTTCGATCGTGACGACGCGTTCGCACGGTTCGATGCACGCGGCAAGCGCGTTCAGCAACGTTGTTTTTCCTGCATTTGTTGCGCCGGCGATCAAGATGTTTGCCCCGTCGACAATCGCCGAGCTGAGAAACTCCACGGTCGGTTGATCCATACCAAAGTCGTCGAGTTCAATAGTGCGCGTAGCGAAACGACGTATCGTCACGACTGGACCGTCGGGCGCGAGTGGCGGGAGCACCGCATGCAGACGCGAACCGTCGCTGAGTCGCGCATCGACCATCGGCGACGATCGATCAAGGCGCAACCCCAAGGGTGCGATCACGCGTTGCGCGATTGACTCGATCGCGGCGGCGCTCAAATTGAGTGCGACCACCTCAATCGCTCCGTTGCGTTCCACATACGCACGACCGGGTCCGTTCAACATGATCTCAGAGATTGCCGGATCACAGAGGAGCGGCTCGATGCCACCGAGCCCGGAAACAATGTTGATGAGCTCTGTCACCACAGCGTCGACGGTGAGCGGCTCCAACATCGGATCGTGTTCGAACACGAGCACGCGGAGGTGTGCCATCAGCGCGTCCCGGTGGTCGTACGCGCCAGGGGTGAATTCTGCAAGCAGACGCTGATGCACAGCATCTCGGACAGCGTCGACGCGGTTCATGCCGCGGAGATATCAGAGGTGCGCAGACCCAGTTGGCGACACATGCGCTCAACCGGCGTGAACAAACGCTCAGGGCGCCGTCGCAGCAATATTCCCGCGTCGACGCTGCGAGCGATTTCTGGAAGCTGTGGAATCTGCGCCAGGATCCGACGGCCAGCAACCGTCGCGAAATCTCCGGCCCCAAGACTCCGACCGGGTTCATCGACGAGGACGAGCCCCGCACTTCGTTGCATGAGATCGAGGCGCCGCGCGAATCGCTGCAACGTCAAATAGCAAGGTCGTACCACAACCAACGCCAAATCGGCCAGAGCGACGATCGCGTTCGCCGCATCCGACTCTGCAGTTGCGGCATCAACAACACAGATACCGCCCGCGGTTTGCATCGCTTCGACCAACGCCCTGCCGCGCCCAGCCTTGGCGAGCTCAAGCCTCGCGTCGCCACGCGGCACCAACACGAAGCGTTCATCGATATTCTGCGTGATCGCACCAATCGCTGCGGCCGGAGTCGAGGCGCTGGCCGTCAACCATTCGCCAATTCCCACATCATCGACAACACGCGCGCCGCAGATTGCGGGCGCATCGCCGCCAAGATCAACGAGTTGCACATCATCGTTGCGACGGGCGAGCACAGCAGCCATCGTGACTGCAACGACCGACGTTCCGACGCCACCTTTCGGCGACCACACGGCAATCAACACAACAGTTCCCCGGGATTCAGGCGCGGTAATCACGCAGCAAAATGAACCGGGGAAGTTCAGGGGGAAGACTCAGAACTGTACGAGACGACCACGCACAGTGTCAAGGAAAAAGAATCGGCGCCGGTTTCCCGGCGCCGGTTCAATCGATCAATGTTCGCTCGGGCGAATCAGGCCTCGCGCACCTTCTTGGCGACGAGAGCACCGAGTGCCGCAAGCACTACCAAAATCAAAAGCTTTTTCACCATGAGCTGACCTCCTACTCCGCGGGCTGGCAACAACAATGTACTCCGCTCCACAGCGACCTGCTCGAAGAGCGCCGTCACGTTGACGCCACTAGCTTCGACGGCGGAGGTGCAAGGGGTCTGGTGGCCCCCCTCGTCTTCAACACGAGTGTGACGGGTTTCCCCCGTCGGGTGGGTTCGATTCCTGCCACCTCCGCTTTTATATGGCGCCTGCTTCGCCCGGCGCGGTGAGTAGCTCGTCACCGACTCCCTCGCTATCGCTCGGCTCGGATTCCTCCGCTACCCCTAGTTGAGACCGCGGCTGTCTTGTTTCAAGGCCGTATCGACGCACAACGAGGCCGCTACGACGAGACTGCAGAGCGGATCCGCAAGCGGAGCATTGAACTGCACGACATAATTGTCGGCCGTGGTGAACATCGTTTTCGCGAGGCCTTCCCACGTTTTGGAAATGCGTGCGATCTCGTTGCCACCAGCGTCTTGGATGTTGAAGTTCCAGGCGCGCCAGTTTTCGGCGTTGATCGAACCGACAGTCTGCCCTGCGGATTCCAGAGTGAAATGCACCTTGCCGAAGACGTTGTCTTGGACGACAGTACCGACGTTCGAACCATCTGGGCGGTCGACAGAAAACTTCGACTTGATGAGCTTTGCAGGCCGCGTCAATGTCAATACGGCACGGCCGGATGCGTCGCGAATCTCGTAGCGGTGAGTGAGGAACTGATCCACATTCGAAACAAATCGCAATACCTTTTTCGCCTTCGACTGCCCAACCTCGCACACCGAACCCACGGGCACGCCTTGTTGGTTGAAGACCTGATACTCATTGACGAGTTCAATGAGCTTCGCCTTCTGGTTCACGACGAGAATCGGTTCCGTGAACAGCGTCCCGCCGCCGCCTTGGATCGGTGAGATGCCAGCCTGACGCTGCACCTGGTCCTGTAGCCGTTCCTCTTCGGTGCTTCCCTTCGCTTTCGAAAACCTTCGTACCTTCTTGTCATCTGCCATTGCTGGCCTCCCTTCAACAAAGTGCCCCGCCGCTGTCATGACGACATCGACGGGGCACAAGAATTGCAGAACGCGTTAGACAGCCAGCAGGTCACGGGCTCCGGTGTCGGCCGACGGATGGCGGAGTTTCGACATCGCGCGGGCTTCGATCTGGCGAATCCGTTCCCGTGTGAGGTTGAAATACTCGCCAACTTCCTCAAGCGTGCGAGGCTCGCCACGGTCGAGACCAAACCGCAATTTCAAGATCTCACGCTCACGCTGATCGAGCGGCGACAACAGCTTGTCGATCTCGTTCGGAAGCAGCGCAGTCGCCGCCATCTCAAACGGTGATTCCACCGATCGGTCCTCGACGACGTCGCCAAGTTCGGCATCGCCATCTTCTCGAAGCGGCTCACTCAACGACAATGGCTCCGACGCAAAACGCAGCGCCTCGGTCACCTTGTCTTCTGGCATCTCGCATTCGGCCGCTAGTTCCGCCAACGTCGCCGGACGGCCCATCTTGAGCTCTAGGCGGCTCCGAGCCTTCTGGAGGCGCGCCAGCGTGTCGCCTGCGTGCACTGGGAGCCGAATCGTGCGGCCTGTATTCGCGATCCCACGTGTGATCGCCTGACGGATCCACCACGTCGCGTATGTCGAGAACTTGAAACCCTTCCGCCAATCGAATTTCTCGACGGCGTGCATCAGGCCGAGGGTCCCTTCCTGAATCAAATCGAGTAGCGGAAGACCAGACGCCTGGTACTTCTTGGCAATCGACACGACCAAGCGGAGGTTCGATTGCACAAAGGAACGCTCGGCAGTTTCGCCGTCGCGCGACACCCGGCGGAGTTCCCGTTTTCGAGCAGGTGAGGCGTTCGGCGTATTCGCAAGATCTTCTCGGGCAGCCACCCCCGCTTCGATCTGTTGGGCGAGGCGTACCTCGTCGTCTTTGGTCAGCAACTTGTACTGGCCGATATCTGTGAGGTACAGGCGAACGAGGTCTTCCTCGTCGCGGTCAACGCCTACTTTCGCCAAAGCGAGATCCTTCTCAGTAGTTGTAGTGGGTTTGTATTGGCGTGGACCCTTGGGCTCCCAGCTCCCCGTTTCGGGGGATCCCCTAGGCCATCTGGCTCTTGTACGATACGGATGCTGTCAAGTGGGCATACGTAGCCGTCGCCGAAAGGCCACTGGGCGCCGAAAAGAAAGGCCACTGGGCGCCGAAAAACCCCAGAAATACACCTCCGAATGACAGGGCTGTTATTCCATGAGCGACGCCGTTGCACCTATCGAAGCCGCCGAAGCTGAGATCCCCAACATGGCGATTCCCGAGGTCGAAATCGCGGTCTTGACTGCATCCTTCGACGCGATACCTGGCAACGAAGCAGCGTTAGCCGCGGTGCTCGCACGGTATGTCGTGATGACGCGCCACGAGCCGCCATGCCGCAACGTCGATCTTGTCGCATCCACAACCGTGGCGGGGCGCATGCTCGTGATCGAGAAATGGGAGAGCGACGAAGCCGCCCGCACGCATCTCGATACAGAACTCATGGCGGCAATGGCACGAGAAGCCGTTCCGCTCCTCGTCAATAAGCCGGTCGTGGACCTCTACGACAGCATCAGCGCCCACGACCTCGCCTTACGATCGGCAGAGTGCGATAGCCGTAGCGACAACTAGTCCTTGTCCGGCACCGGCACGACTAGCACCGGACGGGTCGAGCGGTGCACCACCTGATACGTCACTGATCCGAGCAGGGCGCCACGCAACGGGCCGTGATCAGCAGAGCCGATGACGATCGCCAGCGCATCGTGTTCGTCGCCAGCGCGCAGCAACGCCTCTGCAGGACGATCGCCCACGAGTTCACGAATCACCGTCACATTCGGATTGATGGCGTGGACGGCCTCCTCGGCTTCGGCCAGGAGCTTGTCGCCTACCGCGCGCACTGCGTCGCGCAGGTCCTTGACCTCGCCACCCAGCGGGTTCGGTTCGTAGCCGAAGACGATGATGAGCGGACACCCATACGCCGCGGCAACGCCGGTCGCCGAAGCGAGCGCGACCTTGGACCCTTCAAGCCCGTCGTACCCAAGAATGATTTCGCCAGCCATGTCAACCTTCGATTCTGACGCCAACGAGCGGCGGGAGCGGCTCGCCACCTTCGGGCGGCGGCCGCGAATCAATCGGGTCGCGACCTCGGTCGAAGAATGTGCGATCGCGTGTCTGCCACCAGAACATGATCGGAATACCGCCGAGGAATGCAGACAACCCAATCCACAACACCGGGCTCATCCCTAGCCAGGCGGTCCCATCCGCGTAGTCGGGATTTGTCATGTCCCACAGCGACTTCACAAATATCGCGCCGAGCGCGATCCCACCGACGAGCGGCAACAGCCCGACAAGAAAGAAGTTCTTGGCACTCTTGAACAGGTACTTGCGGTAATAGATCGCGCACGCGATCCCCGTTTGGCCGTAGTAGTACGAAATCATCAACCCGACGCTGAGCACGCTCCAACCGAGCACGTCGCCACCGCTCGCGCGGCTGATCATCACCAGCCCCGCGAACCAGGCACACGAAAATATCCCGAATACCCAGCTAGAGGTGGCGGGCGTGAGATGTTGTCGATCGATCTCCGCATACCGCTTTGGCAAGGCGCGATGAGAAGCCATCGACAACGCGGTGCGCGCCGCGGGAAGAATCGTGGTCTGACAACTCGCCGCCGCAGAACTCAACACCGCAATGATCAAGAGTTTGTTGGCAAGCCAACCAAATCCCGTGGTGCCGAACACAAGCTTGCCTGTCGCAGCCAATACGTCGTCGCTGTGATTCGTGAGAAAGTCGGGCCCAGCAATCGCTTGGGCAGCGATCGCCACAATCACGTAGATGCCGACGAGGATGAACGTGGAGAGCACCGCGGCCAGACCGGGAGTGCGGTTCGAGTCTTCGCACTCCTCGTTGACGCTGACGGCAGTGTCCCATCCCCAGTAGAGGAACACAGCCCCGAGCACGCCAGCGGTCAATCCACTGATACCTCCGAAACCGGAAGGCTTCAGCCACGAGATCGCCGGGTGCATCGCCGCATAGTGAACGATGTTCTTCGGATCCGCGTTGTCTGTAAACGGCTTGATCTTGTCGCCGAATACTTTGACAAACGCCCACACGCTGAACATAACGAGCACAACGAGCTCCGTGACGAGCATTCCCATCTGGGTGCTCGCACTCAACTCGATACCGACAACACAAATCCACGTCATTCCCAGGATGAAGATGATCCCAAGTACCAACGTCCACCAGACGCTGTCGGCCTGACTCTGAAAACCGAAGATCAGGAACGTGTATTTCGCCGCGATGAGCGCGAGGCTTGGCATGATCACGAGATCGGCGATGATGCTGCTCCAACCACCCATCCAGCCGCTCTTCGGACCGATCGCCCGGCTGACCCACGTGAAGTTGGTGCCACAGTCGGGGTCGGCGCGGTTGAGATAGAAAAATGCTGCAGCGATGCACGCCATGGGGATGAACGAGATCCACATGATTGCAGGGGATCGAACCCCAACCGCCACGGTGATGAATCCCAAGCCAGCCGCGAGGCTGTATCCAGGAGCGGTCGAAGCCACGCCTACGACCGTTGCGGAGGCGAGACCAAGCGCTCCCGACTTCAGACCCTTCGATCCCGCTTCGTTGTCGACTGTCGCTGCTGCCATTCGCTGACCCCATCCTCGGTTTGGATGCGGGGATCATTGCATAGGTTCGCGTGTCTGGGTAGTGGCAACGAGAAATCGCAACAAACTATTTCGACTGCGGGAGACCAAGTTGCACCAATTGGTTCTTGAGCAGCCGTTTTGACCGATCAACGCCAGAACTGCGCGTTGCGGTTAGACCCCTTGGCGCAGGAGATCGATTGGAGTTTTTGGCGTCGGGCGTTCACTCGCACCCGTCTCAGCGCAGATTTCGCGCACGCCATCCCAGGTCATCGATTTCGCGATCCAGAGTCGTTCGTACGCAGCGTCGGCGGCATCGTTGAAACCGTGTTGCATACGAAAGTCGTAGCGACGTTTCTGCTCGTGGACGTTGTGTCCGAGGCGAGCAACTCGGCCCCAGGCATAGGTGTCCCAGGCTTGGCGTTCACCAAGCGTGAGATCTGCTTCGGCGGCGGCATTTTCGAATCCACCATCCAAACGATCCTTGGCCCGCAGCAACATGTGCGCGGTTTCAGCGCGCGCGTGAGGTTCTGAAAAACCCCTGGATTTGTTGCGAGTTTCGAAATTGCCGCCACTGACGTAGAGCTGCACGACACCATCGACAATGTCGACGTTCGTGCCAAGAATCGGGTGCGGGAGCGTTTCATCGACCCGCATCACGATGTCGAGGTCGCCGGGCAATTCAACTTGCGCGGCGATGTCCTCGACGATGGCCCGAATCTCGTTGGCGTCGTAGGGAACGAGATGAAACGGGTCGGGCGTAACCGTGATGGTCACGAGGCCGCGGCAATTGCCGCCTGCGCCATCTCCACCATCGCGTGCGCCTCTTCCATCGCCTGACGCGCGGTCTCGGCAAGCTCATCGCATTCTTGTTCCGAGAAGCCAGCGAGCGAACGGAACTTGCGCGTGATCTGAATCGGGTTCTCTTCTTGTTCCCCTCGGAAGCCACCGAGCGAAAACACCTTGTCGACGGTGCGTTGGAAGTCGAGCGCGCGCTCGCGACGGTCGGGGTCGTCAGCCGTCAGCTTGCGCATCCAGTCGGAACCCATCTTCACGTGCGTGACTTCGTCGGCGAGCATCCAGTCTTCGCAGAACGTCAAGACCGGGTCGCCACTGGTTTCGCCAAACGCCTTCATCGACGAAAACACATCAATCGCGAGACCCTCGAGCGCGCGGTTCACACCGCAGAGGCGCATGACCGGATCAGTGTTGCATGCCGCGGCATAGAGGAACGTGCTCTCGCCGTATTCACCGATGTCGGTGCCCATGTGATCCGAGAGCTTCACCGAGATCTCGCAATGACGACTCTCGTCCCAACATTGGCGCGCCATGTCGAGTTTGAGCGCGAACGGGGCCTCGGTCTCATCGAAATCGAAGCACGTGCGACCCGCGCCTTCGAGTGCCTGAATCTCACCCACAAAGATGCCATGCATCAGGCTGCGGCTTCGTTCAGTTGCGGCCGGACGATCGTGACTCATCGCAGCAGGACCGAGATTGCGCGTGCCGAGCATCGCGTTGCGAGGATCGAAAATTTGATCTTCGATTTTGTTGCGACGAAAGCGGCCGTCGCGGGCGAGTTCGGATTCGGGAAGGTGCCGTTTCATACCGTTGCTCCATGGGTCGCAGGTTGACTGCCAATGCTATCCGGGCCCGCAATACCGCCAGCCGCGATGATCAAGGTTTCAAGCTCGAGCTGACGTGCGTTGGCCCGATCCACTTTTTCGGCGGTATCGAGCAACGACTGGATCAACATCTCGCCGTCGGTCCAATCGGCGTATTCGTCCTGCAACGCGTGATTGAGGCTCCGAATCATCGGTGAATCCGTGATTTCACTCGTACCG
>JBBRPC010000011.1:0-35452 GCA_038228615.1 Acidimicrobiia bacterium | reverse complement strand
GGCCACGAACTTCGCGATTTCGTGACGGAGTATCGAAAGCTCACCACGCACGAAATCGCGAAGTTCGTGGCCCGTGGATTTCTGATGTTCGAGTCGATCACCCCAGAATCGCTGAACGCCAAGTATCTGGCTGAGGCCGACGGTGGCGGAGTCGTCGAAGTTCCAGCTGGCACTCCGCTCAGCGACGCATACGCACCTGACACCTCGCTCCACGGTCTAGTGAACGAACCTGCAGTGCGCGGCATCCTCGACAGCCTCGTCGGCCCAGACCCGCTCGTCGACCATCACTTCGTCCATCTGACGCTCGGCAAATCACAGCGCGAGACATTCGGCTTTCGAGATCCGCTGCCGTCGCAACACTGGCATCAAGACTCCACGATCGACACCAGGGCCGCATTCGATGTGCAAATCATGTGGTATCCCCACGACGTCACGATCGATATGGGCGGAACGCGATTCCTGCCGGGCAGCCACCTCCGCATCGTGAGCGAGGCCGCAATTGGCCGCTACCAGAACATTCGCGGTCAACGCCACGTCGTATGCCCAGCCGGTTCACTCCTCGTATTGCACCACGGGATGTGGCACGGTGGCGGTTCGAACGCGAGCGACACGACCCGTCATATGGTGAAGATCCGCCTCAATCCGACCGTCCCTCAAGTTCGACTCTGGGACCTCACAGATTTCGGTTCCAGTGACCAGCTGCAGCGCCCCATCTTTTGGCAGAAGGCGCCCCGCGCTGCAAACGATCTCCACGACATCCTGTGTGAGTACCAGCCTTGGTACGAAGCCGATACGGCCCGTCTCGAGTTTGTGAATCGAGTCCGGTTCTTTCGCTACCTGCTCGGCGACGCAAACTTCGATGCCGATTACTGGCTGACCCGGATCGAAAACCAACCAACGCGCCGAATCGAGTCGACGACAGGCTGATCCAACCCACAGCAGCGCGCGGACCCACACGAGCGCGCGGAATTGTACGACGGCTTGTGTAGTTACCGTGCGGTAGCCCTACACTTGCATTCCTCATAATTCGGACATCTCGGAGGTCCAACATGCCCGGCTCGGTGATCGTTAGTTCTGCCCGCACCCCCATCGGAAAACTGTCGGGTGCGTTGGCAAAGTTCAGTGGCGCCGACCTCGGCGGCATCGCCATCAAAGCCGCACTCGAACGCGCCGGCGTCAGCGGTGACCAAATCGATTACGTCGTAATGGGCCAGGTACTGCAAGCCGGCGCGGGTCAAATCGCTTCGCGCCAAGCTGCGGTCGCCGGTGGCATTCCATTGAGCGTGCCCGCAATCACGATCAACAAGGTGTGCCTGTCAGGGATCAACGCGATCTACATGGCAGACCAGATGATCGCGAGTGGTGAAGCCGACATCGTGGTGGCTGGCGGCATGGAATCCATGACCAACGCGCCGTACATTCTTCCCGCTGCACGCGCCGGATTTCGCATGGGAAATGGCGAGGTGATCGACTCGCTCATTCACGACGGTCTCTGGTGTGCATTCGATGCGGTACACATGGGTTCTGGCACCGAGAAGTACACCGGCGACTTCGGTGGAATCACACGCGAACTGCAAGACGAAATGGCAGCGAAGAGCCACGAACGCGCGGCAAACGCACAGAAGGAAGGCCGTTTCGCCGCCGAACTCACACCTGTGTCGATACCGCAGCGCAAAGGCGACCCGGTGCTGGTCGATACTGATGAAGGTGTACGTCCGGGCACGACCGCCGAGTCTCTTGCAGGCCTACGGCCAGCCTTCGACAAGAACGGCACGATTACCGCGGGAAACGCTTCGCAGATTTCTGATGGCGGCGCCGCAGTGGTCGTGATGAGTCGTGCCAAGGCGGAACAACTCGGCATTGCTCCACTTGCCGAACTGTTGAGCTTCGGCATGGTCGCAGGACCGGACCCGTCGCTGCTCACACAGCCGAGCCGCTCGATCAACAAAGCACTCGGCAAAGCTGGCCTCAAGGTGAGCGACGTCGATCTATTTGAACTCAACGAAGCATTCGCCGCAGTCGGTCTGGCGTCGATGCGCGACCTTGGTATCAACGACGATGTTGTGAACGTGAACGGTGGCGCGATCGCACTCGGACATCCTGTCGGCATGTCGGGCACGCGCGTGGTCCTGACGTTGATCAACGAGCTACGTCGGCGCGGCGGCGGTGTCGGAGCGGCCGCACTTTGCGGTGGCGGCGGACAGGGCGATGCAGCGGTGATACGCACGCTGTAACGGATGGCGCGGCAGTTGCCGCGCGCGCAATAGGTTGCCGTGATGCAGTGGGAACCTCAAGCTGGTCGGTCGATGGCCGTGCGGCCAATGAGCGTCGGCGAACTCATCGACGGTGGTTTTCAACTCATGAAGCGCCGCCTCTCGGTGCTTGTGAAGATCGCGGCGATCGTGGTCGTTCCGGTGCAGGTGTTGATCGTATTGATTCAACTTTCGTCGCGCGTCGATTCCAACTCGATCACGAGCACCGACGCGTTGGGGGACCCTCACTTCAACGCTGGCAACTTCCGCGCGTTCGTGGCGGGAACGATCCTCGTGTTCCTTCTCGGCTTCCTGGCTCAGATCATCGCTGCCGGCGCGATGACGCATGTCGTGTCGAACGACTATCTGGGCGGCCTCACCGACAGTTCCACATCGATTCGATTCGCGTTTCGGAGATTCTTCGCACTGTTGGTGTCTGGAATTCTTATCGCGTTGGGAACACTCGCCGGATCCATCGCCTGCATCCTCCCTGGGATCTTTCTGAGCATTGCTTGGTCAGTGGCCACACCGGCGCTCATCGTGGAACACCTCGGCCCGGCGCGAGCTCTCTCGCGATCCATGCGTCTTGTACGACCGCGATGGTGGCCGACATTCGGGTTTCGGATTCTGTTGCAGCTCATGACCGTGATCCCAGGTCTGTTCATCACTATCCCGGTCGGACTTTTCTTCGGCAGCAACACGACTTCGGCGATCATCGCTGGCGGTGTCGCGACAACAGTCATATCGTTGTTTGTCACGCCATTTTCTGCCGCGACGATCGTCCTGTTGTACTTCGATCTGCGCGTGCGCAACGAGGGCTTCGACCTGCAAATGTTGGCGCATTCACTCGACCTCCCCGCACCCCAATTCGACCCGCGGGCACAGCAACCTACGCCGAGCCTCAACACATCAAACTGGGCTTCGCCAACGCCGCCACCACCTCCAACGTGGGGTCGCGCTGATGTTCCTCCGCCTCCCGCCCCTCCAGGCCCCAACCCCTCCAGCACGCCACCCTCCACCACACCACCGTCCAGCACGAATCCCCCGGTATGACGCACACGATTTCGCCGAGCCCTGACCAAGCGCGGCGCGACGCACAGCAGATCCTTTCTGGCGGGAATTTCCATCACACCACATCCACAGGACCGCGACCCCTTCACGGTGTGCTGCATTGGATCGGCGACAGGCTGGCACCAGTCGGGCGGGCGGTCGCGTCGGTATGGCGAAACACGGTCGGGCGCCTACCACCAGTGTTTGCGTTGCTGATCCTCGTTGCATTGATCGCGGCAGGCATCGCATTGTTGGCAACGAATATCCAATCGCGAGCTGCGGCGCGCCAACGTCTCCTTGACCCCGACGAGAACGCGTTGGCGAACGCGTCGGTGATCAGCGCCGACCAATTGGAAGCCGAAGCAAACATTGCCGAACAAACAGGAGCACACGCGCTGGCGGTGCGGCTCCGTTTCCGGGCAGGCCTGCTGCGCCTCGACCATGAGGCAAACGCCATCGCTCACAGACCGGGGCTCACCACCCAAGAGGTCCGCACGGCACTGCGATCCGGTCGGTTCGATCACCTCGCCGATGAATTCGAAGCCGTCGCCTATGGCTCAGCTGCCGCCGACGAGAACGACTCCACGGAGGCGCGTCGCGAGTGGCCGATCGTCGTGCGCGAGGCGAGCCGTGGATAGCACCGAACCTCAAACGAACGACACATCGCGCCCCGGACGAAAGTTGCTGCTCGGCGTCATGGTTGCCATCATCGGGGCAACGCTGATCGCAGAGTTCCTCGGAGCCGCGACAGGTCCCCAACAGAGCACGCCTCCCCAACGGGGTAGTTCGTATGGGATCGGCGCAGACGGGACTCGGGCCTATGCCGATCTCCTTGCTCGATATGGAATCGCAATACGGAGGCAGGGCGGCACCCTCGATTCCGCCAACATCTCCGCAGGCAGTCGCAACTCCACACTGACTGCCATCCTGATTGATCCGACAACCCTGACAGCGAACGACGGTTCGGTACTCGAGACGTTCGTTCGAAATGGCGGACATCTCGTCATCGGCGGTGGCCAGATTGATCTTCGACTCATGACAAAGGACGCGCCGCGAGCCGTCTCTCAACGCCACGAGACGTGGACTGTCAACCGGCCCTCCGACTTCAACAACGCCAAGACGGTGCAGACCGCCGGAGAACAGTTCTGGAATGTCCCCGGATCAACAGCAATTCGTATCGGCACACCAAGCGCGGCACTGCTGTTGCGTCAACGTCTCGGCGCAGGAAATATCGACTACCTCGCAGATACCACATTGCTGAACAACGAGCTCATCGCGCAAGCCGACAATGCGGCGTTCGCGGTTGCGCTTGCCGACAACGGCGAGCGCAACGTTGTATTTCTCGAAGGCGCTCACGGCGCAGCAGACGCAGAAGGCTTCGGCGCCATCCCGAGAGCTTGGAAGTTCGCTGCAATCGTCATGATGCTCGCCGCAGCAATCTACGCGTGGCACAAGGCACAGCGATTTGGTCCGTCCGAGCTCGCAGAACGCGAATTGCCTCCGGCGCGCAGCGAATACATTCGAGCGATGGGAACTGCCCTCGCTGGCACCCGCGATCGCGAGGCGGCTCGCCAGGCGCTCGCCAACAACGCGCTGCAGGTGCTGCAATTGCACCACCTCACTCACGCCGATGTCGACACCCTTGCGAACATCCATCGTTGCGAACCGCGCGACATCCGCGCACTCTTTGCAATGGACCCCGATCCTGATCCCAGCGGCGCGGCACGAGCCTTCGCAGCGATTCACTCGACCGCAGCCAGCCTGCAGCTCGCAGGAAAGGACCGTTCATGATCAACGATCTCAGCCAACGAATCCATCGCGAGGTCGACAAGGTCGTCGTCGGTCAACACAACGTCATCGACGTCATGTTGGCAGCAACGGTCGTCGGCGGTCACGTGCTCCTCGAAGGACCGCCAGGCGTCGCCAAGACGCTCACTGCCAACGCATTCGCCCGAGCCCTCGGCCTCTCGTTCCGGCGCGTGCAGTTCACCCCCGACATGCTGCCTTCAGACATCACCGGGACCGTGACACTGATCGCCAAGCCAACGGGTAATGAGCTCGGCTTTCGTCAGGGCCCTGTTTTCACAAATGTATTGCTCGCAGATGAAATCAACCGGACGCCTCCCAAGACCCAATCGGCGCTTCTCGAGGCAATGCAAGAATCGCAAGTGACGGTCGATGGTGCAGCACATTCGCTGCCGTCGCCATTCATCGTGATCGCAACCCAAAACCCAATCGAATACGAAGGGACATACCCCCTTCCGGAAGCGCAACTCGATCGCTTTTTTGCGAAGGTCGACGTGGGATATCCGTCAAGTGAGGACGAGACGCGATTGCTCCAACTTGCCCACAATGGGTTGGCTCCAGCCACACTCAACGACGTCGAGGCTGTGACATCCACCGAAGAATTGCTTGCCGCCAGGACCGCCGTCGACGCGATCGCTACCCACGAAGCGATCGTGCAGTACGTCGCGTCAATTGTGCGACGCACGCGCGAACTTCCAAGCGTCCTGCTCGGCGCAAGCCCGCGTGCTGGAGTGCATCTACTCTCGGCGTCGAAAGCGATCGCCGGTCTCGCCGGACGCTCATTTGTCATTCCAGAAGACGTACAAGCCGCGACTCCTGCGGTCCTGCGACACAGATTGTTGCTCCGACCGGAAGCCGAACTTGAGCGGTACACCGCCGACGACGCGTTACGGTCGGCCGTCGCTGGTGTGCCAGTACCGCGATGACCCCAACGCGGCGTGCTGCCATCGTCGCAGCATTCGTCGGGCTCGCCGCGTTGGTGACTCCTGCCAAGTTCATCGCCAGTGCGCTGCTCGTCCTTGGAATTGCCATTGCGGTTGACGCAGCATTTGCACGCCGCCCAATCGCACTGCAACGTTCGATCTCGCAGGTGATCATCATTGGCCAGCCAGCGCCGATTCAGGTGACCGCCAGCGCTGCCCTCAACACGGCCACGGTCCGCAACATCCGAATTCGCCAACCCCGAACGCCAGACCTTCGCATCGAACCTGGCGAAACCGATGGCACCCTCAACGCGAAGATCACTGCGTTGCGACGGGGTCGTCACACGCTGCCCGCAGTTGCCGCACGTTGCACAGGTCCGCTGGGGCTCGGACGATGGGATTTCCGCGGCGACGGTACCGCGACCATCACTGTGTACCCAGACGTGCCGACCGCTCGGCGAATCGCGCATGCGGTCAGAACTCGGTCGTTCATCGATGCAGGCGAGGTCCGACGGGGACCCCTCGGTCTCGGCACAGAATTCGAATCGATCCGCGACTATCAACCGGACGACGACGTTCGCCAAGTGAATTGGAGTGCGACGCTGCGCGTCGGGCGGCCGATGAGCAATCAGTACCGCGTCGAGACTGAACGGCAAGTCGTTTGCCTTATCGACTGCGGACGATTGATGGCTTCGCCCGTAGGTGACAAGACACGGCTCGACATCGCCATCGACGCGGTGACATCGGTAGCCCATGTCGCCGATGTACTGGGCGATCGATGCGGAACGATCGCCTTCGACCGCACAATCTTACGAAATCTCGTCGATCGCCGCCGAGGCGCGACTGGAGTCGTGCATGCCATACACGATCTTGAACCAACCAACTTCGATAGCGACTACGACCTCGCCTTTCGCACTGTGCGCAATACAAAACGCGCGTTGATCATCGTCATGACGGATCTCCTCGATGAAGCCGCGGCCCGTTCGCTGGTCAACGCAGTTCCAGTGTTGGCACGCCGCCACGCCGTCATGGTGTGTTCCGTACTCGATCCGGATATCACTGCCGCGCTCGTGGATCCGCCGACCGATGATCAAGCGATGTTTCGAGCAGTCGCGGCTCTCGATGTCTCCGAGGCACGACGTCGGGTACACCAACAGTTGTCGGCTGCAGGTGCGAAGGTTGTCGAGGCACCACCCAGCAACATGAATGCCGCAACAGTTCGCGCCTACCTCAAACTGAAAGACTCCGCCAGGATCTGACGTTCTTCATCAGTCGACTTGGCGTTTGACGCTCGCTCGGAATCACGGTCGCGGCCCAGTACAAACACCAGGCTCCAAAAGATCACGCCCAACGAAACCCCGATCGCGATCGCAGGACCAAATCCGACACGAGACGGTGTCACGAAACCTTCAACCAATCCGGCCACAATCAGCCACAGCGCTGCGCCGATCACCATCTTCACAGCACCCCTCGCCTCGTCTCGTAACGCACTGGCGCGCCGACGGTGTCCTGGCGCGATGATCGCCCAAGCAACGCGAAACCCTGCGGCTCCACTCACGACGATGCAGCTCAGCTCCAACACGCCATGCGGCAGAATGAGTTCGAAGAAGGGATGGCTATTCCCAGCACCGATCGCCAACCCACTCAGCACTCCAAGCAACATGGCGTTCTGCACCAACGAAAAGATCGTGCCAATCCCGAGTAACAACCCTCCACCAAACGCGAAGAACGTGACGCGGATGTTGTTGGTCATGATCTCGGCGGCAAGTCCCGTCTCGTCGCTGGCGCTCGGCGCGGCTTGCCTGTTGTGTTCGTAACGTCCGCGCTCGGCGACCGATCGATATTGGCTTGGCACGTATTGCGCGGCTTGCTGTGGTTGGTGAAAGGCCCACAAGCCACTCAACGCCGCCGGCGCGAAAAGCAACACAAACGACGCGACGAGACAGGCCGGCCGTTCGAGAATCGAGCGCCAAAGATCACGCCGAAAGAACTCCACAAGCGCGCGTCCCGGCTTCGACGCGCCATACACGAGGGCCCGTGCATTCGTCACGCTGCGTTCCAGGCGAACAACGACAGGATCATTCGGCCATTTCCTGCGGGCAATACCGAGATCACCCGAAGCTGCGCGGTAGAGCTCTCCCAACCTTCGAACGCCCTCTGCTCCCAGACGTGCCGACCGGCCATGTGCCGTCTCGATCAACGCATCGAGTTCGTCCCACGCCGCGCGCTCCGAAGATACAAATTCCGCGAGGTTCATTCGGTTACGGTCGCGATCGTGACCCACGCGCCGCTTGAGAATCGCATGACGATTGTGACGCCTGAAGGAGTGCGTCTCGAGTTGGCGATAGCTGGCATCGGTTCGCGCCTCGCGGCTCGTCTCCTCGACTCACTCATTCAGGGTGCGTTCATTCTGGCACTGATTCTGACACTCGGCGCGACAGGTGTGATGACAAACGGGTTTGGGGGTTCTGGCGGAGTCGTTGTGGCGATCGTGATCTTGATCTTGTTCTTCACCTTGTTTCTCTACGATCTCGTCTTCGAAATCGCTATGAACGGTCAGACTCCAGGAAAGCGTGCAACTGGGATTCGGGTCGTGGACGCATCGGGTGCGCCAGCCGCGCCTTTAGCGCTGGTGACTCGCAATATCGTACGTATCGTCGATTTCTTGCCCGTCTACTACGCGGCTGGTCTCATCACAATGCTCGCAACACAACGCACGCAACGCCTCGGCGATCTCGCAGCACACACGATCGTGGTGCGCGAACGAACTGGCGACCAGCACAATCATGCCTTGCACGCGTTTGGAACCCAGCTGAGCGTTCCGCCGAGCGCGATCGCTGCATGGGATGTGAGCGCGGTGACCCCCGACGAGGTGCAACTCTGTCGCCAATTCCTGATGCGGCGCTTTACCGTCCCTCCGCACGTTCGCTATGAATTGAGCCTCGACATCGCGCAACGTCTTGCTCGCAAAATCACAGGACTTCCTCCAACGAGCCACCCCGAGTTCGTCATCGAAGGCATCGTGCTCGCAAAGGACCTCCGAGCGTGACAGCAACGATCGGCCTCGACGCCCAAAACACTCGACGCTTGAGCATGGGGCTTGTCGCGGCAGGGTTGCTCTACGCCGCATCGCCAGTGCATCCGCCGATCCTGTGTCCACTTCGCACGCTCACGGGAATCCCGTGCCCGCTGTGCGGAATGACCCGAGCCGTCACTGCAGCATTTCGCGCTGATTTCATTGGGTCGTTGCGCTACAACCCGGGCGGGATATTGCTCATCGTCGCCGCCGTCACGCTGCTGTTCCGAAAGTCGAAAGACGACATTCGCATCGCCGCGTGGATACTCCCCGTCATGCTCGCGATTCTGTGGGTCTGGAATCTGACGTTGAACCCGACATTCAACTAGGTCCGCAGCTCAGATCTCGCGACGCCCCGACAGTGCGCGACCCAACGTGACCTCGTCGGCATATTCAAGATCTCCACCTACCGGGAGCCCGCTCGCGATCCGCGTCACTTTCAATCCGGCCGGCTTCAGCAGGTTCGCGAGGTACATCGCGGTGGCTTCACCTTCGATGTTCGGGTTCGTGGCGATGATGACCTCAGTGATTCCTTCAGTACTGATACGGGTGATCAGTTCACGCACCCGCAGTTGCTCGGGACCGATACCTTCAATCGGCGAGATCGCTCCTTGCAAGACGTGATATCGACCGCGAAATTCAGCTGTACGCTCGACCGCAACAATGTCGCGCGGTTCCTCAACGACACACACCACGTGCGGTTCTCGACGTTCATCCGTACAATACGAGCAGAGATCGCTTTCGGCAATATTGAAACAACGTTTACACCAAACGACTTTCGCTTTCACCTCAACAATGACATCGGCAAGTCGGTGTGCATCTTCCTTTGACAACTTCAACACATGAAACGCGATGCGTTGCGCGCTCTTCGGGCCGATGCCCGGGAGCCGTCCGAGTTCGTCAATCAACCGCTGTACTGCACCTTCGTAGCCTGCCATAATCCCGCGTGTTCTAGCTCTCGCTCCGCGGGCGCTCTTCTACAACGTGCGCACCGAATTCGGCCATGAGTAAATCTTGGGTGTCCATCCGAGCCGGCGCATCCGGCGCATCGATCAGTTCATCAAGATCGACAATGTCGGGAAGCTCCTCCGGCGGTGTGACATCGATTGCACCGCCACCAGATTTCGCATTGAGTGCACCTGGAGCTTCGAAATCGTGCTTTTCAAGTTTGAAACTCACTCGGGCGCCGAGGTGACGCTTCAATTCGGCACGGATTTCGTCTGCACTGTTCTTGAACCGCGTGCCGATCGCAGTGAACTGATCGACGGGAATTCCGAATGTGACGACATCGCCGTTGAACGCAATCGGTTGTGCTTGTTGCACCATTGAGCGCGTCGCAGGGTTGAGACCGGTCAGGGTCGCGTTCCATGCCAACACCACATCGTCAAATTCGATTGGCGTCGCGCGCTGCGCAATATCGGGCTCCGACGGGCTCGGGGTTTCCTGAGGAACTGGGTCTGGCGCTGGCGGCGACGGGTCCACAGACGGCGGGCGTTGCTCACGACGAAACGCTCCAAGCGCTGGCCGCGACCCTCCGGGAGACGACTCCGACGTCTCAACCGGGACGTCGGGCATGGAGCCACGATTTGTGGCAGCACCGGCAAGCTGCTGCACCTTCATTTCCAACTGGCCGATGCGTTCCATCAACCCGTCGATATCGCCGTGGGTTTCTCGTCGAGCGAGGCGGACAACCGCGACTTCGAGCACCAAACGCGGGTCGGGTGCGCCTTGTCCGCGCATATCGGCAATCGCGTCGCCCAACGTTTCGATCGTCTTCGTGCAGCGGGCAAGACCGGCCTCTTGGGCAAGCGCCGTCAGCCGATCCGTCTCCTCTTTCGGCCCCGAATGCGGGACCTTTCCACCGCCGGCTGCGAGCACGAACGCATCCCGAGCCGTCGCCAGTAGTTCTTCTGCCAAGGTGCGCGGATCGGTACCACTCGTCAATGCGTCGGTCACCGCCATCAAGGCACCCGCAGCATCGTCATCCGCGATCGCCTGCAGCACTGCCACACGGCGATCGAACCCAGTCCCGCCAAACGCGGCGACGACACTTGCAGTGTCGAGGTGTTTGCTATCGCCTTCGACTCCCACGGCAAGTGCCATGTCGAGCTTCGACATTGCGTCGCGCGCTGAACCTGCACCTTGACGGACCACAACCTCGATCGCCTCGGCATCAATTTCGATGCCCTCTCGCTTGGCGATGTCGTTGAGGTGGTCGCGAAGTTCGTCATTCGACAACAACGAGAATTCGAAGTGTTGGGTACGCGATCGAATCGTGGGGAGCACCTTGTGCTGATCGGTGGTCGCAAGGACAAACACCACGTGAGGCGGTGGTTCTTCGAGCGTCTTCAGCAAGGCGTTGGACGCACCCGAACTGAGCATGTGCACTTCGTCGATCACGTACACCTTGCGTTTTCCCGTGGCGCTCAGTCCAAAATGCACCTTCTCGATCAGGTCGCGTACCGCCTGTACACCGTTGTTCGACGCTGCATCGAGCTCGATCAGGTCGGCGAAATTTCCCGCGGCGACCGCGACACAGTTCTCACACTCGCCGCACGGTTCCCCATCGTCAGCCAGATTCAGACAATTCAGCGCCTTCGCTACGAGTCGCGCCGTTGTGGTCTTGCCCGTGCCACGAGGACCAGAAAAAAGATAGGCGTGGCCGACACGGTCTTCTTTGATCGCATTGCGAAGCGCCGAACTGATGTGCTGTTGACCCCGAAGTTCTCGAAAGAACCCAGGCCGATACTTGCGGTACAAAGACTGCGACGCCATCCAGCGCATCGTAACCGGCGACCTCTTACGGGCGGGCGGGGAGCCCAGCTCCGTCGGCACCCGTCCGTTGGGATATTTCCCCCGATACTCGGGGGAAATATCCCAATGAACAAGTTTCACTCGAAACCCGCTCGAAAGGAGGCTCGCCCAGGCAACCCGGCGGCACCCGAAAGTTTCCACTGAGAGCTGCTTGCTTCCGCACCTGACTCGGTTCACGGACTCTCGTCGCGCCGGACCCGGGCGAGCCACCTAAGGAGCGGTTCGCCGGAGCACGAGAGGTTAGCGACCTGAAGCGCCCACTACGATCCGCAGTCCCGGGAGGGATGCGAGAGCGGCCGAATCGGCACGCTTGGAAAGCGTGTGAGGTGCAAGCCTCCGTGGGTTCGAATCCCACTCCCTCCGCTCGGTCAGCCTACGAGGCGCCTCCGTCAGCCAAAATCTTCGCGACGTCGTGAGTCGCGGATTTGCAGGCCCGTCAATCGAAGCCTCCAAGACCGGCGCGTACGATGGCACGCGTTGTGTACGCCGCACCGGCGGCTGCCATACAGACCTACTAGGAGACCTTCCATGGACAACTTCATCGACAAAGCCAAAGACCTCGCCGTAGAAGCGAAGGGCAAGCTCGACGATCTCGCGGTAGAACACGCCGACCAGATCAAGACGGGTATTGACAAGGCCGCCGAATTCGTTGAACGCAAAGCTGGCGAGCACAAAGACAAGGTCACCGAAGTCGCAGCGAAGGCCAAAGGATTCATCGACGACCTCGCCAAGAAAGATTGATCGACTGGCGGAGCAGGATCGGGCGGCGTCGAATCACGCACGACCCTTGGCACAGGAGATAGGAGCACTCGCTACGTCACGACCCACCGCACCGCCACTCGCCACGCAGGCCCAGCCCATGGGGTGGGTCCGCCGGCTGCTGAGCTGGATGGCACCGCACAAATCTCACGCGCTCGTCGCGTTTGGCGTCGCAGTGGCTGGCACAGTGGTCGCCGCGTTCGCGCCACTAGTGCAAAAAGTCGTCATCGACGATGTGATCTTGCATCATCGACGGCCCATGGCTCCCTGGCTCGCAGCGCTCGTCGCTATCGGCGTACTCCGTTTTGTACTCGCCTATGTTCGTCGGTACCGCGGTGGTCGCATCGCGCTCGACGTGCAACACGATCTCCGCACCGCGATCTTTCGCCAGCTCCAACGGCTCGACTTTCAAAGTCACGACGAACTTTCCACCGGACAACTTGTCAGTCGCGCGAGTTCCGACATTGCGTTGGTACAGGGCCTGTTGATGTTCATGCCGATCGGCATCGCCAACATCGTGATGTTCGTGGTGTCGCTGGTGATCATGACGTTGTTGTCTCCAGTGTTGACACTCGTGTTGTTGGCTGTGGCGCCGTTGCTGCTTTTTACTTCGCTGCGGCTACGCACGAGCGTCTTCCCAGCGAGTTGGGATGCCCAACAACGCACCGGTGATGTTGCAGCCGTCGTCGAAGAATCGGTCACCGGCGTTCGAGTCGTCAAGGGATTCGGCCAAGAACAACAGCAAATCAACCAACTAGTACGCGACGCCACGGGGCTCTTCGGTTCGAAGGTGCGTCTCGTCAATATTCAGGCGCGACTTTCGCCCCTGCTACAAACGATCCCCGCGATCGGTCAAGTCGTTGGCCTTGCGTTGGGCGGCTGGCTTGTGATCACCCACCGAATCGAAATCGGCACCTTCCTCGCGTTCAGCACATACATGATCCGCTTAGTGGCACCCGTTCGAATGCTCGCAGCAATGCTGACGGTCGGTCAGATGGCACGCGCCGGCGTCGAACGCATCGCAGATCTGCTCGCTTGCACTCCGCTCGTGGAAGATGCAGATGACGCCATCGAACTTCCGGATGCTGCCGGTGCAATTGAGTTCACAAATGTTCGTTTCGGCTACACGTCGACCGAACCCGTGCTACAACATTTTTCGCTTTCGATCGCCCCTGGCGAAACCGTGGCGATCGTTGGCGCATCCGGGTCAGGTAAGTCGACCGTCGCGTTGCTCCTCCCACGTTTCTACGACGTCCAAAGCGGCTCGGTCATGGTCGACGGTGTCGATGTTCGTTCGGTCACGCTCACAAGTTTGCGTCAAACAATCGGTGTCGTATTTGAGGACAGTTTCTTGTTCTCAGACACAATTCGCACAAACATCGGCTTCGGGAAACCGAATGCTTCCGACGACGACATCCACTCCGCAGCCCAGGCGGCTGAAGCGCACACGTTCATCACCGCGCTTCCAAATGGTTACGACACAGTCATCGGCGAGAATGGTCTCACGCTGTCTGGTGGTCAACGCCAGCGGATCGCCCTTGCCCGCGCGTTAATCAGCGAGCCGCGCGTCTTGATCCTCGACGATGCGACTTCGTCGATCGACGCGCGCGTCGAAGAGGAAATCCACGCGACGCTCCGCAGAATCCTCGGAACTCGTACAACGGTGTTGATCGCGCATCGACGTTCGACGCTCGGTCTTGCCGATCGCATCGTCGTCGTCGACAAGGGAAGCGTGCTCGACTCAGGAACCCACAACGAACTGTGGGCGCGTTGCGCCTACTACCGGATGCTGCTTTCGGGGCCAGGCGACACAGTCGACGACGTCGACACGCGGCATGTCGCGTCGACGGAACACGACGCTGCGCAACAGTCCGACAATGGCATCACGCTCGCCGCATGGCGAACACCGTCACCCGACGACCTCGGCGTGCGAGTCCATGCGCTCGACGCGAACGCTGTCGCTCGCATAGGGCCTCCGGGCGGCGGAGGTGGCGTCGGCGGGATGGCGTCTGGTCTTGCCGGGCGGCTCGACGCAACACCCGAGCTGATGGCCCAGGTGGCGGCGTTGCAACCAGTGACGACCCTGCCTGATGTCGACATCGCCACACAGCAGCTCCCCGACCCCCATTTTCGACTTCGTTCGTTGCTCAGCAAATTCCGACGCGGCATGGTCATCGGCATGATTCTCGTCACACTCGACGCGATCGCAACCCTGGCTGCGCCCGTCTTTGTGCGCATCGGGATTGACCAGGGCGTCAAACACAGCGACACCACCGCGCTCTGGATTGCATCTTGGGCGTTTCTCGCCGTGATTCTCGGCGATTGGCTCATCATGTGGGGCCAACAACGTGTGCTCGGCCGCACCGCGGAACGCATCCTGTTCGCGTTGCGAATCAAAGTGTTTTCGCATCTCCAGCGCCTCGGCATCGACTTCTACGAACGCGAAATGGGGGGACGCATCATGACGCGCATGACCACCGATATCGATGCCCTCTCACAGCTCCTGCAAACAGGTCTCGTCACAGCACTCGTCAACGTGGTCACGTTCGCCGGAGTTGGGGTTGCGCTCACGTTGATGAGCCCACGCCTCGCCCTCATCACGGCCATCACATTGCCACCACTCTTCATCGCGACCGTGTGGTTTCGGCGCGCTTCTACCGTCGCCTACGAGGCCGCACGCGAACGCATCGCCACCGTCAATGCGAATTTGCAGGAGGGCCTTTCGGGCGTACGCGTTTCGCAAGCGTTTGTTCGCGAAGAGAGCAACGAAGCCGACTTCGAAAAGGTCTCCAAGAACTATCTCGATGCTCGCCTCGGCGCACAAAAACTCGTCGCGTTGTACTTCCCATTTGTGGAGATGTTGTCGGATCTCACTGATGCGCTCGTACTCGGTGCCGGGAGCGTCTTTATCGCGAATCATTCACTCACGAGTGGTGGCCTCATCGCATTCTTGCTCTATCTCGACCTGTTCTTTTCGCCGATCCAACAGCTCTCGCAAGTCTTCGACTCTTGGCAGCAGGCGACGGTTTCTCTCGACCGGATCGGCGAGTTGCTAGCGACCCCAACAACTGTGCCACCCCCGGCGACGCCAGTCGTCCCGCCGCGAATCGTCGGCTCGATCGCGTTTCATAATGTGAGCTTCCGATACAACAACACCACCCACGATGCCTTGCGGGATACGACACTTTCGATCGCGCCTGGGGAATCAGTCGCGCTCGTCGGCGAAACCGGCGCAGGAAAGTCGACGATTCTGAAACTCGTCGCACGCTTCTACGATGTCCGCGAAGGAAGTATCACCATCGACGGCGTCGACGTCCGCGACTATGACCAGGTGGCTTACCACTCGCATCTCGGGATAGTTCCACAAGAAGCGTTTCTTTTTGCGGGCACGATCCGAGACAACATCGCGTACGGCCGCCGCGATGCAACGGACACAGAAGTTGAGGGAGCAGCGCGCACCGTCGGCGCGCATACCTTCGTCGCAACGCTCCCGTGGGGTTACAACACCCCGGTGAGCGAACGCGGGCGCTCGCTCTCCAGCGGCCAACGACAGCTGATTGCACTTGCACGCGCCCATCTGGTCGACCCTGCAATTCTGTTGCTCGACGAAGCAACCTCAAACCTTGATCTACAAACCGAAGCGCTTGTCACCGAGGCGATGGGGATCGCAGCGCAAGGCCGGACCACCATTCTCATCGCGCACCGTCTCCAAACGGCACGGCTGGCGCAACGCATCATCGTCATCGACGACGGTCGCGTCGCTGAAGACGGGACGCATGAATCCCTCCTGGCGCTCGACGGCAGCTACGCACGACTTTGGCGCGCGAGCACGGGCGAGGCAGCAGCCGTCGCTTCGTGAGGTTTAGCCCAGCTGACGATTGTTGGCGTCAGCGCGCCACGAGCACCAGCGCGTCAGTTGCACGCCGCAGGTCGTTTGGCGAAAGAGTTGCGAACGATAACCGGGCGTACTCCGGCCATTGGCGATCGACCGCGAACGCGCTCCCAGGAACGAACGCCACGTTGTGTTCCACAGCTCGCTCGAGCAGGTCGTCGGTGTCGGTCCCAGGGAACCTCACCCACAGAAACATGCCGCCGTGGGGTACATCGCATGCGAAGCCGGCTCCATTGATGGCGTCGTACAAGACAGACGCGCGGTCTCGGTAGAGCGATCGAATGTGTTCGAGCTGTGGCGCGAGAAATGCAGTGTCCCTCAGCAAGTCGAGCGCGATCATTTGGGTGAATGTCGATGTATGGAGATCACATGCCTGTTTTGCTCGTACGACGGCTTCACGGATCTGATGCGGAGATCGCACCCAACCGAGACGCAGGCCAGGTGAGAGCACCTTCGAAAGCGATCCGAGCGTGACCACATGCTCGGGATCGAGATTGCCCAATGAGTTCAGGGGCGCATCGCCGAAATGCAACGAGTGATATGGATCGTCGTCGACGACGATGAAACCGTACCGGGCTGCGCAGTTCACCAACGCCAGGCGCCGGTCGGCCGAAAGCACTGCGCCTGACGGATTCTGAAAATTGGCGACGGTATACACGACGCGCGGGCGATAGCCGGACCGTAAACGCTGCTCCAACACTTCCACCACCATGCCATCGCGATCTACCGGAATACCGGTGAGCTGTGCGCCCGCCGCCACGAATGCTTGGCGGGCACCCAGATAGCACGGATCATCTACGGCCACCGCGTCGCCCGGATCGAACAACACTCGAGCGATGAGATCGATCCCTTGTTGCGATCCCGTCGTGACAACGATTTCATCTGCGTTCGCCGCAGCGAGTCCATGCAGCGGACCGGGAGCTGCGAGCCAATCCCGTAGCTGTGCAATTCCATCGGTCGGCCCATACTGCAACGCGACGGCCGCACGTGGATCACTGGTGTTCAGCACTCGCTGTGCCGCTCGGGCAAGCGCATCGACTGGGAATGTCGAGGGATCCGGGAGACCTCCGGCGAGCGACAACATCCCCGGCCGTTCGGTGACCGCAAGGAGTTCACGAATGGTTGACGACGGTGCAAGCGACGCACGCTGGGCCAACTCAACATTCGAAGTCAGAAGGGGCATCGCTGCATCAAACGACAATTTTGGTCGCCAGCACCAGGGCGCATTCAACCTGGGAGTGGAAACACCACCTTGCGAGGGCGTCGCGCGTGCTCGAATGCACCAATGTCGCGGCGCGCCGATCTTGCAGATTTTCTACGGGCCCGTCGCGGTGCACTTTCGCCGCACGACGTTGGCCTCATCTCTGGGCCTCGTCGGCGCACAACAGGTCTGCGCCGCGAAGAGGTTGCCCTACTCGCCAACGTATCGGTGAGTTGGTACACCTGGCTCGAACAGGGCCGCCCAATCAACGCATCAGTCGACGTCATCGACGCACTCGCCGGTGCCCTGCTACTCGACGGTGTCGAACGCGATCATTTGTTGGCGCTGAGCGGTCATCCAGGACGAGCGCCGATCGCGCCGGGGCGCGACCAAGCACCGGAATCAGTCGTTCGACTCCTCGACGCGTTGGCTCCATCACCTGCATACGTCCTCGGTCCGCGTTGGGATTTCATCGCATGGAACGAACCGTTTCGAGTGCTCTATCCGCACGTGGTCGCGTTGCATCCCGACGAGCGCAATCTCGTATGGGTCATCTTTGGCGAACCCAGCACCCGCCAACTCGTTGGCGACTGGGAGATGGAAGCTCGCCGGGTGCTGTCACAATTTCGAGCGGAGTCACTCCCCGTGCGCGACGATCCGGCGGTCGCAGCAATGGTCCAACGACTCCTCACGTCGAGCGTGGAATTCGCGCAGTGGTGGCCGCGCCACGACGTTGGCGGGTTCGAAAGTCATCGACGCGTGTTTCATCATCCATCCGCAGGGCGTCTCGAGTTTGTGACCCAGCAACTCATTCCTGCGGGCGAGCCCGACCTGCGGGTCGTGGTCCATCTTGCGATCGATGGCGACGACAGCACCGCGCGACTCAGCGCGGCTGCTACGCCTCAGTAACGTTGCGGCATGTCGCAACTACCGATCGACGACAGCGAGCACGTGTGGTGGCGCGACGGGGTCTTGTATCAGATCTACCCGCGTTCGTTTAGCGACTCCAATGGAGATGGAGTTGGAGATCTGCGAGGAATTACGGGCAAGCTGGAATACCTCCAGTGGCTCGGGATCGACGGCATCTGGATCAATCCGATCATGGCTGGCCCCAATGACGACTGGGGCTACGACGTCAGCGATTACTGCTCCGTGCATCCCGATCTCGGCACGATGGACGATCTCGAGGATCTCATCGCCGAGGCCGATGCGCGCGGGATCAAGGTGATGCTCGACCTTGTCCCGAACCATTCAAGTGACCAACATCTCTGGTTTGTCGATGCAGCTTCGTCGCGCGACTCCGACAAACGTGACTACTACGTGTGGGCCGATCCCGACAACAACGGCGGTCCGCCAAACAATTGGGTCAACACCTTTAACCCCGGTACCAGCGCGTGGACGTTCGACACGCCAAGCGGGCAGTACTACCTGAATCAATTCCTCGCATCTCAACCCGATCTCAACTGGTGGAACGATCGCGTGCGCGACGAATTCGATCGCATCTACCAATTTTGGTACGACCTCGGGATCGCTGGATTCCGGATTGATGTGTGCCATGCCGTCGTCAAAGATTCCGAGTTGCGCGACAACCCTCCTACGACACCCGACGATCATTGGTACACGCGTATGTACGGTCAGCGGTTCGTGTACAACACGAACCGTCCGGAGGTGCACGACGTGATCCGGCGATGGCGAGCGATTGCGGATTCGTACACGCCCCCTCGCGTTCTTGTGGGCGAAACCTACGTGCTCGATCCCAACGCGTTTGCAGCCTTCTACGGCGACGGCGACGAATTGAACCTCGCGTTCAACATGATGTTGTTGCATGCGAACTTCACTGCAACGGAATTGCGAAACGCTGTCGAAACAGCCGAACGTTTGCTTCCGGCTGACGGATGGCCGACTTGGACGGGAGGCAATCACGACAATCACCGTTGGACAACGCGTTGGTGCAAGAACGACCCCGCGACAACGCGGGCCGCAATGGTGATGCTCATGGGATTGCGCGGAACTCCGTTTCTCTACTACGGCGACGAGATCGCCATGCCAGATACCGACGTTCCAGAGGGCGAAATCCTCGATCCCGTCGGCACGATGTTCGGCGCTCGCCTTGGGCGCGACAACGAACGCACTCCGATGCACTGGAACGGAGCATCAGGCGCAGGCTTCAGCGACCCCGGCGTGCAACCTTGGCTGCGGTACGGCGACTACGCGGCCTGCAACGTTGCGTCACAAGTCGATGATCCAACTTCGATGCTGTCACTGACCCGCGATCTCATCGCGCTACGCAAAATGTCCTTCGACTTACGTCGAGGTAGCTACACGACAATTCCAACGAGCGACGACGACATGGCCTGGGCGTGGCGGCGCGGCGCTCACACGGTCGTCGCAATCAATTTCTCGGACCACGCAGTGACCATCGACGACGTCGCCGGAACGATTGCAATTTCAACGAACCGCGCGCACGACGGACTCGCGGTGACGAACCTGACGCTTGGCGCGTACGAAGCCGTCGTCGTGACGGGATAGCCCATACCCGCTGCTGTCGCACGTTCGTGAGAAACTCAGCCGTATGGCATTCGGACAACAAGCTGGGCCTCCCGCGACGGCACGACAAGTTGAAGAACTCAAGTCGTTGGTCCTCGCCGCCGGACACACCGATTTTCGGGACGCGCGCGGTCCGCTCAATCTCAACCAACGCCAAGCGGCTGGTCGATTTACCCGCGACGAGGCGGAAACGCTCATCGCACAACTCGAAGCCGACACAGCTGAGAAGCACGAGACGGTGAGCACGAAACATCCCACCAAGATCGTTCCGTCACCATCGCGGTCGAAGGCCCCAGCTGTCGGGCGGGTGACGCCGCAGACAACCAACCTCGGTCGCGTAGCTTCCGGGCAATTGGCGGCGGAACTGCAGCGCCGAGGCTGGATCGTCGTCGAGCCGTAACAAACTGGTCGCGACTTACGCGGCAACCGTATGTTCGTGACTCGCGCACCACGTCAGCAATGCTTCCACCGGCCACGTGTTGACAATGTTCGTCACCGGCACACCACACTCCGCGGCACGGTTGCAGCCGTACGGGTGCCAACGCAGTTGATGCGTCGCGTGCGCATCAGTATCGATCGACACCTTGATGCCAAGTTCCACGACGCGTCGCAGCATGCGCAGGGGCGGATCGAGCCGTTCAGGACGGCAATTGATCTCGACCGCCTTGTCAAAGTGCAAGCACGACGCGAACACCAGATCGGCATCGAATTCCGATTCGGGACGGCCCCTGCCAGTCACCATCCGACCCGTGCAATGTCCGAGGATGTCGGCCAGAGGGTTCGCCATCGCCAGAATCATGCGTTCGGTCATCGGTTGACGTTCCATCCGCAATTTCGAATGAACGCTGGCGACGACTACATCGATGCGTGCCAACACTTCCGGGTCACCGTCGAGCGCGCCGTCGTCAAGAATGTCGGTTTCGACGCCTGTCAGCAACCGAAATGGCGCGCACTCACGATTGATTTCCGCGATCAGATCGAGCTGGAGCGCGAGCCGTTCGGCGTTCAGACCATTGGCGATTTTCAGACGCGGCGAATGGTCGGTGAGGGCAAGGTATTCGTGGCCGATCTCGCGAGCCGCGGCGACCATCGCCTGGATCGTGTCACCACCGTCAGACCAATCGGAATGGAGATGTAGATCGCCGCGCAACGCCCGCTGCAGGGCGCGCCCGGCCTCCGTCGCGATATCTGCGCGCGCGTCCGTCCGGAGCTTCAGCAGGTATGTGGGCACAACCCCAGTAAGCGCCTCCGCGATAACCGATGCGGTCTTGTCACCGACTCCGGGAAGAGCGCCAAGTTGGCCAGCCGCCGCGATTCGACGGAGATCATCGAGGTCTGCGTTTTCGATTGCGCGCGCAGCGTTTGTGAACGCTCGCGCCCGAAAGCCAGCGTCGCGCTGATACGCAAGCAATTCGGCAATCTCGGTGAGCGCGGCGACCGGGTCCATCGCCCACAACGGTACCGCCCGCAGCAGTTTCGGCTCGGTGGTGGCGCGGTGCACTCCAGTATGCTCGACAACGGAGGGCTGACCGAGTGGCCGAAGGTGCTCGCCTGCTAAGCGAGTAGGGGGTTACAAGCTCCCTCGAGGGTTCAAATCCCTCGCCCTCCGCTCTTGTATATTTGCCTTCCTGCGTCGGGCGAGCGGCCTACGGACCGACTCGCCCGCTTCGCTCGCCTCGGCTCCTCAGGCCACCGCGCATGAAGACTCGCCTGACGGTCGTCGCAAGGAAGTGTCGATGACTCCACCGTCGCGAATCGAGCATGTACCCGCGCTCGACGGTCTCCGCGGTGCTGCAGTCGTCGCGGTGCTGTTCTTTCATGCCGGGCACCTCACCGGGGGTTATCTCGGCGTCGATTTGTTCTTTACGCTGTCTGGTTTTCTGATCACATCGCTGCTGCTGGCTGAACTCGCCGAACGCGGCGGCGTTGCGTTGGGACATTTCTGGGCACGACGCGCCCGTCGTTTGTTACCTGCGCTTGGGGTATTGATGGTCGGCGTCTCGATCTACGCCGCGCTCGTCGCGCGACCCGACGAGCTGACAGGGATCCGCCTCGATGGCATCTGGACGTTGCTCTACGGCGCGAACTGGCGGGCAATCGCTTCACATGCAAGTTACTGGGCGATTTTCACAACGCCTTCGCCGTTGCAACACACGTGGAGTCTCGCGATTGAAGAACAGTTCTACGTGGTGTGGCCGCTCGTGGTCTTTGTGATCGCTCGACGCGGCGCTATCCACGCTGGCCGGCGCGTGTTCGTTGTTGCTGCGACGGGCGCGATTCTTGGAAGCGCGTGGATGGTGATGTCGTACACGCCGCACGACTCATCTCGTGCCTATTTCGGAACAGACACGCGCATCGCATCCATTCTGTTCGGCGCAGCGTTCGCCGCGGCACTCGCAGCATGGCCAAATATCCGCAGACCGTCGGTTCCAAAACAGCGAGTCGTGCAAGGCGTCGCATATATCGCCGTTCTGGTGTTGGCATGGATGTGGACAAGTCTCGACGGGCAAAGTAGCGCGCTTTATCGCGGCGGCTTTCTCGTCGCGGCGTTGAGCGCCACCGCAATTATCGCGGCAGCTTCCGTGGCACGCGATAGCTGGCTCAATCGAACGCTGTCGATCTCGCCGTTGCGAGCGTTGGGGTTGTTGAGCTACGGAATTTACCTCTACCACTGGCCCATCTATACGGTGCTCGATGCGACACGAGTCGGCACCAGCGGTTTCGCGCTCACGACAATTCGAATCACGGTCACGCTCGTCGCCGCGACGATTTCATACGTTGCAATCGAACAACCGATTCGACACAGTCGACGCGTCTCCCGTCCGACCACAGAACTCGGTGCGGCTCACTCGGGCCGTCGAATACGCACTCCCGCGACCGTCGGCGCCGCGGGAGCGGTCGTCGCGACGCTGATATGGAGTACCGCTGGCGGACACGCGCTCATCAATCCACGCGACGGTGCCACTGAGCCCACTGGGGTTGCGGTCCGCCTCGCACATGCCCATCCCGATTCGTTGCGCTTGATGTTGACGGGGAGTTCAATCGCGGCGTTGCTGAAAGAACCGCTTCGGGCTGCGATCGGCGCAGCGCCGGTCGTCGTGCTCAATCGCGCCGCGATCGGTTGCGCCTTTCCCGACGGCGCGACCCGAGTCAAGTTTCCAAACTCGGCTCCGCAATCGGCGGGCCGACAGTGTGGCGAGACATGGCGCGCCGACGTCGAGGCATTCCGGCCCAACGCGGTGCTATACATCCCCGGGCGAGCGCCGCGCGGCGACATCGTTGAGGTTGGCGGAAAATTTCTGACGCCATGCACTCCGGCGCTCGACACGATCTATCGAACGTCGCTTCGCAATCACGTCGAACAGATGATGGCCCCTGGCACCACCGTGTACCTCGCCACGTTCGCGTACCAACTCGGCCATCAAGACGAACTTCGGTGGCAACACACCACAGACTGCATCAACCAGGCGATTCGGGATGTTGCCTCGCGCATTCCGGGTGTACGACTCATCGACATCGGCGCGCACGAATGCCGCGACGCACAACACTGCACACTGACGTCACGTGGTGAAGCGGTTCGCCCCGACGGCCTGCATTTCCATGGCAAAGGTGCAACACTCTTCGCTCGTTGGGTACTCAATCAGATGAGATTGCCGGCGACCGGGTCATAGACACAGGAGAACAACTGGTGATGGACAACTCTGCAATCACAACATCACTTCGAGAACTCGGGGCTGCGACGCTCGCCGAGACTGGTGGCCGTGCGATGCGCGATCGCATCCGCGCGGCGTGGCCGGGCGCGACCCTCGCTGGGCCTGCGATACCAGTCGCGTGCACGCCGGGAGACAACCTTGCGATCCATGTCGCCGCAGCGCACGCGCCATCTGGCGGTGTTCTCGTCGTCAACGTCGGCGACATTCCCGAACTCGGATATTGGGGAGAGGTCCTCACCACGGGGGCACAAGCGCGTGGTATCGCAGGACTTGTCATCGACGGCGGAGTGAGAGACGTCGACGCGTTGGAGCGGCTGAACTTTCCAGTATTTTCGTCGACGATCGCGTTGCGAGGCGCGACGAAACTCCGCCCAGGGACAGTCGGTGCCAGCACGACCGTCGGTGGCGTCGAGGTTGAGTTGGGAGACTGGATCGTCGCTGACCGCGACGGCGCCACCGTCATTCCGAAGGCCACGTTGGAAGATGTCATCGCCGAGGGTCGAAGCCGGGCACAGAAGGAACGACGTTTCTTCGAACAGCTCCACGCAGGTGCCACGACCGTCGAGTTGCTCGATCTCGACATTGCGGCGATCGCCGTGTCGCTCGCTTAGGCGCTGATCAAGTTGGGCGGAATCTCGCCTCTCAACATCATCGCAACCGCAGTTGTCGCCGCAAGAGCCATGCTGCGGCGCGTTGCCTGCGAGCCAGATCCGATGTGAGGGAGCAGCACCGTGCGGGGCGCGCTCAGCAAGCGTGGATGCACCTCGGGTTCGCGTTCGAACACATCAAGACCGGCCGCGAAGATGCGGCCCGCGTGCAATGCATCCGCAAGTGCCGCCTCATCGACGACCGACCCGCGTGCGGTATTCACCAGCACCGCAGACGATTTCATCAGCGAGAGACGTCGGGAATCGATGAGGTGTGTCGTCGCTGGCCCACCCGGAGTGTGCAACGTGATGATGTCGGCAGTACTGCACAATTCATCGAGATCCTCGACGTAGCCAGCTTCTCCGGTTGGCGTTCGTGAATGGTGCAACACCCTCATGCCAAAACCGCCTGCTCGTCGCGCCACCGCGCGACCGATGCGGCCATAACCAACAATGCCCAACGTGGCACCATGCACATCGACTCCGAGATATTGGCGAATACCCCAGCCTCGCCATCGATCGTTGCGCACATCAGCCTCAGCTTCTGAGGCAATCCGACAGGCGGCAAGGATCAACAGGAACGCCAGATCGGCAGTCGTGTCGTCGAGCACGCCAGGGGTATTCGCAACCGCGATTCCTAGCTGTTTCGCAGTCTTGCAATCGACGTTGTCGTAGCCCACGGCGACGTTCGCGACGATTCGCAACGTTGCCGCCGCGCCAGCTTGAAGGATCGCGGCATCGATCGGGTCCGTGAGTAAGCACACGATCGCATCAACCTGGGTCGCAAGGGTTGCAATTTCGGCATGCGAATACGGCGCATCGTCGGGCTTTGGGCCCACAACCTCAATGCCCGCAATGCGTAACGGTTCCAGTCCGCCGTCGGGGAGGTGTCGCGTCACGAGCACGCGGTGCATCGTGTTAGTGCTCCGTGTAGTTGATGGTGTCGGCGTCGGGGGTCGCCACAGCGAAACAGAAGCAGTGAATCGGCGCGTGGGCGCTCACAGGGCGCAGACTATGCACCGCGTCCGGAGGAATATGGACGAGGTCGCCCTGCGCGATTTCTCGGGTCTCACCGGAAATCTCCATGATCCCCCGACCGGAAGTGACGTAGTAAAACTCGTGAGTTGGATGGTGATGTGGGTCAACAAACCCACCACCTGCGACCTCAAACTCGCTGACGAGCTCGAGGTGGCCACCCTTGGTGATTTCAAACATTTCTCGAGGATTCACCAACCACCACACAGGAACTGTCCCGTTATGTTCGATGACCGGCTCCACATCTTCGATCGATCGCACATCCACGACAACATCCTCCTCAATTGCACGTAACGGTTTCCGTACACTGAATGGTTACAGGCTACGCAGTCGACAGAACGGGGGCCAAGGTCGTGGACGACACAGGCAACGAACTAGGGAATGAGATCGCCGGACTTGATCACGACGAGGCCGATGACCGCCCGAGCCATAGTCCATTGTCGTGCCCTGCATGTCGCATTATCGACGGTGCCGATGGCTCCGTCGATGGCGTCGTGTTTGCTCCACCCACGGCCCACGCCGTGCACGAACACCGCCTTCTTGCGCCGCTCCTGCGAGCCCAGGACCGCGCCGCAGACAAGATCACCACCTTCGCGGGTTCGATGCGGTTCGTGTGGCTGCACAGCGCATGGTTTCTTATCTGGATCGCACTCAACGTAGGGATATTGGGCGCATCGGCGAAGTTCGACAAGTTTCCGTTCGGACTCCTCACGATGATCGTGAGTCTCGAAGCGATCTTCTTGTCGACGTTTGTCATGGTGAGCCAAAACCGAGAAGCGCTTCGGTCGAATGTTCGAGCGCAGCAAGATTTCGAGACGAATCTCCGATCCGAAATCTGGGCGATTCATATTGGAGCCCAACTCGGAATTGATCCCGAGCATGTGGAACAAGTCGTCGCGCTCGCTATCAGAGAGACGAGCTGAACGATGGCCGAGATCAAACGGGTTGTCGCACTCAAACTTCACGAGATCACGCATGAGACTTGGATACCGTTCGGGACTGTCCCTTCCGACGAACAGACCGAACACGACACAGCAGATCTTGAGTTTCTTTGGAACGATGGACATGTGAACTTCATCTCGCACAGCAACGACGAACTCGAATTCAACGAAACTGGCGCCGCACGTTGCGTGCTACTCAACCGACACGACACGCACACCCAAACGCTTATGCCGATGACCGGCGCCGGGTATGTGGTTGTAGCTCCAGCAACTATCGACTTTTCCGATCCTCAACATTTCGATTTCGTCACGGCGTTTCGGCTCGACCAATATTCGGTCGTGAATTTGCACCGCGGTACCTGGCACTGGGGCCCCTATCCACTCGGCGCCCAACGTTTGCGTATCTTCAACGTGCAAGGCCGCGGTTATGCGAACGACAATGGCATCGCATGGCTCGCCCGCGATCATCACGTCACGTACGAGGTAGCGATCAATGAATGAGTTCGACGGTAGGGGCGCGATCATTACTGGCGGCGCGTCTGGCATCGGAGCTGCGACCGCCGCACGTTTCGCCACGTCAGGAGCACGCGTGGCCATCATCGACCGCGACGCAGCAGGTGCGGCGCGCGTTGCCGACTTGATCCCTGGCGCAATCGCGATTGCCTGCGATGTCCGCAAATCCGACTCGGTGGATGCCGCCGTGGCTGATGTCATGAGCGAATTCGGAGATTGTTCGCTGCTCGTCAACAACGCAGGCGTCGGCGATCTTCGGCCGATGCATACCGTCGATGACAAACTCTGGCAGCGACTCATCGACGTGAATCTCACAGGAACGTTCACGGTGATGCGAGCGGTCATCCCGCACATGCTTGCGGGCAAGCGTGGCGCCATCGTGAACAACGCCTCGCTGTCCGGCATCGCCCCCACCCGCAACGAGGCCGCGTACTCAGCAGCGAAAGCCGGGGTGATTGCACTGACGAAAAGCGGCGCGCTTGAATACGGACCGCACATCAGGGTCAATTGCGTCGCGCCCGGGTTTATTGCGACACCGCTCACCACAGCATTTCAAACGATGCCAGCTACGTTCGAACCAATTCGGGAATCGATCCCTTTGCATCGCATGGGAACCGCCGATGACGTCGCTGAAGTGATCGCGTTCCTCTGCTCAGATCGCGCCGGGTACGTCACCGGTCAAACCTTGGTAGTCGACGGTGGCCTTGGCCTCCCACAGGCCGGAACCGACGCCGCGCTCGCCGCGTTGTTCGCAGCATTCTCGAACGACGAGTAGCGCAGGACCAGCTCCCGAAACGGCGAGCAATCGTTTTGGAGGGCGTCGAGCGGGTTCGGTTACACTGCCGCTTCCACCAAGCGCTCGTAGCTCAATGGATAGAGCATCTGACTACGGATCAGAAGGTTGGGAGTTCGACTCTCTCCGAGCGCGCCACACATTTATCCTGGTCAGGTGTCCTGGTCAGGGCAGCGAGCACCGCGGGTTCACCGCCCTGTGGTCCGCCGGGTGGTCCGCTGGCACTTCTGCAAGAATCGCTTGACTCTTCCGTCGCGTCAACTGCTTTGATGAACCCATGTTCGGAATCGGGACCGTCGCTCGGCTGACTGGTGTGTCGCCAAGAACGCTGCGCTACTACGACGACATCGGGTTGCTCAGTCCGAAATGGATTGATCCGAACACGGGATACCGATGGTATGAACCACAGCAAATTCACCGACTACACCGAATTCTTGCGCTCCGCGATCTCGGTGTGCGACTCATCGAAATCAGTCGACTTCTCGATCAAGATCTGAGCGTCGATGAACTTCGAGGAATTCTGTTGTTGAAACGCGCCGAAACGCACGACCTACTCGCTGCGGAAACACAACGGCTTGTGCGCGTCGAAACTCGTATCGCCCAACTGGAGGAACAAGCCATGACCGAGTACGACGTCATTGTCAAGAGCACCGAGAAGTGTCGGGTCGTTGCGCTGACCGAACAGGTAGCCAATCTCGACGGAATCGTTGCAGCACACAATCGGCTTTGGCCTCGACTCCATGCGATCCTCGATCGCGTTGGAGTGGAATTTGTGCCACCGTCGATCGCAGTTGAGCGGGGCAACGGACCGATCGAATTCACCGCTGCACTTCCAGTTCCCGACGGCATCTCGTGTGATCTCGACGGCGCATCCACGATCGACCTGCCCGGCTTGTCACGAGTTGCCGCGACGGTCATGCGCGGCGACGCCTTCGACGCTGGATTCGCGGCGTTGAATTCCTGGATCGAAGAGTCGGGCGAACAGGAGTCGGGAGAATTGCGCGAGATCTATCTCGACTGCGACGGACCCCGCGATACCTGGGTCGTGGAGTTGCAAGTCGCGCTCGCACCCCGCACGTGACCGAGCGTCGCGTCGCCAGAACCAACACAGGTACTCACCGGGGCCGCTCCCACACCGATACGTGGCTCGGGCTGTCGTCGGTGAACGGCGCTCGCGTCCAATCGGCCCAGCGCTCGCGTCGCGAAAGACCAGCCAGTTCTGCCATGAGATCCAGTTCCGACGGCCAGACGTAACGGTGACGTGAGTCGAATCGGTCGACGCTGCCGTCGGGGCTCGTCCAGTAGTGGTGCGATGTGAGTTGCTGATCGGCGAACTCGTAGGTGTCGAAGCCGAGGTGCTGTTCCGACACGTCGAACGCATGCGCATGCTGGCCTGGCGGCAAACTCCGTAGCCTCGGAACTTCGACCTCGATCACAAAGCATCCACCGGGTTCGAGGTGCGCGGCGGCATTGCGGAAACAGGCGACTTGTTCGGACTGCCCTAGCAGGTTGCCGATTGTGTTGTACACGAGGTACACGAGGCGGAACGACTCGCCGACACGCGTCGTCGCCATATCGCCAATCGTCACCTGGATTGCATCCCCACCGGGTTTGGCGCGTAACTCGTCGACCATGTCCTGGGAAATTTCGATGCCCTGCACGTCGACACCTCGCTCGCGCAACGGCAGTGCAACCCGTCCCGTTCCAATGGCGAACTCCAATGCTGTCCCGTCGCCTGCGAGCGCAGCGAGAAACTCGACGGTCGGCTCGAGGACTTCGTGTTGGGTCATTGCGTGCGAAGTCGCGTCGTACTGCCGTGCGACTCGCCCAATAAAGACGTTTTGCACCATGCCCCGAAATCTAGGTGTTGCGGTGTGCAGCAACACACGAATTTCGCATGGCACCACAATGTTGCACACGCGCGGCGCGGGTATTCTCCGCGTCTCTGGTAGCGATTGGATCCGCGACCTGTTCTAAGGATTGGCCTCGTGTGTTGCAGCAAGGTGCGGGAGCCCCGATTCGATGAGCCCGACAAGCAAATCGGCGGGCCTCGGCCTCGAGAACAGGTAGCCCTGGAGGTACGGACATTGCAGGTGCAGCAATACCGCGAGTTGTTCGCGGGTTTCGACGCCCTCCGCGACGACGCTGATATCGAGGTTCTTGGCGAGTGCAAGTACGGCTGCGACGATGGCCGTGTCTTGACGTTCTGTGCCGAGTGTGCGGACGAACGACTTGTCGATCTTTACGACGTTGATGGGAAACGCGCGCAGATAGGTGAGCGACGAATAGCCGGTGCCAAAGTCATCGAGGGACAGGTTGACACCAAGACCCCGGATCTCGCGCAGAATCGCTTGCGCGTTAATCGCGTCATCGATGAGCGTGCTTTCGGTGAGTTCGAGCGTGAGTCGTGCGGGGTCGAGGTTCGTGCTCGCGAGCGTGTCCGTGACAAGATCGACGATGTCTCGAGTGGCGAGTTGGCGGCTGGAAACATTCACCGAAACGCCGAGGTGACGGTCGGGCCAGAGGTGCGCCCACGTGGCGGCTTGGCGACATGCCTCGGCCAGGACCCAAGCACCAATCTCTACGATCATCCCCGTATCTTCGGCAACAGGGATGAACTGGTCGGGAGCGACAAGACCGTGCCCAGGCCGTTCCCAACGCACTAGGGCCTCGAAACCCCGGATCGTGGCACTCGAGCCCGAGACGATCGGTTGGTAGTGCACCCGCAGTTCGTTGCGGCCTATCGCGCCGCGCAGCGCCGTCTCGAGCATGAGTTGCGTCGTGACCCAATGTTGCATGGCCTCGTCGAAGAGTTCGTGACAGTTTCTGCCGTTGTCCTTCGCTCGATACATCGCAATGTCGGCGTTTCCCAACAGCATGTCGGCTGTCTCGGTACCGTCGGCCGATAGGGCGATGCCGATACTGGCATCCACTTGCGGGCTGTCCTCGCCCAAGCAAAAAGGAACATGCAGCGCCGCACCGATTCGCTCAGCAAGATCGCTTGCGTCATGCACGCTGTCAAGGTCTTCGCACAACACGACAAACTCATCGCCGCCCAGTCGCGCGACGGTGTCTTTCTCACGGATGGCGCCTCGTATTCGCTTGGCGGCTTCGACCAAAAGCAGGTCTCCTGCAGCATGGCCAAGAGTGTCGTTGACCACCTTGAACCGATCCAGGTCGACGTACAACACACCACACATGCGGTGGTGACGCCGGGAGCGGGCCAGCGCCTGATCGAGTCGGTCGATGAGCAGTGTTCGGTTCGGCAGGTCCGTGAGCGCGTCATGCAGCGCCTGATAGGAAAGTTGCGTTTCCAGATCCTTCTGATCAGACATGTCGCGTGCGAGACAACAGGTGATCGGCTGGAACCCATCGACCCAGATGGCACTCGTCGAGATCGCCATTGGGAAGTACGTCCCGTCGCTTCGTGCGCCAGAGACCTCCCACGTGCCGTGTTTCGCTTCGTTATGCCCTAAGGATTGGACGGTCTCGAAGTACGTGGCAAGGTGTTCGTGCATTTCCGGGGCGAGGAGCAGCACTCCGGGCTGGCCCACGATCTTCGAAGCCGACCAACCGAACATCGCTTCGGCCGCCGCATTGAACGACAACACCAAACCGTCGGAACCAACAGTGAAGATTCCTTCGGCGGCGTTTTCGACAACCGCACGGTGCAACGCCTCGCTGCGTCGCGCGTCATCCCTACTTCGTCTCGCTTCGTCTCGTGCGAGAGATGCTTGCGTTGCTTGACACGCGAGGAGCTCCTCTGCCTGTTCCTTGCGTTCTCCGATCGCGCCAGCCATACGGATCGCGATACCAAATACGAATGCCCCCAATACTCCGATTGTCTGGGCTTGCGGGCCGCTCAAGAATGACGGCATCCAGCCCACAAACACGAGCAGTTGGCCGATTCCGCACCCCGCTACCGACCACCAAAGGGCACCTCGCCACGCTGCCGCGCCCGACAGCTGGAGATCGATCAACGCCGAGAACGCGAACGCCATGCCCAAGGCAGGACCCCACCCGCACACATAGATGACCAGCGTGACCTGAGCCACGTGGAGCGCAACGCGAACATGGAACCGCCACGACCCGGGCAGCACGTCTTCCCAGCGCTCGACCAATCGAACGAACGGCACCGGCACGAGAATCGCCGCAGCGTAGAGCCAGATGGGCGCCTCCGCGACGAGGCCGAACTGACGCAACGCCAACAACACCACAAGCGCGATCGGCCCGACCGCGTACGCCAACAACGTCGGCGACATGCTGGCCGGAGCAGCTACGGGGGCCGCGCCTTCTCCAGTCACCCATCAAGGATCGACAGATCCGAGCTCCTCCTACAGAGGTTCTTTCGATCACATAAAATTACGATTCAAGTGTCGATCTGATCAATCTTCGTTCGTAGGTACGGTGAGGTTGACAACAAGGTCGGCCCGGAACACCCCAGGGAGTATGCAATGACTCAATACTTGCTAGCTGTGTATGGCGTCGCAGACCAACCGAACTACACCTCGCCAGAGGATCAAGAAAAGGCCTTCGCGGCCGTCGGCGTGTTCAACACACAGCTACAGGACAGCGGGTCCTTTGTGTTCGGTGGTGGACTCATGCCAGCCGACATCGCCACAGTGGTACGACCGGACGGTGACGGTTTCGTCGTCACTGATGGTCCATTTTCCGAAGCAAAGGAACACATCGGAGGGTTTTGGGTCATTGAAGCCAACGACCTCGATGCCGCTCTCGCCTGGGCCAAACAGGGTTCTGCCGCGTGCGGGCAACCCGTCGAAGTTCTTCCCTTTCAAAGCAACGAGTAACGGCAGATACTTTGTCGCATTCTGCGCCCGAGACCATTGCTGATGTATTTCGGTCCGAATCAGGCGACGTCATCGCGACCCTGGTCCGCCGCTTCGGTGATGTTGATATTGCTGAAGTCGCGGTCCAGGAAGCGTTCTTAGCTGCGACCGAACGTTGGCCGACAGACGGGGTGCCTCCGAACCCGGGTGGATGGATCATGACAACCGCGAGACGTAAGGCAATCGATCGGATACGCCGAGAGTCGATTCGACTGCCGCGTTCCGTGGCCGCAATGGCGCTCGGAGCTCACGACGACGAGGTCATCAACGACACCGGAGTCATTCACGACGACCGCCTCCGATTGGTCTTCACGTGTTGCCATCCTTCGTTGGCGCCGGCGGCTCAGGTCGCGCTGACGTTGCGGCTCTTGGGAGGTCTCCAAGTGGATGAGATCGCCAGAGCGTATTTCGTGCCCGAATCGACAATGGCACAGCGTTTGGTCCGGGCAAAGCGCAAGATTCGCGATGCCAACATTCCGTATCTCATTCCAGAAGCCGACGATTTACCCGAACGGGTAGCCGCGGTGCTGACCGTGCTGTACCTCATTTTCAACGAAGGTCACACCACCACCAACGGTGCAGCTATTGCACGCGACGATCTCACCGAAGAAGCCATTCGATTGTGTCGTGCAGTTCGAGAATTGCTCCCTCACCAGCTAGAGATTGTTGGCCTACTCGCACTGATGCTTCTCATCCACGCTCGACGTGCAGCACGTGAAGATATCCACGGCGGACTCGTGAGGCTCGGCGATCAAGACCGTACAAAATGGAACCAGCAACTCATCGCTGAAGGGCACGCTCTCGTACGAGAATGTTTGCAGCGCAACCAACCAGGTCCGTATCAAATCCAGGCGGCAATCACCGCTGTTCATGCAGATGCGCGAACGATCCACGACACCGACTGGGCGCAGATCGTCAAGCTCTACGATCAACTGCTCGTCTTCCAGCCGTCGCCGGTCGTGCAACTCAATCGCGCCATCGCGGTCGCAGAACTCGATGGCCCCGAAGTTGCCCTGAGCCTCATTAAAGGTCTACCGCTCAAGACGTACCATCTCTATCACCCAACGCGCGGCGAGTTTCTCGCCCGCCTCGGACAATCCGAGGCGGCTATTCGCGCCTTCGAGGAAGCCATTTCGCACACGGCCAACCGTGCTGAAATCGATTTCTTACACACAAGGATTTCGGCCTCAACGTCGCTTCCGAAGTAAAGCCAATGCGTGGCGTTATGTAGTCGCGTAGCATCACCGGATGAGCGTTGGAGACAATGACGCGGTCGTCGTTCGCCCGATGGAACCCGACGAATTCGCCGCGATGAGGCAGCTATCAATCGCCGCGTTCGGAGGAGATCCGATCATCGGAGACCTCCTCGACCTGCTGCACGAATCGTGGGCATGGGATGACCAGCTCTCGTTCGTTGCAGCACGCGACGGCGAGCTCATCGGTCACGTCCTCTATACCCACGCATTCCTCGACGCCCCGTCGCGCCTCGAAGACGTGCTCGTTCTCAGCCCTATCGGCGTCAGACCGGACCTGCAACGCCAGGGCGTCGGAACGGAACTCATCTCCTCGACATTGCCAGTGCTGAGCCAACGCAGCGAGCCGCTCGTATTCCTCGAGGGACACCCGACGTACTACCCGAGATTCGGCTTCCGGGGCGCGACCGATTTGGGATTCATCGCACCGTCAACACGCATCCCCCGCAACGCCTTCATGACGTTTCCGCTCCCGCGCTACGAACCTTCGATGACCGGCACACTTATCTATCCCGACGCGTTCTGGCGCACGGATGCCGTCGGACTACGTCCCTAGGTAGCGAATCCGGCCTGTAGGCCTCGCGATTCGTTTTAGGCCGATGCGTTCGATCCGTTTGGTGCAACGGTGCGGGCGAGAATTCCGAGCGTTGCCCGCAGCGCGCTTTCGGCAATGACCGGGAAGATCCCAGCCTCTCGCCAGATCGGGTCGATCGATGACCAGTCGTAATACGAAGTAGCAAGCGTGCCGCCCTCGACGGGTTCCAACAGATATCCGTAGACATGTCCGATTGGCGGCCGAATCTCGCCAACGATCGTCCATGCGATCTCGCGGTCGGGATCGAACTTCACGATGTTCACAGTTACGTCGTAGCGACCCATCGGGTAGTCGTTCAGCGCCTCGCGATCCATGTGCACAACAAAGCTGTCACCAACACGGCCAGCAGGTTCGCCGGTCGAGTCCATCAGCATCCCGGAACTGTCGATGGCCACATGACCCCGCGGATCGCACAGCACTCGAAAAATAGTCGCTGGATCCACACCAATGGTCCGCTGCACTTCCAAACGCTCAGTTGTCATGTCGTTATCCTGCCATGGCAGTCTCGCAGTCGGCATGTCGGCCCTCAAACGCTGGCGCCGGATACCGTTGCCGTTCATGCTGAGCATCGACGACGTGGCCACGATGCTCGCTGATCTGCCAGAGGTCACCGCGATCGATCGTCACGGGAATGAAGCCTGGGCAGTAGCGGGTAAGACATTCGCATGGGTGCGGCCGTTCAGTAAGGCAGACATACGTCGGTTCGGCGACGAACTGCCGCCGGACGGCCCAATTATTGCGGTGTGCGTTGCCGACCTCAGCGAAAAGGAAGCGGTACTCGCAGAACACACGCGG
>JBBRPC010000010.1:0-39844 GCA_038228615.1 Acidimicrobiia bacterium | reverse complement strand
TCGACAAACGTCGATTCTTTGCCGAGGCGACGCATGAGCTCGGTGATCTGTGGACCGCCACCATGCACGACAACCGGATAAATGCCGATCGCTCGAAGCAGCACGACGTCGGTGGCGAAGAGTTCAAGCGGATCAAGCGCTTCTGTCCCAGCGAGTGCATTACCTCCATACTTGATGACAACGATTGTGCCAGCGAACTTTGTGATGTACGGCAATGCGTCGGCAAGGACCGCTGCTTTACTTCCCGCGTCCGCAAGACGTGCCTTGAATTCATTGGTTGTTTCAGGGATTCCCATTAGGAAGTCCGCATGTTTTCGTCGATGTACGCCGGGGCAAGATCAGTGGTCAGCATCGTGTGGGTTCCGTGGCCGCCTGTCCCGAGATCGACGACGATTTCAATGTCTCGCTCGCGCATGAGCTCAGATAATTTCTCGGCGTCGTGCGCTGCGGTTATGCCATCACGACAGTTCACGATGCCTTGGTAGCTGATCGTGACCTGCTCTGGGTCGAAGTACGCACCGCTCGCGCCACACTCGGAAATGACCCGGCCCCAGTATGGATCGGCGCCATACAAAGAACATTGCACCAGCTGACTCTTCGAAATGCCGCGTGCCGCCAGTTTTGCGTCGTGATGGCTTCGCGCTCCGCGCACAACTACTCGGGCAAATTTCGTCGCGCCTTCTGCGTCTCGTGCCATCTGCTCGGCGATCGACCCACACACGGCCGTGAGTGCATCGACGAAGTGGTGGTACCCGTCACCTTGCGTCACGGTGATCGGCGTGTTCTGCGTCGCACCGTTCGCGAGAATCAACACAGTGTCGTTGGTCGATCGTGCGCCATCCACATCGAGACAATCAAAGGTCGTCGAGACGGCCGTCGCGAGCGCTTGGCGCAGGACTGTTTGGTCGATCGAAGCGTCGGTTGTGATCGCACACAACATCGTGGCCATTGCTGGCGACAACATGGCAGCACCCTTTGCCATCGCACCGATAGTGATCGAGGTACCAGCAATATCTGCGGTGGCGACTGCCTCTTTGCGGACGGTGTCGGTGGTCAGAATCGCGGTCGCTGCGTCGGCAGCGTGGTCCGAGGTCGACCCAAGCGTGGCGGTGAGTTGCGGAATTCCCGACTCGATCCCTTCGAACGGCATCGGGATTCCGATGAGGCCCGTCGAACATACGAGCACATCGTTCGGTGAGACCTCGAGGCCCAACGCCGTGAGTTCGCACATCCGTAGCGCATGCGCTCGGCCCGCGGCACCCGTCGCCGCGTTGGCATTCCCCGAATTCAGTACGATCGCCGCGGCTTTGCCGTCGGCGAGGTGACGCCGACTGATCTGGACCGGTGCGGCCTGGCACAAGTTCGTTGTGAATGTCCCTGCGGCAGCCACTGCCACATGATCGGCAGTCGCGAGAATGGCAAGGTCCGGGATGCCATCGCCCTTTATTCCGCACGCCATTCCCGAGGCGATGAATCCTTTGGCCGCTGTAACACTCATGGGGCAACTCCGAGAGTAGGAAGGGCCATTGTTTCCGGCAACCCGAGCAACAGGTTTGCGTTCTGCAACGCCTGGCCCGCCGCGCCCTTGACCATGTTGTCAAGCGCGGCAATCGCGAGCACCGTGTTGGTGCGCGGATCAAAACGGACAGTGACGTGTATTGAGTTCGAACCGTACGTTGCCCGGGTTCCGCTCGGTTCGGCGGTCACGGTGACGAACGTTTCGTTCCGGTAGAACTCGCGGTATTGCGCCAACAGCGACTCGGTCGTGAGTCCGGAATGCGCGGGTCGTGCCGTGCACGTCGCAAGGATCCCTCGCGTCATCGGAACAAGATGTGGCGTGAACAGCAGCGTGATCGGGTCGCCGCCGACGCGTTGGAGCGCCATCTCCATCTCAGCGGTGTGTCGATGGTTCACAAGCCCGTAGGCACTGACGTTCTCATTCACCTCGCTGAAGTGACTGGTGACGCGTAACGCTCGCCCGGCGCCGCTCACGCCCGACATGGCGTTGACGACGATTCCATTCGTTTCAATCGAGTGACCTGCGACCAACGGCGCGAGCGCGTAGACCGCCGCGGTCGGGTAACAACCAGGTACCGCGACATGTTCTTTCGCTTCGACATCAGCGCGGTACAGCTCCGTCATGCCAAACGCAAACTGGTCGATGAACTCGGGAGCCGAGTGTCGTTGGCCATACCACTGTTGATAGACGGCCGCCGGGAGTCGGAAGTCGGCACCGAAATCGACGATGTGACCGACGTTGGCGATCAAGTCGGGGACGATCGTTTGCGAGGCGCCGTGCGGTAATGCAAGAAAGGCGATGTCGACGCCACTCGCCGCTCCGGCGCTCGACTCGACATAGACCCTGTCCCCATAGCTCGGAGCAAGAGCGGGAAACAGATCGGCGACCTTCGCGCCGGCATTCGATTCAGCACCGACGACGGCCACGTCGATCTCGGGATGCATCGCCAGGAGCTTCAACAATTCGGCGCCGCCATAGCCAGAGGCGCCAAGAACAGCGGCTTGATACGTCATCCTGCATACTATACACCATGCTGCATAACTCCGCGCCGATATGGTCGGCGGGTGGAACCATTCGGCACGCTCGTCCCTGGCGACACGCTGATCCCACTGTCGCTCACGATCTCAGCAGCTGCCAACGAGCGCTATTGGCGAGCCGCTGGGGTCGACCACCCGGCATTGCGCGCTGGCGCGCTGTACCCGCTCATCGCCGCGAATCTGACGGTGCTCGCGTTCACGCAACACTGCACCGAGGCGATGATCCAGACGCACCAACACTTGTTGTGCCATCGCCTCGCCCACGCTCCCGCGGAACTGCTCACGAATGCCGAGGTAATTGAGCGGTACGAAAAGCGCGGCCTCGCGTACATCGTCGTTCTGGCACACATCACCGTCGACGGCGATGCGCTTTGGGATTCGACAGTGCATTTCACACCAGCATCCGACGTCGGAGCGACACGGTGAACTCACCCGACAGATTCACGATTGGCGACGATCTCATTCGTGCGTACTCTCGTCGAGGCAATTTTCACACCGACGAAGCCCAATCAGAACGCCTTGGGCTGCCTGGACTCGTCGCGCAGGGCACGCAGGCGACGGGTCGCGCGTTCGGGCTCTTGATCGACGCGTGGGGCGCCGAGTTCTTGGAACACGGCATGCTCGACCTTCGCTTCATCGGGATGGTCGTTGGCGGCGATGAGATCGAGAGCGATCTGGCATTCGGCCCCGATAACAACTCGGCGGCGATCACCGTTCGCAACATCTCGCGAGATCGCATTGCGGTCGTCGGAACTGCCGACTTGAGAACGGTGCGTTCCGAGCGCGGCTGACGTTTCAGCACACCACGAACTGGCGCGCAGCATCGTTTTGCAACACGCGGCGCCGAGGACTTCCGACGGCAGGGTCGCCTTCGCAGACCTCGGCACCAACGGGCGCGTATTGCACAATGAACGCCTTGCGCACCCCGTCGGTGCCATTCACGAACGTGGCGTGCGGGGTCAGCGATGAGAACACCACAATGTCGCCAGCGGCAGCGGGGACAATCGTCGCGGCATCCCAATCGCCCCAACATTCTTGGCCGATATCGGTGGTGGCGTGGGCGAGCGTCCCGGCTCGATGCACACCCGGCATCACCGCAATGCAGCCGTTTTCCGGTGTCGCGTCGGTGACCGCGATCCAGCACGTGAGGTACGACTGAGGTTCGACAAACGCGTAACCGTTGTCCTGGTGCCACAGCACGGGCTCGACAGAGTGCGGTTGTTTATACACACTCTGTTCCCAATACAACCGCGCCGACAGCCCGCAAATATCGCGGGCAATCCCAGCCAGCGTGGGGCCTTGGCAGAAGTCGCGGACCCACGGGCTGCGCAACACCGCGTGCGGCGCGACAAGTTGCGTATCGAGTCCCGTGACCGAGAAACGTCCATTCGGAACTTTGCTGAGAAATTTCCGAGCTTGTTCATCACCCGATTGCAGTTCCGCGTCGAGCTTCGTCAACGTTTCAGCATCGAACGCCTGCTCGAAGACGAAAAAGCCGAGATGGTCATAGTCGTGCGCCTGAGCCGCTGTGATCGTCGTGAACGGACCGCGATGATCGACCCATTCAAACGCATGGTTCCAAGGATGTAGCGAGCGATCCATGACGTAGGAGACTAACGACTCTGCCAGGGCGTCATGTCGAGCGACGGGTAGCGCGCCGCGACGCCGGCGAGCGTTTCGGGTGTCCAGTATCGATCACCAGGCTGAGGGAAACCGAGCGCGTTGAGTTGGCGCGCCGTCGCGTGGCGCATAAAACGATGCCAGGACATGTCTTCGGCCCGTGCGGGCAGCGCGTGATATCCGATCCAATCGGTCAACGCCGGCTTGAACGCCACGGCGAGCATGAACCGAGCGGCGCGATCCTTGGTCATTTGCACACCGCGATGGAAGGTGTCCGGCCGATACACAAGTACCGATCCCGCAGGACCGACAGCGCACTCCTCCGCGGCGTAGAGATCTGCGTAGTCGTGAAGATGGAGGTAGGTGCGTTCGATCGGAATGTCGCCAGTAAGTTCGCGAGATACAAATCGTGTCGCAGCAGTTTCTGGCGTCACATCGGTGAGATACACAAACGTTTCAAGATGTTGAAAGCCAACGTCGGCGCGAGGTACGACCAACGTGTGGTTGGCGTAGTCGACATGCAGCAGCTGTTCGTGCTCCGGCGATGCGTTCGCATATTTCGCGACCGCCATTGCCTGATAGAGCCGAACGTCGTTCGTCTCAAGCAGTGTTGCGGCAAGATCGAGCATCGCTTCGCCAACAGCACACTGGTTCAGTGCTGCGCTGTCGAAAGGGAACTGGTATTGCGGTGCACCATCCCGACGGAACGCCGCGTTGCGATCCGGATCGACGTCGTCGGCGAATTCCGATGCGGTTGGGAACAGATGAGGTAGTGCCTCGGCCGCCGCCGAAACCTCGGCCGCTGAGAGGACGTCCTCGATCACGCACCACCCGACCGCGTCCCACTGTCGTTTGCACTCCTGTACCGACGTCGTGGGCATGTCAAGTCAATCTATGCGGTCACATTCGTCGTCAGCGTGAACACATCGGACGCACGGCGAACGTAGCGTGTTGCAATGACATCCACGAGGCGCCAGCCGCGAGCGAAATCTTTGACCGCGACCGTGCTCACCGGTATTGGCTGTCTGCACATCGCTTGGGGAAATGGGTCGTCGTTTCCATTCAGGAACACCGACGATCTCGCTGATGCGGTGATCGGATCCGGCGATGTTCCGCCACCCGCGGCCTGCTTTGCCGTCGGCGGTGCACTGCTGGTTGCCGCGGCGTTGGTCGCGGATCTGCCAATCGCCCCAACGCGCATCCGACGAGTTGGCCGCGTTGGCGTCGCAGCGGTGCTCGGTGCTCGCGCCGCAATAGGGCTCACTAACAACACGCGCCTCATCTCGCCCGCGAGCACCTCAGCGCGGGTACGCAGCCTCGATCGCCGTATCTTTTCGCCCCTGTGTCTGGGGCTAGCCCTTGGCACGATGTCCAACTTCTGAATATGCTGCAACACGCACGCGAAAAGTGATCCACACTCGCGTTCCCTGCGAATCAACGTCGAGAATCACCGCACGAATTATTCGCGTTTCCGACTCTACGGAGGGCTCATGTCGAAACAAGCACGCTCACATTGGACGCGCCGCGCCAACGCGTTCGCGACAGCTTCGTTGCTCGCAACTGCGTCGATTGCAGCAGCATTGACGCCTGCGGCGAGCGCACAGGCACACGACGGTCCTAGCGTCGAGATCAAAGTCATCGCCACGGGACTGAACAATCCTCGCGGTGTCGTGGTCGATGCCAACAGCCGCGTGTACGTGACAGAAGCGGGTCTTGGCGGCGGCGACGAATCAACCGGTGTCCAAAATGGTCTTGGCCAGTCTGGCGCCATCACCGCAATCAATCATGCGGCTTCGGCGAACCCCACACAACGTCGAATCATCACAAATCTTTGGTCGGCTGCCCAAGATGAAGGCAACGGACCCGAAGCTATCGGCACCGATGGCCTCTCACTATCGAATGGCAAGCTCTACGCGGTCAACGGCGCGGCAGGCATCCCTGGGTTGCCGTTCGGACACCTCACCTCGATAGCCCACGGCGTGATGACCGACATCTCCGATGTCGGTTCCTTTGATCTCAAATGGACCGCCGAGCACGCGGGGGAACCATGGGCTGGACACCAATTCCCAGACTCCGACCCCTACGGCGTGCTCGTCAGCAACGGCCACCGCTATGTCGTTGATGCTGCATCCAACACTTTGAACGAGGTGCTCGCGAACGGGTCCGTTCGCGTCCTCGCGTATTTCCCAAACACGCCGTTTTCCGATGCTGTCCCCACATGCGTCACGCGCGGCCCCGATGGCGCGCTCTATATCGGCACGCTCGCGCTGGCCGATTTCTTTGCTGGCGGACCAGGTACTGCGAACGTCTACCGCGTCGACCCGACCGAAGTGAAAGGGAACCTCAACAGCGTCCTATCGGTTGCGAAAGTTTGGGCAACCGGTTTCAGCACGATCACAGGCTGCACCTTCGACCAGCAGGGCAATTTCTACGCCGCTGAGATGTTCGCCGGCGACGTGCAGATCGCATCGTTCGCACATCCTGCGACGGGTCGCACGATCATCGGAGCGAACCAACTCGTTCTCCCCAATGGGATCGCAGTGGGTACCGACGGCTCGATCTACGTCTCCACACATTCAAGCGATGTGCAGGCCAAACAAGGCAAAGTAGTGCGTATCCGTCTCCACCAATAGCCGACACGGCGAGCAGGAAGGCGGCTCGAGAACCTACGACGACGCGCACTGGCCCAACGCGATCTGCCAGCATCGATTCGGGTCGCGGTGCGCCGTAAGGTTGACGCGAATGGATTTCCGCGTCCTTGCGCTGGTGATGGCTGCCGGCCTCGTTGGTCCGTTGCTCTCGTCGGTCCATCGGCTCGCCCCTCCAGTCGTCGTGGGCGAAATCGCCGCCGGGATCGCGCTCGGTCACAGCGGCCTCGGATGGGTGAATCCGAACGAGCCATTCCTGAACGGGCTCGCAACGCTCGGCTTTGCGTTGCTCATGTTCATCGTCGGCACGCATCTTCCGGTGCGAGATGCCAAGCTCCGTACTGCGTTGACTGTTGGCATCGGCGTCACGGCCACCACAGGAGTGCTTGCTGCGGCGACCGGAGTCGCACTTGCACGCGTCGTCGGTCTTGACCGGCCCGCGCTGCTCGCTGTGCTGCTTGCCACCAGCTCCGGTGCCGCTGCGCTACCGATCATCGATGAACTCGGTCGCCATGACCACGTCGGCCTGACCGCGACGGTTTGGATCGGGTTCGCCGACGTGATGACGGTCCTGGCGCTTCCGCTGGTGCTCGCAACAGGTCAACTCGGCCGCGTCATGTTGGGCGGAGTCCTTGTGATCGGCTCCGCCGCCGCGCTGTACTTCGCTGCGCGCCAGATGCGAGGGCGCGCCGTGGTCGGTCGCCTGCGAGCACTCTCGCGGGAGCGAGGCTGGGGTCTCGATCTGCGCGCCTCACTGCTTGCACTTGTCGTATGTGGTTGGATCGCAACACGCTTCGGCGCATCGGTGCTGATCGCTGGGTTCGCGATTGGCGTGGTCGTTGCGCTGCTCGGAGAGCCAACGCGCGTCGCACAGCAACTCGTCGGGCTCGGTGAAGGCTTTGCAATCCCGGTGTTCTTCGTCCACCTCGGTCTGGAGCTCGATGTGCGCGCGCTCGTGCACTCACCAAAAGCCGTGTTGTTAGCTGCGTCGCTTGCCGCGGCAGCAGTCGCAGTGCATCTCGTCGCCGCGGCATTGTGGAAGCTCCCGATCGGTTTCGGCCTGCTTGCGTCGGCGCAACTTGGCGTTCCGGCCGCAGTCGTTTCGATCGGTCTCGCAACCCGCCAACTCGACGCCGCGCAAGGCGCCGCGGTGATGGCTGCGGCCGTCGCCACGTTGGGTGCCTGCGCGGTTGGAGCGACGTTGCTCGGCCATCGCGGTCACATCAACGACGCCAGCGCGCCCCATCCGAAGGGCGTGTAGCGTCGCGAAACTATTGACACGATTTGTGTCAATAGTCTACGCTTGCGACATGATCACGGTCACGCTCCTAGGAACCGGCAACCCGATCCCTGATCCAAATCGTGCAGGCCCAGCGACACTCGTACGAGCTGGCGAACTCCATCTGCTGTTCGATGCCGGCCGCGGAGTGCTCCAACGCTTGATGGCTGCAGGCGTCGTTCCGGTGCAGCTCTCGGCCGTGTTCCTCACGCACCTGCATTCGGATCACATCACCGATCTCAACGACGTTGTCACGACACGTTGGGTCATGGCACCCGCACCGATCACCACGCGTATTTTCGGACCGCCGCGCACAAAAGAAGTGATCGACGGCATGATGGCGATGTTGCAACCCGATCTCGAATATCGCTTGGCGCATCACGATGACCTCTCCTGGACACCGCAACTCGAGGTCACCGAGCTAATTGATGGGGTCGCGATCGATGAATCTGGCGTTCGTGTTATCGCTGCTCCGACTGATCACCGACCGGTCGAACCGACCGTTGGCTTCCGTGTCGAACACGCTGGCAAGGTCGTGGTGATCGGCGGCGACTCGGTTCCCTGCGCCGGACTCGACGTGCTGTGCGCTGACGCCGATATCTACGTGCAGACAGTGTTACGCGACGACATCGTCCGCATGATCCCGATGCAGCGATTCCAAGACACAATCGACTATCACTCGTCTGTCACTCAGGCTGCGGAAACCGCGCAACGCAACCGCGTCAAGACGTTGGTCCTTACCCACATGGTTCCAGCTCCGCCGCCGGGAGGCGAAGGGGAATGGCAGACGATCGCTGCTGCGCATTTCGACGGCGAGATCATCGTCGGTGCCGATCTCGCGAGCATCCAAACGACGAGCTGAGGGCACTCCAGTCGCGTTAACCTCCCACCCGAATGGACGACCCAGCGCTTCAGCGCCTCCTCAACAACAATCGCGAATGGGCTGCCAGCATCACCGACCGCGACCCGTCGTTTTTCTACGAGCTCGCTAAGGCGCAGACCCCCCACAACCACTGGATTTGCTGCTCCGACTCTCGCGTCCCGGCGAACCAGATCGTCGGCCTTCCCACCGGCGAAGTATTCGTACATCGCAACGTTGCCAACCTTGTCGTCCACACCGATCTCAATTGCCTTTCCGTACTGCAGTACGCCGTCGATGTGTTGCGCGTCGAGCACGTCATCGTGACCGGTCACTACGGTTGTGGCGGAATCGCGACGGCGTTAGGCGCTGAACGCTTCGGACTCATCGACAACTGGTTGCGACATGTCCAAGACGTCGCGCTCGATCACAGGGCAGAACTTGATGCGCTCGACGAAGATGCCAAGATGCGTCGCCTCTGCGAGCTCAATGTCATCGCACAGGTGAACAACGTTCGGCGGACCACGATCGTCCAAGATGCGTGGGCACGAGGCCAAGAACTGGCAGTACACGGATGGATCTACGCGCTCAACGACGGCCTCCTGCGCGATCTCGATGTGACCGTCAACGGCATTCGCTAGCGGCGCGCCACTACCCGGCGACGCTCCGGCGTCGAATACCGTGGCATCGTGTCCACCAGTGAGCCGTTGCGCCTCGGCCCGTTCCGGGTAGAGCCTCCTGTCGTACTCGCCCCGATGGCGGGCGTCACGAACCGCGCGTTTCGTCGGCTATGTCGTCAATACGGAGGCGCGCTGCTCGTGAGCGAAATGGTCAACGCGCGCGCACTTGTCGAAGGCAGCGAACGCAGTTTTCAACTCGCAGCATTCGATGACGATGAAACAACCAGAAGCCTGCAGTTATACGGCACCGATCCCGCGTCGATCGGTACGGCTACCCGCATCGTGCTTGACCGCGGCGTCGACCACATCGATTTGAACTTCGGATGTCCGGTCAGAAAGGTCACCCGCCATGGTGGTGGCGCTGCCATCCCAGCGCGACCTCGTCTGCTGCACGCCATCGTCGCGGCGGCCGTTCACGCCGCGCAGGGCGCGCCCGTGACTGTCAAGATGCGGATGGGCATCGACGAGCGACGATTGACATTCCTCGATGCAGGAAGAGCCGCCGCCGACGCTGGTGCTGCATGGGTTGCATTGCACTCCCGCACAGCCGAGCAGTACTACTCGGGCGCGGCTCGTTGGAATGCGATCAGCGAACTCGTCGCGGCGCTCCCGGGTACTCCAGTGTTGGGGAACGGCGACATTTGGTCGGCGAGCGACGCGCTGCGTATGCGCGCCGAGACTGGCTGCGCGGGAGTAGTCGTGGGCAGGGCATGCCTCGGCCGTCCTTGGTTCTTCGGTGACCTGCGCGCCGCGTTCGCAGGTGAACCGCTTCCGAAATCACCAACTACTGGCGAAGTCGCCGCAATGATCATGGAACACGCGCAGCTGCTCGCAGCGCATCAAAGTCCGCATCATGCCGTGCTCGCGATCCGTAAGCACATCGGCTGGTATTACACCGGTTACCCGGTCGGGGGCGCCGCGCGCCGAAACCTCGTCATGTCGCAGACACTGGAACAACTCTCGGATCGACTCAGTTCGATCGACCCCGATATCGAACTGCCACCGCACGAGCGCGATACCCCGCGCGGCACGCGACGCGGACCCCACGACATCACGTTGCCAGAGGGTTGGCTGTCTGTCGACGCCGACGCGCCTCCGCAACACGCTGATGCCGACCTGGTGCTCTCGGGTGGCTGATCGAACATTGCGCCTGATACTCGCTTCGGCGTCGCCGCGCCGTTCGGACTTACTTCGTTCCATGGGCCTTGTCTTCGACATTGTCGTCACCGATGTCGACGAGACCCACCGAGGCGATGAAACGCCATCGCAGTTTGTCGAGCGCCTCGCGCTCGACAAAGCCCGCGTTGGCCTGACGACCGGCCCAACCCCGACCGGCCCAACCCCGACCGGCCCAACCCCGACCGGCCCAACCTCGACCGGCGCGGTCTCGATAGGGGCCGACACGTGCGTCGTTCGCGATGGCGACATCCTCGGCAAACCCCGAAGTGCAGACGACGCACGAACCATGCTGCGCTCCCTTTCTGGTCGTGATCACTACGTACACACTGGTGTGGCCATGGTGTATCGCGACCGCGTCGCAACAAGCGTCGAAACCACGATCGTCACGTTTAACATCCTCTCGGATGCCACAATCGACTGGTACATCTCGACGGGCGAAGCCTTCGACAAGGCTGGGAGCTACGGCATGCAAGGATATGGCGGCGTCTTCGTCGAACGCATCGCGGGAAGTCCAAGCAACGTCATCGGCCTTCCACTGCATGTGGCAGTTCGTCTTGGAGTCGAAATCGGCATGGACTTGAATCGCTTCCGCGAATAGCCACGCGTGCTGTCAGAATGCGGCGTGGCGAACAGTCCCCTCGATAATCCAGTCTGGTCTGCACTGCACTCAACGCATGCCGGGCTCGCGCGTTCCCACGGCACAGCTTGCGCATACCCCGAAGCCATTTCGCCGTTCATGGGCGCAGCCGAACTCGACGCGCAGGGTTGGTCGGATCTCGCGGCCCTCGAGAGTTCAGCTCGGCTGATTCGTTCCTCGATCGGGGAACCACCTGTTGGATCAAACGTGATGTTCAGAGCAGGTTTGCGCCAAATGATTGCGCCAACGGTCGTCGATTTCGCCCAGCCGCACTCCACTCGCGAACTCGGCACCGCCGATGTTCCCGCGATGCTGAAGCTCACGGAGCGAACGAAACCAGGGCCATTTCGCGAACGCACGATCGAGTTCGGTGGGTACATCGGGATTTTCCAAGTCGGACCGGACGGCGAGGATCAGCTCGTGGCAATGGCAGGACGCCGGATGCAGTCACCAGACTTTGGTGAGGTCAGCGCGGTGTGTACCGATCCGTCGTTTGGGCGTCGAGGTGCCGCAGCCCAACTCACACTCACCGTCGCAGCAGCCATTCAGGCAGAAGGCAAAACTGCGCTCCTTCACGTCAGCGACCTGAATCCGACCGCGGGTCGTCTCTACGAAAAACTGAACTTTGTCGTGCGCGCTCACCTTGAGGTCGCCGCGGTGCTATTCATCGATTCACAACGGGCGACGTGAACGCCACCGCGCACTACTAGCATCACACCTTCGTGCGCTTTCTTCGTGGTGATCATCCAGAGTACGACCTGACGTACGACGATGTGTTTATGGTTCCGAATCGTTCAACGGTCGCGTCACGTTTCGGCGTCGATCTGCGAGCCGAAGACGGGACCGGGACCACAATTCCGATCGTCGTTGCGAATATGACCGCCGTCGCTGGCCGTCGAATGGCAGAGACAATCGCACGTCGGGGTGGGATCGCGGTCGTCCCCCAAGACATTCCGCTCGACATCGTCACCGAGGTAATCAGCTGGGTCAAATCCCGCCACCTCGTCCACGACACGCCAATCACCATGGCACCGCACGAAACCGTCGGCGAGGCACTGAACTTGCTTCCAAAGCGGGCCCATGGCGCGGTCATCGTCATCGAGAACGGTAAGCCGATCGGTGTGGTGACGGAAGCCGACTGCGTCGGCGTCGACCGATTCACCCAACTGGGACGAGTGATGTCGACCGACCTCGTGACCATCGCCGACGACGTCGGCGCCGAGGACGCGTTTCGCATCTTGCATGATGCCCGCCGCAAACTCGCGCCCGTCGTCAGCGCCGACGACATGCTCGTCGGTATTCTCACACGCACTGGCGCACTTCGTTCATCGATCTATACCCCTGCCGTCGACAGCCACAACGCATTGCGCATTGCGGCCGCAGTTGGGATCAACGGCAATGTTGGCGAACGTGCGGCGAGCCTGATCGATGCCGGTGTCGACGTACTTGTCGTCGACACCGCACACGGACACCAGCAACGGATGCTCGATGTACTGAAAGCGATTCGCGCTCTCGACCCGCCGATTCCAATTTGCGCTGGCAACGTCGTGTCGGCCGACGGAGTCAGAGATCTCGTCGGCGCGGGGGCCAACATCGTCAAGGTCGGTGTTGGTCCAGGGGCGATGTGCACAACGCGGATGATGACCGGTGTCGGTCGTCCACAATTCTCAGCGGTGTTGGAATGCTCGAACGTCGCCCGCGAGGTCGGAGCCCACGTGTGGGCCGATGGAGGCGTCCGCCATCCGCGAGACGTTGCGCTCGCGCTTGCTGCGGGAGCGAGCAACGTGATGATCGGGTCTTGGTTTGCAGGCACGCACGAATCGCCAGCCGACGCGCAACGATCCGCAGATGGCCGCCTCTACAAGGAAAACTTCGGCATGGCGTCGGCGCGGGCCGTCGCCAATCGCACGGTAGATGAAGACCCGCTCGAGGCAGCACGCAAAGCGCTATTCGAAGAAGGCATTTCTACGTCGCGGATGTATCTCGATCCCGCTCGCGCTGGAGTCGAAGATCTCGTCGACGACATCGTCGCGGGCATCCGTTCCGCGTGCACATATGCAGGAGCGGCATCGATCGCCGAGCTACGCGAACGAGCGATCATCGGTATCCAGACGGCCTCGGGATACCACGAAGGCCGTCCACTCGACTCGAGCTGGTGAGGATCGCGGCATGTTGTCAGTGCATTGGTTTCTTCCGACTGGAGGCGACTCGCGCGAGGTATTGCCCACTGGTCCCGAGGCGATTCGCCGCACACCATCACTGAGGTATCTCGCCCAAATCGCGACCGCGTGTGAATCCTTGGGTTTCGACGGGCTGCTCACTCCATGCGGCACCGGGTGCGAGGACGCGTGGCTCGCGACCGCATCACTGATTCCCCTCACCCACCACATCAAATTTCTCGTTGCCTTTCGTCCGGCGCTGCTATCGCCCACACTTGGTGCTCAAATGGCATCGACGTACCAGCGCCTTTCCGAAGGACGGTTACTGCTCAACATCGTCACAGGTGCAGAACAATCAGAACTTGCTCGCTTCGGCGTATTCGAGGATAAGGCGACACGGTACGAGCGGACGGGCGAGTTCGTGCAGATCATGCGCGGTGCCTGGAGCGACGAACCATTCGACTTCGACGGGAATCACTATTCCGTCCGTTCGGCGACAACAAGGCTGGTCCCACATCCGACGCCACCGGTATATTTCGGCGGCGCCTCCGAAGAGGCCGAACGCGTCGCCGCACAACACGTCGACGTGTATTTAGCGTGGGGCGAAACCCCCGAAATGGTGAGCGAGCGCGTCTCACGCATACGCATTTTGGCGGCAGCGTTCGGTCGGACATTGCGATTCGGCATCCGCTTTCACGTCATCGCACGCGAGACCGCTGATGAAGCGTGGACCGTCGCCAATTCGCTGCTCGAACGCATGGATCCCGAAGCGATCTCAGCAGCACAAACTGATTTCAAATCAACTGCGTCGGTCGGACAACAACGAATGGCAGCGTTGCACGGAGGCAGCACCGAACGACTTGAGATCTATCCAAATGTGTGGGCCGGAATCGGCCTGGTGCGCGGAGGCGTCGGTACGGCGATCGTCGGCTCATATAGCGATGTCGCGGATCGCATCACCGAATATCACGAGCTCGGCTTCGATGAGTTCATTCTCTCGGGATATCCCCATCTCGAGGAGGCGTATTGGTTCGGGGAAGGCGTGCTACCGCTGCTGCGAGATCGCGGCTTGATCCCTCCGGTCGCTGGACCAACAGCGCCGAACTCGCCGGTGTTCTCGTTCCGGTAGTTGCGATGACGAAACGTATTGGCTTGTTGATGGTCGGCCACATCGATCCGCACAGCGTCCATATCGCAGGTGACTATCCAGAACTGTTCGCTGCCTTACTGGCACAACACGATCTCGAATTGGTGCGTTACGACCTCGACCAAAACAGGTTCCCGGAACGCGTCAACGAATGCGACGGATGGATATGTTCACCATCGCGATCGTCTGTGTACGACGGCGATGCCTGGATCGCCGACGCGGAGGAACTCCATCGCGAATTCGTTGCCAGAGAAGTTCCGTATGTCGGTGTCTGCTTCGGACATCAACTCCTTGCGCAGGCCCTCGGCGCGCCAGTCGCTCGGGCGTCGGGTGGATGGGGCGTCGGCGTGCAGGAGTACAACGTCGTTAGTGCTCAACCTTGGATGAAGAACGCACCCGCGACTTCGTTCGCCCTGCTCGCAAGCCATCAAGACCAAGTCGTCGCGCTTCCGAATGACGCAACGCTCCTCTTCTCGTCGGCAAGCGGATACTGCCCGATCGCAGGGTTCGCCGTCGGAGACCGAGCATGGACGTTGCAGCCACATCCCGAATTCGTCGCGCCACTCGCGGATCATCTGCTCGCCGGGCGAATCGACCTGATCGGCGCGGAACGCGTGACAACGGCGCGTGCCTCGCTCACCCACCCGCTCGACCAGCCCCTCGTCTCGGATTGGATCTCGATGTTTTTCAGGAGCGCGTAGCGCCTATACCAAGGTTGGGTGACCGTGGGTAGATGCTTGGATGTCCGCTGACGATCCGGGCGATGACACATGTGAACAAGAGGGCTGGCACCGCGTGCCCACCAAAGAGTTCCACTCCCATCACCGCACACGCGATGGGTACCTTCGCGGCTGCACCGAACACCGCTACAAAGCCCACTGCCGCCAAGATTTTCGCATCAGTTCCGAGCGGAGTTGCCAACACGGCGCCGAGTGCCGCCCCGATCACAAACAGCGGCGTCACCTCCCCAGCTCGAAAACCGCTCCCCGAAGTGATCGCAGTAAATACGAGCTTCAACAAAAACGCTCCCCCCGCAATCGACGTGCCGGCAAGCGCGCTGTCGGCAAGGGGAACAGACAGTCCTAAATATTGGCGCCCAAATATGAGAGCCAGCGCAAGGATCCACACTCCACCCGCAGCAGTCGCGAGTGCGGGACGACGCAAACGCGAGCCCAACCACCGGATCAACACACTGAGGTATACATAGAGCCGAGCAGTCATTCCGAACGCAATCGCCGCAACAGCCAACTTCGCAACGAGCCCGAGCGAGAACTGCGGCACGATCGCGTGTCGAACTTTGTGGTGATAACCCAAGCCACGCACCACGCCGTCGCCAACAAACGCCGCCACAGCAGTCGGCACCAGCGCGCGCAATCCAAGGCCCTTTCGACCGGGCTCCTCGACACCGAACACGGTGCCAGCGAACGGAACGCCAAACACAGCACCGAAGGCACCGCCGATCGCTACGTGCAACAACATCCGCCGCTCGAACTTCGTGCATTGCATTCGCCGGGCAATCGAATCCGTTATGGCGGCCGACATTTGGATCGCCGTACCTTCGCGCCCGCCCGAACCACCGAACAAGTGGGTCACCCAGGTGCCGATAAGACTCATGGGGGCGAGTTGGAATGGCACACCCTGTTCTGCTTGGTGGAGTTCTTGGACGATCGTGGCGTTGCCGGCCGCGGCGCGGGGATCACATCGTAGGTAGGCCCACCCCAAGATGAATCCGGCGATCGGAAGGAACCAAACCAAGGAATCATGACGCATGCGGGTGTCGGTAATACGGTCGAGCACGGTCAAAAACACGTAGCTCGTGGCACCTGCAAGAAGACCAGAAACTATGCTGAGTACCAGAATCCGTAGCGCTGTCAGTAACAACGGGCGCTGGAATTCTGGGGTTGGGGCGCGGTTGGCCATGCGAAGCGCTTACCTTAGAGGCTTGCCACTATCTGCTTCACTACGCTGCACCGTTTGACCGTACAGCTGCCACTAGGAGTACATCATGGGTCGTCTTCGCTTCGGCGCGTTCCTTGCACCGCACCATCCTGTCGGAGAGAACTTCACCCACATGCTGCAGCGCGATCTTGCATTTGGCGAACATCTCGATCGACTCGGCTTCGACGAGATTTGGTGCGGTGAACACCACTCGACCGGCTGGGAGGTGATCGCGTCTCCCGAACTCTTTCTCGCTGCGCTCGCCGAGCGTACGCAACGTATCAACCTCGGTACCGGCGTCATCTCCCTCCCGTATCACAATCCCTTCATGGTCGCGCAGCGGATTGTCCAACTCGACCACCAGTCGCGTGGCCGAATGCTGTTCGGGAGCGGTCCTGGTGCGCTACCGAGCGATGCCAAAGTCATGTGTCTCGACCCACTTCGCCAACGCGCGATGCAAGACGAAGCACTTGGTGTCATCATCCGCCTCCTCAACGGCGAGACCGTCACGCACCACTGCGACTGGTTCAACCTCAATGAAGCTGAACTCCAGATCCTTCCCCTGCAAGAACGCATTCCCATGACGGTCGCGTCATCGATTTCGCCGAGCGGGATGAAACTCGCCGGCAAATACGGCATCGGCGCACTCTCGATCGCGTCGAACTCTACGGAAGGACTACTGGCGCTCCCGACACAGTGGTCGTTCGCAGAAGCATCGGCAGCGGAACACGGTTCGGTGGTCTCTCGCGACGACTGGCGAGTACTCATGGCATTCCATCTCGCTGAGACGCCAGAGCAAGCTCGCAACGAAGCAGTCGACGGATTGCAACGGTGGAACAACGAGTACAACGTCAAGGTATTGGGTCGTCCCGATGCCACGCACATGGACGACAAATGGGCGCTCCTCGACGCTGCCTCGACCAGAGGAACCCCTGGTGCGGGCGCTGCGATTATCGGAACGCCCGACGACATGATTGCAGCGATCGAATCGCTCCAAGAACTCACCGGCGGTTTCGGAACAATGATCGGATTCGTGCACGACTGGGTGAGTCCTGAGGCGAACCATCGCAGCTGGGAACTATTCGCTCGCTATGTGATGCCACACTTCCAAGGCCAACTGAAATCGTTGCACAAATCTGCCGAGCGGGTGGCAGCGAACAAGGGCGAGTTGATGGCCGGTGCCGGGGCGGCGATCTTCGCGCAGATTCAGGCCGACGATACCGCAGCTGCTGCATTCGCAGTCACAATCGCGAACGCTGCAGCGCAAGCCGGGGCTGGGTCGTCGGCCGCGGCAGGAGCTGCAATGCAAGCCGCCAAACCAAAAGACGAATAGCAAGAAACGCGCGCCAGACACGCTGTCGTGAACTCGTCGACGCGTCTACTCAGCGACTGGCAACGGTGTGTGTTGAAGGTCGTGGACGAATCGATGGAAGAGCACACCGAAATGTTCGCGTTCCGTTGGATCCCAACCTTCCAGCACATTTTGGAGATGCTGGCGGCGTACGTAGTCGGCGCGAGCTGCAAGTTCCCGACCCTTCTTCGTGGGCGACACCAGCACCACTGACCCATTGGTCGGGCTCGGCTTACGACGCAGCAACTTGGCGTCTTCGAGGGCGCTGAGCTGGCGGGAGACCGCACCCACGTCCATCTGGGCAATTTGGGCCACCGCAGCAACCGACACCTCATCGATTGTCCCGACGGCACGCAACACCTGGACCGCTTGCTGCGAAAGCGCCAAACCCGCCGCGTCGACGAGCGCGTCGGCCACCCTCCGGCTCGCGAGCAGCCGTTGCAGCTGGCCGAGCGCCAACGAAATGTCATCGGGGGCAGGAGTCTTGGCGATCTCTAGGACGGTACTGTAGAGTGTTGACTCAGTCAAGACTTTGTCGAAGAAGGACTCACCATGCCGACATCAGTTGAAGAGCGCTACACGATTATCTCCTCGGATTGCCACGCAGGCGGCTCGCACGAGCAGTACCGCGAGTACCTCGAGAAGCAATACCTAGAAGAATTTGATGCCTGGCGCAACAAGTACAAGAACCCGTTTCGCGACCTGCAAGACGGTGGCCGAATCCGCAACTGGGACGATGCCCGTCGCATCGGCGATCAAGAAAACGACGGCATCGTGGCCGAAGTCGTATTCCCGAACACCATTCCACCGTTCTTTCCCAGCTTCGTACTCTTCGCCCGCCCGCCGCGTGAAGACCAGTACGAACTTCGCCTCGCCGGGATCAGAGCGCACAACCGCTGGCTCGCCGACTTTTGCGGGCGTCATCCAGAGCGTCGCGCCGGAATCGGCCAGATCTTTTTGAACAACATCGAAGATGCGCTCGACGACTTGAAGTTCATCCGCGACAACAACTTGCGCGGCGGCGTGCTGCTGAGCGCCATTCCGCCCGACGTCGATTACGTCAAGCCGTTGTACGACCCGTGTTACGAACCGATCTGGCAATTCTGCGAAGACAACAACATCATCGTCAATGCGCACGGCGGCACCGGCAACCCGAATTATGGCAAGTATTCCGTGTCGGACTTGCTGTTCATTACTGAAGTTGGCTTCTACTCACAGCGTCCGTTCGTGCAGCTGTTGCTCTCTGGCGTGTTCGAACGGCACCCGAATCTCAAGTTCGTGATGACCGAGCAAGGTTGTGCCTGGCTTGTGCCGATGTTGAAGCACTTCGACAGCGTCATCGACAAGATCCGACGTACTGGCCGGATGGGCGAAATGGTGTACTCCGAAGAGCACTCGCTGAAACAACTCGCGAGCGACTACTTCCGACAGAACTGCTGGGTCGGCGTGTCACAGCCGGGGCCAGATGATGCGCGGGCTCGTAACATTCTCGGCATCGACAAGTTCATGTGGGGCAGCGACTACCCGCACAACGAAGGTACCTACCCATTCACCCGTGAGCATCTGCGGGCGCTCTTTAGCGACACGCCCGAAGCCGAAATGCGGCAAATACTCGCAGGCAATACCGCGGCGTTGTACGGCTTCGATCTTGCGGCGTTGAAGCCGTATGGCGACAAGGTCGGCCCGACGGTCGCAGAACTGGCGCAACCGCTGACCGAGATGCCTGAGAACCCCAACGAAGCATTGATCAAATCCGTGAAGGGCACCTACTAACGATGCGCACACCGATCTGCGAACAGCTCGGCATTGAGTTCCCAATCTTTGCCTTTTCGCACTGCCGCGACGTTGTCGCAGCGGTCACGCGCGCCGGAGGCTTTGGTGTGTTAGGCGCGCTTGCATATTCCCCAGAACGCCTCGAAATTGAGCTCGACTGGATCGACGCTCACTGCGACGGCAAGCCGTATGGCGTCGATATCGTCATGCCTGCGACATACGTCGGCAAGGGCGATGGCGACCTCGCCAGCTTCGCGAACTTGCACGACATGATCCCGCAAGGCCACACCGACTTCGTGGAAGAACTCCTCGCCAAATACGACGTTCCACCGCTGCCAGAAGCACTCGCTGGCGAACAAGTTCCTGCCGCTGGCCTCAACGTCGATGCATTCGCGCCTGGCCACGTCGAGCTTTCCATTCTTCACCCCAACGTGAAGATGTTGGTCAACGCACTCGGACCTCCGCCTCCCGATGTGATTCAAAAAGCTCATGACAACGGCCTGCTCGTCGGCGCACTTGTCGGCGCGCGCCAGCACGCCGAACGTCAGGTAGCCCTCGGCGTCGACGTGATCGTCGCGCAGGGCACCGAAGCTGGCGGGCATTGTGGCGACGTTTCCACGATGGTGTTGATACCAGAGGTTGTCGATGCCGTCGGCCCCGACATCTGTGTGCTCGCCGCTGGGGGTATTGCAACTGGCCGTCAAATGACCGCGGCACTTGCGCTCGGCGCGCAGGGAGTGTGGACCGGTTCCATGTGGCTCACCGTCGCAGAGGCCGACACCAATCCCACCATCATGGAAAATTTGCTCGCCGCAACCTCGCGTGACACAGTCCGCTCGCGTGCATATACAGGCAAACCGGCACGACAGTTGCGGAGCGCATGGACGGAAGCGTTCGACGATCCCAACGGACCGGGAACGTTGCCGATGCCGCTTCAGGGAATCTTGCACAACGAAGCGTCGCGGAGATTCTCACGCGTCAACTCGAAGCCGTTGATGGGCTTCCCAGTCGGCCAAATCGTCGGACGTTTGAACGAAGTGCGCCCAAGCAAAGACGTCATTTTCGACATGGTCGAAGAGTGGATCGCCACAACGGAACGGCTCAACGGCTTGATCAGCTAAGTACTGTTGGCTTCCCGATGGCTTCACCAAGGGATCGGCCGTACATTTCACCCAACGGATCGCTGATGAGTTCGATGCGTTCACCGTCGGGACCGCGGAAGTAGATCGAGGAACCGTCGATGTGCGCGTATTCAATACCTTCAGCGTCGAGCCGTGCCTTGATCATCGTCCAGTTGGCGGGTTCCATCGAAATCGCGAGGTGATGATGTCCGCCGAGCACTTCGCGATATTCCCCGAGATCAAGACCGGGAAAGTCGAAGAACGCTAAGGCGTTGCCGTTGCCGATATCGAAGAAGAAATGCGTCGAGCCTTTGTAGTCGCGGTTCTCAAACAGCTCGTAGAGCGGAAACCCCAAAATCTCCTGGTAAAACTTGATGGTTTGTTCGACGTTGCTCGACAACAAGGCAGTGTGGTGCACGCCCCGAGCAGTTGAAGCCGGACGTTGCGCACTCGACAGCATGAAGCGATCACGCAACTCGCTCCACTCAGCTTCGCGGATGCTGCCTTCGATGTTCTCGTAGCTCATGGCTTTTCCTTCTTCGCTCGGCTCGGAGCAACCCGAGGCGGCTCGTTCGGCATTTTTGGATATACGGGTGGCCACGGCGCGTCCATCAACCCGGCGGCCTCATCGATCGCGACCTGATCGAGCAACGACAGCAGCGATTGCGGATGTTGTGCGATCGATCCCCAGGCGTCCCCGCACTCCGCGACGTACCCAGGAACAGTCGCGATCGTGAGCCGCTGTGGATCGATTGTGTCGAGTTCGGACCAGGCGAAGGGTGTCGATACTTGAGCGCCGACCCTCGCGCGCGCCGACCACGCCGCAAACACTGTCTTGTGGGGTGCGTTTTGATTGAAATCGACGAAGACTCGCGCACCGCGTTCTTCCTTCCACCATGCTGCGGTCATCAGATCCGGCCGCCGGCGTTCGAGTTCTCGCGCGACGGCGACTGCACACGCACGCACCTCGTACGAGTCCCAACGTGGTTCGAGTCGGGCGTAGATGTGGATTCCTCTACTCGCCGTCGTCTTGGCGAAGCTCACAACGCCGTGCTCGTCGAGCAGGCCGCGCGTGCACGCGGCCGCGTCCCGAACTTGATCGAAGTGCACGCCGGGCATGGGGTCGAGATCGATCCGCAATTCATCCGCGACCTCCGGCTGCGCTGCGAGATATGGCCAGGCATGAAACCCGAGGCAACCCAGGTTGACGGCCCACACGACGTGCGCCATATCGGCGAGCACCATCGCGTTCGACGTCGTACCGTTGGGCGTGCTCACAATCGTTTGCTGTAGCCATTCTGGCGCATGGTTCGGGACGCGCTTTTGGTAGAACGATTTTCCCGAGGCGCCATCGGGGTACCGTTCCAGCATCGTCGGACGGCCTTGAAGGGCGTTGAGGAACGGCGTCTCCACGGCGAGGTAATACTCGATCAAGTCCATTTTTGTCTCGCCATGCTGGCTGAAAAACACCTTGTCGGGATTCGACACCCGAACGTCACAGCCAGCGACCTGAATTGTCGTAGCGTCACCGCGCGTCATGTTGCAACGCTACCGGCGAGACACCACACCGAGCGTGCTCCTGGGACTGCAACGCCTCGCGCTTCCAGTTGCCACACTCGCGTGCACTAGCCCGATCATCGTCGCGACACTGCGAACCATCAACAGCGGCTATGTCGCCACGGGAGACATCGCGGCGACGGAGCTGCGAGTCCGAGACGTGGCGAGCTTCGGCGTGACACTCGGCCCCTACTCTCGGTTCGGCTGGCATCATCCTGGACCATTGCTATTTTGGATATTTACGCCGTTGTACACGCTGACAAGGTCGTCGTCGTGGTCGCTCCCTGCGACGGTCGCGATCATCAACGTGGCGTGTGTGATCGCGATCGTTCAGCTCATCCGACGTCGGTTCGGAGATAGCTCGGCATTCGCATCACTCGTTCCGATCGCGCTGCTCTTGCACGGGCTCGGACCAAGCATCTTGACAAGTCCTTGGAACCCCGATGTGCCGGTGTTGCCGTTCCTGGTCTTGATGTTCATCGCCATCGAAATCGCCGACGGTCGATGGAGTGCGCTGCCCTGGTATGTCTTGATGACATCGTTCATTGTGCAAAGCCACATTGGAGCGGCTCTTCCTGTCGCGTTCGTGTCAGCCGCGGCAATCGCATCGGGATTGCGTGCGGCGCATCGCGGGCTGCGTCCGCAGCGCGTTGGTCGAGGTCTTGTGATCGTCACATGCGCCGTGACACTTTGGGCCTGGCTGGGGCCGATCATCGAACAACTTCGCCACGGATCGCGAGGCAACCTCGCACTGTTGTGGCAGTACAGCATCGCGAACCATTCGAAGGTCGGCGCCAACCGCGCTCTTCACGCCGTGACCGCTGCCTTCGCCACAACCGCAACCTGGTGGCACGGTCCCCCTTCCGTGAACCCGTTCAGCAACGAAGACCTCTCACTGACACATTGGCGGCTCCCGATCGGGCTCATCCTCATAGCACCAGTGTTTGTTGTCGTTTGGCGGCGGCACCGCGAAATGCGGACTGCGATTGTCGTATCGATCGCAGCCCTTGTCGGCGCACCAATCGGCATCAGTCAAATTTCCGGGCTCGGATATGGATACCTCTACCGTTGGCTCGACCCGATCGCTGCGGCGTCCTTCATTGTCGCGCTGATCGGATCGGTCGCGATAGCGGCTCGTACCCAAATGCCAAACAACGCGATCACGGTGACGCGGGCTGTGACATTGCTCTTGTTGCTCACCACAACAGCTGCATCGGCACACGGTGCCGTGGCCTGGGATGCGCGAGACCATGCTCCGATGGCGATCGCTGATCACCTCAGCTCAGACGTAGAACACCATCTTCACGCAGGGCAACGAATCGAGGTTGGCAACGCAGGAGGTCTCAAGATTTCGGTGGTGACGACCGCGATCTTGCTCCGACTTGAAAAGGACGGCTTCGACGCAACGGCACCACCGCGAGATGAGCTCGTCGTCGGCCCACATCGCATCACGCATGACTCCCGCGCTTCGCTGCTCGTGAGCGATACGAAGCTCGTCACAACCGGCCTCGTGCTCGTCGCGATCGCAGACGAAATCACCCCCCGGCAGCGTCGCGACTACGAAACGTTCGCCCAACGGGCCGCGCCGTTGGTGGCAGCCCACGATATTCCTGGGATTCTCCGCCTCGGCGCGCCTCCGAAGTCGGGCGACCAATACTTCGTCTATCTCCTCAACACTGTTGGTTGATGGCGGCGCGCCCTGTTCCCGGTGGACCAGCGAAGGCTTGAGCGATCTCCATCCATTTCCTCGCGGTACTACCGGCGACACGCAGCGTCGTGTCATCGATGTGTCGGCGCTGCGTACACACTAAGCAGAACTCGACTGCGTTCCCGCGAATCGAATCGTGCGCGTCGCTCCCCCACGCCCATGGCATTTCGTCGCCACCGTCGAGTTCGACTCTCACATCAACATCGGGGATATCGAGACCTCGGGTACGGAAACTGTTTGGCATCGTCCTCGCGCAAATGTGCGCCACGTTGCGCAATGCCCGAGTCGCGATGTGCGGTGCGTCCAACGTGTCGGCGATGTCTTGGCCGTGCGCCCACGTTTCCATGATGCGTGCCGTCAGCGACGAGGCCGCGCTCATGTCGGGTCCATACCACGGCACGCGAGTACCTGGCGGCAAGGCCCGAAACGCCTCGATCATCGCAGCACGACTCGCTTCGAAGCGTCGATCGATTTCGTCGGCCGTGAGTGATCGCAGACGCAACGTCGCGCCGTCGACGATCCCAGCGGGGTCGCCAAACACTGCCTCGAGCTGCGCTCGGAACGCTTCAGGGTCGGCCGCAGCGAGGGTATTCATCTCGTCAAAAAACATGAGGTGCGACATCTGATCAGCGATCGTCCAACCATCCGCAGGCGTTGGTCGCGACCAGTCGCCATACGCCAAAGGAGCCAGCAAGCCTCGCAGCGCTGCAGTTTCGGCCTCAAGGTCGGCTACCAAATCTTCAAAAGACGGTGGCATCTTCACTCCTGCAGGTGCTCGTCGACTACAACCAGAATTGCGCCGGTTTCCACCTGTGTACCCACCGCGACACGAATGTCGCTGACGACCCCGTCGTGCGGCGCACGAATTGAATGTTCCATTTTCATGGCTTCGAGCGCAACCAGAACTTCGCCTTGGCTGACCACCGCTCCGAGCGTGGCGTGCACCGCGACGACAGATCCTGGCAACGGCGAACGTAACGAACCTTGTGTCACCAAGATCTCTGGTTGTGGGAAACGAGCGACCATCGTGCATTCTGTTGAGCCGAGCGCACTGTCGACATACGAGGTCGCACCAACCACATGGACTCGATACGGTCGTCGCACGCCATCGAATGCAACAACAATGCCGTCCGCCGTGCGCTGAACGAGTTCGACGTCGACGGGTGCACCATCGACGGCCACGGCGAATGTCCGATCGCGCTGCACCGTGTACTCCACAATCAGTTGCGTCCCGCCGAAATCCCATGCGGTCGATTGGGCAAGGCCGCCAACATTGCGGAACCCCGCTCCGATCGCTGTCGAACGGTCGAGCGCTCCAACTAACGCGCTCGCAACCGCGTGTGCCCGCTGGATTGTGGGCGAGGAATCAGCAGCCCCCAACATTGCAGGATCGTGACGGTCGTAGAACCCTGTGTCGGTCATGCCAGCCACAAAGTCCGGATGGGCGAGGGTCGCGACGAGCAACGAACGATTCGTGATAACGCCATGGATCCGTGCGTCACGTAACACTCGACCAAGGCGCGTCGCTGCGAGATCGCGTGTTGGCGCCCACACAATGACCTTCGCCAACATCGCGTCGTAGAACGTGCTCACGGAGGTTCCCGTGTCGTACCCGGAATCGACTCGCACGTCGTCGCCACCGATGTCGAAACAGTGCAATGGCCCACTCATCGGAACGAAACCAGCTGGCACATCTTCGGCATACAGCCGCGCCTCGATTGCATGCCCACGAATTTGGGCATGCATCACGGCGTCGGGAAGAACGTCTCCTTGGGCGATGCCCAACTGCAATTGCACGAGGTCGATTCCCGTGATGCACTCGGTGATCGGATGTTCAACCTGGAGTCGGGTGTTGACCTCGAGAAAATAGAATTGACCATCTGGCGCCATGACAAATTCGACGGTTCCGGCACCGACATAATCGATTGCTCGACCCGCAGCAACGGCCGCAGCTCCAAGCTCCGCTCGCAGCGCGGCATCGACGGCCGTGGAAGGTGCTTCTTCAATAATCTTTTGGTGTCGACGTTGGATTGAACACTCTCGCTCAAACAGATGCACCACGTTTCCGTGCATGTCACCAACGATCTGCACCTCGATATGACGAGGTGACTCGACATACCGCTCGAGGAACACCAGACCATCACCGAACGCTGCAGCGGCCTCGCGTTGGGCACTCGCGACCGCTTCTCGCAGCTCTGATGGTTCGCGCACGATTCGCATCCCGCGCCCGCCACCGCCGAAGGCAGCCTTCACCAGAATTGGGTAGCCCACACCAGCCCCTGTTGTGGTGAGCGCGGCAGCATCCATGTCGGCGCTGATCGTCGCGCCGCCCAACACAGGTACACCGGCTTCGGCCATTCTTGCCTTGGCCTCGATCTTGTTCCCCATCGCCGCGATCGCGCCGGGAGACGGCCCGACGAACACGATCCCAGCATCGCGACACGCCTGCGCGAACTCAGCATGTTCCGAAAGGAAGCCATAGCCGGGATGGATGGCATCCGCGCCGAGTCGCACGGCCGCTGCTATGATGAGATCACCACGGAGGTAGGTGTCGCCCGGGCTCGTCCCAACAAGATGAACGCCCTCGCTTGCGAGGCGAACGTGCGGTGCATCCACATCGGCGTCGGAATACACAGCGACTGTCGCGATTCCCAGCTCCTTGGCCGCGCGGATCACTCGGCAGGCAATTTCGCCTCGGTTTGCAATCAAGAGTTTGCGCATCATGGCTGCCTACATCCGAAAAACGCCGTAGCCGCGTTGGCCGGCGATCGTGTTGGAATGCACTGACGACAATGCGATACCCAACACCGTCCGAGTATCGCGCGGATCGATGATGCCATCGTCGTAGACCTTGCCACTGTTGAAAAACGCGTGTGACTCGCGTTCGATCTGGTCTTCGATCGCTCGCGTCCGCAACGCATCTGCTTCCTCGTCGAACGGTTTGCTTTGCGACTCCGCCGATTGGCGCGCCACAATCGACATCACGCCCGCAAGTTGTTGCGGACCCATTACGGCCATCTTTGAATTCGGCCACGCGAACAAGAAACGCGGTCCGTAAGCACGACCGCACATGCCGTAGTTACCTGCACCGTACGACGCGCCAAGGATGACCGTGAGGTGCGGCACCTTCGAGTTCGTGACTGCGTTGATCATCTTCGCACCATCTTTGATGATGCCTGCCTGCTCATAGTCTCGGCCAACCATGTAACCCGTGCAATTCTGCAGGAACACCAATGGCACATCGGTCTGATTGGCCAACATGATGAATTCCGTGGCCTTTTTGGCTTCCTCCATGAACAACACACCCTGCGCGTTCGCGATAACCCCCACCGGAAAGCCGCACACGCTGGCCCATCCCGTCAGCAAGCTCGTACCGTAGGTCGGTTTATATTCGTCGAAACGCGAACCATCAACAATGCGCGCAATGACCTCACGCGTGTCGAACGGTATTCGCAAATCGACACCCGCGATGCCGAGGAGCTCCTCGGCATCGTACAGCGGTTCTTCCGGCGCGCGGCTCGCGCCCGGCCCGAGTTTGGGCCAGTTCAACGCAGCGAAAATCTCGCGACCGATACGGATGCAATCGATTTCGTCGGTCGCAAAATAGTCGCAGAGCCCGGTGACCCGTGAATGCATCTCGGCTCCGCCAAGCGACTCATCGTCGCTCTCCTCCCCCGTTGCCATCTTCACCAACGGTGGACCTCCAAGAAACACCTTCGCGCGCTTGTCGACGAAGACCGCGTGATCGCACATGCCAGGGACGTATGCACCTCCAGCAGTCGAATTCCCGAAGACCAATGCGATCGTAGGAATTCCCAGAGCCGATAGCAGCGTGAGATCATGGAAAATCTGGCCAGCTGGCACAAACAGGTCGGCCTGTGTCGGCAGGTCAGCGCCACCTGATTCGACAAGGTTGACCAACGGCAAGCGGTTGATACGAGCACTCTCGCGGGCTCGTAGATTCTTTTTGAGCGTGTACGGGTTCATGGTCCCACCGCGTACGGTCGGATCGTGCGCAATGATCACGCACTCAATCCCTGCGACAATGCCAATTCCTGTGACAATGCTGGCGCCAACATGAAACTGTGTGCCCCAAGCGGCAAGAGGTGAAAACTCAAGAAACGGAGCGTCGCGATCGAGCAACATTTCGATGCGTTCCCGCGCCGTGAGCTTGCCTCGTGCCCGATGGCGCGCGACGTAGGCGTCGCCGCCTCCACCAATGGCTTTGGCGACCTCGACGTCGTGTTGGGCGAGCAGTTCGAGCATCGCGACGCGGTTCGCCGCGAATTGCCGACTCGTCCTGTCGACCAACGTGTGCAACACCGCCATACGCGTCAGATCTCCTCTGGCTGGACGCAGTTGCGCCGAGGCCGTATGTTATTCACCAATTACATTGACACCGCAACCCTGCGAGGCAACCTATGGACTTTACCGAGAGCGACGAACACGCCCTCCTGCGCGAATCTGTGCGCAGTCTCGCCGCTAAATACGGGCACGAGTACTACGCAAGATGCACAAATCACGACGAACGTCCAGAGGAGCTGTGGCAGGCAGCAGCAGACCTTGGGTTTCTCGGCGTACACCTTCCCGAGCAATATGGCGGCGGGGGTGCCGGCATCTATGAGCTGGCGATCGTGTGCGAAGAACTTGCGGCGCAAGGAACGCCGCTGCTTCTGATTTTAGTTTCAGCTGCGATCGCCGCTGAGGTCATCGCCAAGTTCGGCAATGACAGCCAACGAGCGCAATGGCTACCAGGACTCGCGACCGGCACCAAGATGGTGTTCGCGATCACCGAACCCGACGCAGGATCCAACAGTCATCGCATCAGCACAACGGCGACGCGCGACGGCGACGTCTACCGCCTCAACGGCTCCAAGACCTATATCTCTGGGGTCGACGAGGCCGATCAAGTGTTGGTCGTCTGTCGAACGGGAGTTGACGAACAAAGCGGTCGGGCAAAGCTCTCGTTGTTGGTTGTCGACACCGACGCACCCGGACTGCAACGGACGTTGATTCCGATGGAGATTCGCGCACCGGAAAAGCAGTTCCAACTCTTTTTCGACAACGTCGAAGTTCCGGTCGATCGCCTCATCGGCGAACAGGACGAGGGCCTACGACAGGTCTTTGAAGGACTCAACCCCGAACGAATCATGAGCGCGACAATCTGCACCGGCGTCGGGCGTTACGCACTCGGTCTCGCATCGCAATACGCGAACGATCGGGCTGTGTGGGGTACGCCAATCGGTCGGCACCAAGGGGTCGCACATCCATTGGCGACTGCCAAGATCGAACTCGAACTCGCACGACTGATGACGCAGAAAGCCGCGTGGCTTCACGACCATGGATCGGACCGGATCGCGTCGGGTGAGGCGGCAAACATGGCGAAATTCGCGTCTGCCGACGCCGGCCTGCACTGCCTCGATCAAGCAATTCAGACTCACGGCGGCAACGGTCTGGCTAGCGAATACGGCCTCGCGGATCTTTGGGGAATCGTGCGACTGTTGAAGATCGCGCCAGTGAGCCGCGAGATGGTGCTGAACTTCGTGGCGACGGCTTCGCTCGGACTTCCAAAGTCGTACTGATCAGGACCATGTCGCGGACGGACGCGTTTCGATGATCGACCCCGCGCCACCAACGGCCCGAGGCCGTCGGACGCGCGAGTCACTGTTGCGAGCCACTGCCGAGCTTGTAGCGGAACGGGGCTTTCACGCCGTCGGCATCGCCGAGATCGGAGCTGCGGCTGGCGTCACCGGCGCGGCGATCTATCGTCATTTCTCGAACAAAGAGGCCATGCTCGTCGCCGTGTTCGAAAATGTTGTCAGTGAGCTCCTCGACGGTGCACGTCGTGCGCTCGATCTCCGCATATCAGCCAACGCGACCCTTGAGGCGTTCATCCGTGCGCATATCGCGTTCGCGTTGGCGAACCGAACCGTCATCACGGTCTACAACCAAGAGTCGCACAACCTTTCGGCGGCGCAACGTTTGCGAGTGCGCCGCCAGCAGCGCAGCTATGCGCAGCTGTGGATGGATACGGTGCACATTGTGCATCCTGGGTGGTCGGTGGGAGATGTTTCGACCGCGGTGCACGGTGTGTTCGGGCTGATCAATTCGGTCGCCGACTATCGCACGACGATGTCGATCGACGCCCAAACCAAACGCCTCCATCAGATGGCCGTGCAATCGCTGCAGCTCGAACCATCGGGCGCCTAGCCCGCGGTCACCCCACCGTCGCTCGACACAATCGATCCCGTCATATTGCGGGCATCATCGGATGCCAAAAAGGCGAACAGGCCTGCGATCTCTTCAGGTTGTGTGGCGCCGCGAAAGCCGATATATGGCTTCACGAGCTCGAAATCGACATCCTCGGGGAACACGACACCCTTGACCAAATTCGTTGCGACCCCAGCCGGCGCTATCGCGTTGACGCGCAGTGGTCGTTTCACATATTCCATCGCCAGGCTCCGGGTGAGTTGCACAACTGCGCCCTTACTCATCGAGTACGCCACGTTGTACGCCATGCCCATGAGGCCAGCGTTCGATGCAATATTGACAATGTTCCCATCACGTTCGAGCAGGTGAGGAATGGCGGCCTGCGCCATGAACACAGGCCCGTTGACATTGACGGCCATCAAGCGCTGATACTGCTCCACCGTCATCTCGGTGAAGTGCGCCATAAACACAATGCCGGCCACGTTGCCGAGCACATCAAGGCCCCCAAATCGAGCCACACAATCGGCGACTGCGGCTGCGCAGGCGCTTGGATCCACGACGTCGACCACCCTCCCTGCTGCTGCACCATTGGTGAGCTCGATCGTCTCATCGAGACCCTTCGCGTTGGCATCAATGCCGTACACCTGGGCGCCTTCTTCGATCAGACGCAATGTAACGGCGCGCCCGATTCCTGATCCGGCGCCGGTGATCAGTGCAACCTTGGCGTCGAAACGACGTTGTTGAGTCATGAATCCTCCTGACGTCGAACGTAGCTCAGCTCGCAGTTAGTTCGGTAAGTTCAAGCCATGGGTTATGGCTACCAACACCTACTTTCGCCAGGACGCATCGGGACGATGAAATTGCGCAACCGCATCCTGATGGCGACGATGGGCGAGGAACTTGCCGAGCTTGACGGCACCGTCGGCCCGCGCCAGCTTGCGTATATCGCTGCGCGCGCCGCAGGCGGTGCTGCACTCGTCACCCTTGGTTCCGTCGCAATTGCCTGGCCGCTCGGCACCGCGAACAAACATCAAAATGGCGTGAATCGAGCCGAGTTCGAACCGGGAGTTCGGGCCCTCGCCGAAACCGCACATCAGCATGGCGCGAAGCTGGCACTGCAGCTTTCGCATATGGGCAAGGTCGCACGTAATGACATCATCGCCGGTCGCTCGATGTGGGTGCCAACAAAACCTCAGCCCAGCGGTTTCGATCCGCTGCTCATGATGATGACCCCTGATGAATTGCAGCACGCAACCGCAGAAATGTCGGGACCGACTGCGAACGTTGCGTTTCACGAAATGACGCACGGCGACATCGCGACGCTCATCGACTGGTTCGCGACTGCGGCCGAACACGCACAGCGTTGGGGTGTCGATGGCGTCGAACTTCACGCCGGTCACGGCTACATCCTCGATGAATTTCTGTCGCCCGTCAGTAATCGACGAACCGACGAGTATGGCGGCGACCTCTTCGGGCGCGCTCGGCTCCTCCTCGAAGTGATTGAGGCAGTACGCATTCGGGTCGGCAGGGACTATCCGGTATGGGCGCGAATCAACGCGATCGAATTCTTCACTGATGGATCTGGCACCTTCGAAGATGCGCTTGCACTAGCTCCCATGTTGGAAGCCGCCGGACTCGACGCATTGCACGTCTCCGCCTACGCCGACCCGAACATCGCGATCGGCTTTACCGAATCACACACCGCGCACGAGCCAGCCAAGCTTGTCGAGTACGCCCGCGGTATCAAAGGAGTCGTGTCGATCCCGGTGATCGCCGTCGGTCGCATCGAGCCCGAACTCGCAGACGAACTCGTCGGTAGCGGAGCAGTCGATTTCATCGCGATGGGAAGGAAGCTCCTCGCCGATCCAGAACTACCGAACAAGCTTCGAGACCACCAGCGTGACGACATCAGGCCGTGCATGTATCACTACCGTTGCATTGGCAACATTTTCACCCGCGAAGGCATTCGGTGCGTATCGAACCCGCTTGTGGGACGCGAGTCGGAACTTCGGATGGATCCAGCAACAACCCCCCGCAACATTGTTGTCGTCGGCGGTGGACCCGGCGGCATGGAAACCGCACGAATCGCCACGTTGCGCGGCCACAACGTGACGTTGCTCGAAGCCCACGAATATCTCGGCGGCACCCTTGCGTTCGCGTCCAAGACGTACGCGCCGAACGCCGACATGCTTGCCTGGTTGACCAAACAGATGGAACAACTCGACGTTGCAATCCACCTCGGTACTCCTGCCTCGGCTGAGTTCGTCGCGTCGCTGCGTCCTGACGTCATTGTCGACGCGACTGGGGCGCTCTGGTTACGCCCGACGGTCGAAGGTGGCGACCTCCCCCATGTGCGCGACCTCGCGAGCTTGCGGTCGTGGATCATCGACGGTGCACCGCTCGAAGGTGACCACGTCGTGGTGATCGGCGGCGGCCGAGCTGGCTGCGGGATCGCCCATTTGGCGCGCACACAAGGCCACGCGGTGACGGTGCTGGAGGAATCACAGGTGTTCGCACCACAGTTCGGAATGCCGGGTCGCTGGCGCCACGTGCACGAGTTGTTGGAATCCGGCGTGGCACTCAAGCGCGGTGCCGAGGTCGTACAAATTGGCGAACACACCGTGCATTACCGCGATGGTGCAGGCGAACACATCTTGTCGGCCGATGTGGTGATTGGGGTGTCCAACGTCGTGCCGAACCCCGGAATCGGAGCGGCACCCGCAGCGAACATATCGTTCGGTTCGGTCGAGTTGCACCGTGTGGGCGATTGCACCGGCCCTCGATTTCTCGAGGGAGCACTCCTCGACGCGACGCAACTCGCGATCAAGCTGTAGACACCGCGGCGCTACTCGCCGCCCTTTTGCACGTAGCTGCGCACAAATTCCTCGGCATTTGTCTCAAGTACCGAGTCGATTTCATCGAGCAGATCATCGAGTTCTTCTTTGATCTTTTCGCCCTGCTTGGCAGGAGCCGCCACTTCGTCGACGGTCTGTTCGCGCTCTTTCGGTGCGGGTTTTTGCTTGCGTTCACGCTCGGGCATCGCTGACCTCCTCCGTCGTCGATCATCCTGTGTACCTATCGGCACGCCACCCTATGACGACAGCCGTTCTACCAGTTGGCGAGGCGTCGAACACTCACGAAATAGCTCCTCTGTGTGGATTTTCGTCCCCCGGGTGGGCTCCATCATCGGAATTCTGCGCAATGGATCCGATCCGACATCGAGAATGACGCTGTCCCAGTTCGCAGCGACGACAGAATCGGGCCACAGCTCCAACAGGCGACCACGGAAATACGCCCTGGTCGTGGGTGGTGGATCGACCATTGCGGCCACCACATCGCGCTCGTGAAGGAGCCGTTCGATCTTGCCGGCTTTCACGAGCCGTTCATAGATCGATTTCTCCGGGCGCACGTCGTGGTACTGCAGATCAAGCAGGGCAAGCTTGGCATCCGACCACTCCAACCCGTCGCGCTCTCGGTAGCCGCGCAGCAGTGAGTATTTGGTGACCCAATCAAGCACGCCGTCGAGCTGCATCGGATCCGTCTCGAGGGCCGTGAGCACGCGCTCCCACTGCGTGAGCACCGCCTCGCCGACCTCCTCGCCGCCGCTCGCCTCGAGGCCACGCTCATCTGCGTATTTGCGCGCCAAACCAAAGAACTCCCACTGCAGCTCGAGCGCCGTCGCAGATGAACCATCGGTGAGGCCAAGCACCGTTGTCAACGTTGGATCGTGCGACACGGCTCGAATGGACGGCACGGGATGCGAGAGCCCTAAATCGCGATCGATGAAATTGTCTTCGATCATGTTCAACACGATCGCCGTTGTACCGACCTTGAGAAAGGTGCTGATTTCGCAGAGATTTGCGTCACCGACAATCACGTGGAGACGACGATATTTTTGCGGATCAGCGTGCGGCTCGTCCCTCGTGTTGACGATTGGCCGCTTCAGCGTGGTCTCGAGACCGACCTCTTCCTCGAAAAAATCAGCTCGCTGTGAAACCTGAAAATCGCACCGCTCAGCTCCGTTTTCCCAGCCAACCTTCCCGGCACCACACACGATCTGGCGGCTGACAAACCAGGGGATGAGATTCCGAACAAGGGAACCGAACGCGACTGTTCGATCAACGAGATAGTTCTCGTGACAGCCATAGCTGTTTCCTTTGCCATCCGAATTGTTCTTGTACGTCACGATCTCTTGTCCGACGGGCAGCGCGCTGCGAGCGGCAAGCATCGACCGCGCCAAAATGCGCTCCCCCGCTTTGTCGTAGAGCGTGCACTGCAATGCATCGGAGCACTCGGGCGAGGAGTACTCGGGGTGCGCATGATCGACGTAATACCGCGCACCGTTGGTGAGTACCGCGTTGACAAGATGCGTCTCGATCTCGGGTGGCTGCGCGCCGTCGCGGGCGAACCCGCGGGCATCGTGGCTCGGATGCTCGTCGTCGAAGTCCCAGCCAATCTTGCGCTGGTCGACGAAGCCATTGATCAGCAGACTCGATGCAAGCACGTGGTTTGGATCTGGGGAACCGCGCAACACCACGCCATATTCGGTCTCGATGCCGACGATCTTTGGGAGTGCCACGAGGCGAGGCTACAGGTATTGGCCTGTGGTGACCTTTTCAATGTGGCGTCCGCCGCGCTGTTCGTCGTCTTTGGCGATAATCGTTCGCACATACACGATCCGTTCGCCCTTTTTACCGGAGATCTTTGCCCAGTCATCGGGGTTGGTCGTGTTCGGAAGATCTTCGTGCTCGCGGAATTCTTGTTTGATCGAGTCGAGCAGATCTTGCGTGCAGATCCCGCTCGATCCTCCGGCAATCGTTCGCTTGATCGAGAGCTTCTTCGCACGACGGACAATGTTTTCGATCATGGCACCCGACGAGAAATCCTTGAAGAACAGGATCTCTTTGTCACCGTTTTGATAGGTGACCTCTAAGAACTTGTTCTCTTCGCCGGTTTCGTACATCGCTTCGACCGCATCGACAATCATCATCGAAACGGCCTTTGCAGCGTCGCCACGAACCTTTTTGATTTCTTCTTCTGCGATCGGAAGGCCGGGCGTGAGGTACTGGTGAAAAATCTGCTTCGCCGAATCGGCGTCAGGACGTTCGATCTTGATCTTCACATCGAGCCTGCCCGGTCGCAAAATGGCTGGGTCGATGAGGTCTTCACGGTTCGATGCGCCGATCACGATCACGTTTCGCAACGCCTCGACACCGTCGATCTCTGCGAGCAGTTGCGGCACGATTGTGGATTCAATATCCGATGAGATGCCGGTACCTCTCGTGCGGAAGAGCGAATCCATCTCATCGAAGAACACAATGACCGGATAGCCCTCTTCGCTTTTTTCGCGTGCTCGCTCGAAAATCAAACGAATTTGGCGCTCGGTCTCCCCGACGTACTTGTTCAGCAGTTCAGGGCCCTTGACGTTGATGAAGTAGCTACGCGCTTTGGTGTTCCCCGTCTTTTCTGCGACGCGCTTTGCGAGCGAATTCGCAACGGCTTTGGCGATCAACGTCTTGCCACATCCGGGCGGACCGTAGAGGAGAATTCCCTTCGGCGGCTCAAGTTGGTGATCGTGGAACAGCTCGCCATAGAGATACGGCAGCTCAATCGCGTCTTTGATCATTTCGATCTGATCGTCGAGACCGCCAACATCGTCGTAGCTGACATCGGGGACTTCTTCGAGGACCAGTTCTTCAACCTCTGGCCGCGGAACCTTCTCCACGAGCAGTCCAGAACGGGCATCCATCAGCACGTGATCACCGGCGCGTATGAACACGCCTTGGAGCGAATCGGCCAATTCCGCAACCCGCTCTTCGTCGGCGCGTCCGACAATGAGCGCGCGGCGACCGTCCTCAAGAAGTTCCTTGAACGTCACAACTTCGCCATGACGCTCGCCGGAACGCACCAACACGACGTTCAGCGACTCGTTGAGCACGACCTCATCGCCACGAAGCATGGCGTCATCTTCAATTTCTGGGTGAAGCGACACCCGCATCTTGCGGCCAGCCGAGAACACGTCGACGGTCCCGTCGTCGTTCGTTCCGAGGAAGGTCCCGTAGGCATTCGGAGGCATCGTGAGCTTTTCGACCTCTTCGCGCAACGCCGCGATGTGATCGCGTGCCTCCCGCAACGTTGCCGACAGCTTCTCGTTTTGTGACATCGCCTGCTGCAGCTGGCCCTTGGTTTCCAGCAGCCGCTCTTCGAGCGTACGCACTCGCTTTGGCGCGTCCTGCAGGCGCCGGCGGAGTACCAGCAGCTCCTCTTGGAGCGCGGCGATCTCAGCTAGCTCTTGCGCGGTGGGTCCACCGCCGTCGCCGGAGTCGTCATCCAGGTGCATACCTACCTCCTGATCGATTTCGGACCCTATCTCCGGTTCAGATGCAAGTTGTGGCATCCGATACGTTGGGGGAGGTTCGCAAAACTGCCCGATGACTCGGGTAGCTTCACGGCCCGCAGCCAGGAGTCCCTGTCAGTTGATCGGCCACCGCGCCAGCTTCTGCAGACTTCGAACAACGCATCTGACGACCACCCCCAAGATTTACCCCCGAATGAGCTAAAGCGAGGATCGCAGCATGAAGGTCTGGATCGATCAGGATCTGTGCACTGGAGACGGACTGTGCGAGGAAATCGCACCTGATGTGTTCACCCTTCTCGACGATGGCCTCGCCTACGTCAAAGAAGGCGCGAAAGTGTTCGACAAACCGGGCGGCGCAGAAGGCCTGGCCAGTTTTCCCGACAATCAGCTCGATGCGGTCATCGAATCCGCAGAAGAGTGCCCGGGCGAGTGCATCTTCATCGAAGCTGACTGACGCCAGTTCACAGCTCCCCAAACCTTTCTTCAGGGGCGGGTGCCTCGGGGGGCGTTTCCTCGGATACGAGGAGGCGTGCAACGGTCAAAAAGCCAGTGTGAGCGACCATGCGGTGATCGGGCCGCACTGATTGGCCTTCGATGTGCCAGCCCCGTTGCAATATCTCCACCGTCTCGGCCATCCCAAAGGCGGAGTGTTCCAGCGTTTCGCGTAGGCGCATGACCTGGCCAATCGTCGGCAGATAGCTCAACAGGATGCCGCCAGGGCGCAGCGCTTCCTGGGCGTGGTCGACGACCTGCCACGGCTCAGGAAGGTCGAGCAGTATGCGGTCGAGATCGATGAGGTCGATGCCTGCGTAGACGTCGCGAACTTCCACTTGCAACGGAACGTCGTCGCCGAGATACACATGCACATTTTCAAGAGCTCGCTTGGCGAAATCGTCTCGCAACTCGTAGCCAACCAACAAGCCTGTTGGCCCAATAGCTCGCAGCAACGCCATCGTGAGCGCACCGGAGCCGATTCCCGATTCGAGCACTCGAGCACCTGGGAACACATCCGCGAGCACCATGATCGGGCCAATGTCTTTGGGATAGATCACCTGCGCGCCGCGCGGCATTTCGAGGATGTACTCGGCGAGTGTCGGTCGCAGTATGAGCAGCCGTTGGCCGCGTGTGGTGCGTACGGTGATTCCCTCAGTGCGACCGATCAGGTCATCGTGCTTCATCGCTCCGGCGTGAGTATGGAACTCGCCACCTGCCACAAGCGTGACGAGGTGACGCCGTTTTTTGGTGTCGACAACTAGTACCCGTTCGCCTGCGACGAGTTCACGGGTCACAGCGAACTTCCAAGGGTGATCCCAGTTGCCCGAACCTGCAGGCGGCAGAAGGCACAGACCTCGTTGGTGGTGGGTGCGCCACATTGTCGGCACGCTTGCAGCGTCTCGCGCTCCTCGACTGCTACTTGCGCAAAGTGTTTGTGTGCTTTGTCGAAGAAGCCCGTAAGAAACGCGGTCTTCGACCCAGGTGACTGCTCTTCGAGCGCGTTGAGCATTTCCTTGTACCCGAGGTGTCGATTCCCTTTCGCCATTGGACATTCTTCGATGATGTACTCGATTCCGTTCAAGATGCAGTAGGCGGCCATTTCACGTTCGCCAATCTTCACCAGCGGTTTGACTTTCTTGGCGAAACCAACACTCGCAGCAAGCACAGGGTATTGGCGGGCCAGAAACGCAGCGTCCCATCGCAACACGTTGCCCATCAACACAGCTGCTTCGTCGTCGAGATTGTGGCCGGTCACGACGACGTCGTAGTTGCCCTCGATTGCAGCTTGATTGAACAGATGTCGCTTCGAGAGTCCACAGACGCTGCATGGCGCACGCTTGGCTGCTGTTGATCCGCTCGGTATGTCGAAGCCATGATCGAGGGGCAGATCGATTTCGATGAGCTTCAGGCCGCGCTCGGACGCGAACGACCGCGCAAATTCGCCAGACTCATCGGAGTACGCGCCGATTCCAAGACCGACATAGAGACCATCCGCGGCGTAGCCAAGCTTGAGCAGCAGATCCCACAGGGCCAGTGAGTCTTTCCCTCCCGACACTGGAACCAACACCCTGTCGGTCGCGCTCAACATGTCGAACTCGTCGATTGCGCGCCGCACCTGTTCGACGCAGTGATGGTTGAAACAGTCTTTACAAAACGCCGCGTTATGACGTCGCACATCGATCACGGCAGGGCCCCTGCAGCGGCGACACTTCATCGCCGCTACGCCCCACCCGAAACCACGGGTCGGATTTCGATCGAGTCTTCATCGCGGAGTTGGGCATCGCGCGTGACGAGTTCGTCGTTGCAGATCACCAGCACCGACTCAGGGACGATATCGAGACGATGCAACAATTTGGTCACGCTGATTGGACCGGCGACGTCGAGTTCTCGTCGCGGATTTCGCAACAACACTTTCACTTTTTTTTGGTGGTGCCACGCACGGTGACTTCGAACCGGTCGCCTGGCTGCAATGCCTGACGCCAGATGGTTTCCGGCTTCGGGTTTGCGAAGTGACGAAGCACCCGGATCGTTGCCGCCGCAATACCGACGATCATCCACGGCTGTGAACCTTGAAAGCCGCGGCGCGCTCCCGCCTTCATCAAACGATTGACGACTGGTTCCATCGGTTGCTCAGATCCTGCGAATCTCGATCACAGGTAAGCGCTTCTTACCTTTTCGACGCCCCATGAGATATGCGCCAACTACCAAGACCGCACCAATCGCAACCGCACTGGCGACGGCGACACTCTTGGCTTTCTCGACACCGGCCTCCACCGGGCCCGCCATATCGCGCAGCTTCGACTCGATATCACCGATCGAAATGCGCTTACTCGCGTTGGAGGGACTCATGTAACTTCCTTGGGGACAACTTCCTTGGGGGAATGTCGATTGGCCTTCATCATTTTGCGGATCACAACCACAGTCGCCAACGCCAGCAGCACGATCACCGCGAAGTAGGGAAACCACGACGACTTCCCATGCCCATCCAGCGATTCGGGCAATGTCGTTTGCAACAGTCGAAGCACTCCCACCGCGATGAACACGGTACCCAAGCCGAGCGCGATGGCCC
>JBBRPC010000009.1:0-40974 GCA_038228615.1 Acidimicrobiia bacterium | reverse complement strand
TGCCAAAACCAAAGCTGCCGCCCTGAGCCGAGCTGGTCAGCAACTGCGTCGTCTCGACGCTCCTGTCGTTGGGATCGCACTGATCGGTGCCATTAGCTCTCGTCCCGGCTATGGCTATGGCTATGGCTACGGCTACCGCTACGGCTATTCCTACGGCTACGGCTACGGCTCCAGCCATGGCGTCACGCAGGCCGCCGCGGCTCGGCGAGTCGAGCGTGCCGCTGGCGAGCAGAACGATCCTGAAGACATGTCCGTCGCAGTAGGCGCGACGAGCGAACCCACCGCTAAGTCGCGTCGCTTCGCACGTCGCGGGCGCCGCTCGGAACGCGCCAACTTCGACGATGACGAACAGGACGACTGAGTCCGGCCGGCGCCACTAATGGCCGGCAGCTGGCTCTCCGACGACGATCTCAATCCTGAGCCATACAGATCGCGGTTCAGCCTCTCCAACGAACACGCGCCCGACCGGCCAGCCGAAAATGTCGCTGTTACTCGACACAGGGGCGACGCTCATCACAGCGATTCCGACGCGGGCAAGACCGATTCGACCAAGGGATCGACCCGCAAGGGATCGTTCGGTACACGATCGAAGACCAAACACCCCCCCACCGGAGCACCGCGGTGGGCAGGCGCACTAAGCGCCGCCGGAGTTATCGCGGCGATCGCAGTTGTTGTGTTCGGCGTCATCGGCGGCAACGGTGAGACCGCTACCGCAGGCGGCGTGATGTTGCTCTTGGGTGCGTTCACCGTGATCGCGTTGCGGCGCGTTGCCGCCGACACCTCAAACGGTGAATACCAGATTCTGGTTGCCGGACTCGCGATGAAGTTGCTCGCGACCTTGCTGCGGTACGGGGCGGCATTCAGCGGCGCGCTCTACAGCCGGAGCGACGCGGCGACATACGACACCGACGGTCGCAAGATCGCCGCCGATTTTCTACGCCACGGCAACATGCCTGGCTTTAAGAGTTACACCGGTAGCAACTTCTTGCGACTGATTACCGGTTTGCTCTACACCGTGATGCCTCCGTCGACGCTTGCTGCGTTCTTCGTCTTCGGCTGGTTCAGTTTTTGTGGGTACGTGATGTTCTGGCGGGCGTTGCGCCGAACGGTAGGGCCCGGCCAGGACCGTCGCTACCTCTGCATGCTGCTGTTTATGCCGTCGGTTGCGTACTGGCCTGCGTCGCTTGGCAAGGAGTCGGTCGTCATTCTCGGCCTCGGCCTCGCCTCCCTCGGGGTGGCGCGCACAATGACTCGAGCTGGCCTCAGCGGAGCAGCGATGACTGCCGCCGGCATCGTGCTCGTCACCTATGTGCGCCCACACGTGGCAATCGTTGTGGTGATCGGACTCACGATCGCGCTGATCTTCCAAAAACGCGGTTCTGGCCAATTCGTGAGCACAATTGCCGTCGTGGCAATGCTGATTCCAATTGGCGGGTTCGCGGTCAGCCAGGCGAGCGCGTACTTCAAAGGTGATATCACCCAGCAGGCGAACATCGATTCCACGTTGTCGAAAGCGCAGAGTCGCACGGCACAAGGCAATTCACAGTTCGACGCCCAACCGGTGACGATCACCAACCCAATCAAGTTCCCCTACGCAGCACTGACCGTCATCGTGCGGCCATTCCCGTGGGAATCGCCAAGCATCCAGGAATTCGCGACGTCAATCGAGTCGGCAATCATCGGCTGGATGTTGTTGGTTGGATTCCGACGCGCCATCGGACACGTGCGTCGCGACAATCCCTACGCGATCTATGCGCTCGTCAACATCATCGTATTCATCATTCTCTTTTCGAACTTCAACAATTTTGGGATCCTCGCGCGCCAGCGAACTCAGGTCGCGCCATTCTTATTTCTCCTCTTGGCGCTCCCCGAACGAACCAAGTCGAAGAAAAAGAAGTCGCGACGCGACGTGAGCAACTGGGAATACCCACCAACGCCAGCACGCGCCTCGTAGTCCGAACCCGTGCGACGCGTCACACCGGCACAGTTACCGGTGGTCTTCGCGCAGATCCAGATCGCGGTCGGTGTCTCGGGATTTTCGACGCTTGCGAGGCTTCGGCGCAACCGCAGTTGCCACCCACCCACCGATCAGCAAGATCGGGAGCATCGACAGCATTGCAGCGTCGAGTTCGAGTTGATGTGCCGTGACGACAATTGCGTACGTCACGCAGACTCCTTGGCTGATTGCCGCAGTGACGAGCACCAGCCAACGGCTATCGCGATCGCCGCGCGTTCCTGGCCGGAGCGCAGCGGGAAGTGCGACCCTCTCGAGTGGTTCGAGCAAGAGGAATCCCAACGCGACCCATCCGGCAGCCACTCGGGGTCCGGATCCATTCGCAATCAAGGCGAATGTCCACCAGTAAGCAACCGACGCCGCTCCAACTCCGGCGTCGCCGAACCGCGCCTGGGGTCTCGGGAACAGCAACACGCTAAACAGCACCACACTCGCAAAAATGGCCGGGCCGGCAATATTGCCACGAGCAATCAGGATCGGAGCGACGCAACTGACTGCGAACATCGGAATCAACATGCCGTCGCGAGCATGGCGACGATCGAACTGAGAAAGTGCAATTGCCGTCACGCCGGCACCGACCCCGCAACCCACCCGAGTCCCGACTGCGAGCCCGGCAACGTTGGCCATACACAGCACCACGGTCCCGGGGACGAACGCAAGGCCGACGAGTGGCCACTTCCGGGGCGTCCGGGCGACCCATTCGCACCCAAGCGCCATGAGGAGGGCGGCGATGATGACACTGGCTGGAACGCCTGCCGCGCCCAGTTGGCGGCGGAGCGTCACGATCGCCGCGATGGCCAACGGAATGCCAATCACGCCCGGTTCGTCGCGCTGTAGTGCAACTGCGAGCACGCCCGACGCGAATACTGCGATGGCTCCCGCGAGCAAACCACGCGTGAGCGTTTGCGAATCGATCAGGCTCGACGCGATTCCGCTCGAAGAATGCGCCAACGGAGCGAGCATACGAACGAACACTGAGATCATCGTGGTAACTCGATCGTTTCGATCAGGCCCCAGCGACGGAGCTCGTCGCAGAATGCGACAACATCTTGCGAGGCTTGCTGGTCGCCGCCGACATCCTCGGGACGCGACGGCGGGCTGACTGTGGCGCCGACGACATCAGTGAGCGACAGCGGGACGCGCAAGGCTCGCCATATTTGTGTCGCGGTGGGGTTGAGGCGCCGCACCACTCCTCGCGCAGTATCAAACACCACGTCGCATTCATCGAACGACTCGCTACAAACTTGTGGACTTCGCCGAAGCATCCCGAGCGGTTCCTCGTTGTTCATCTCACACCAACGCTTGCATGACCGCATCGCAGGCGTCCTCAAGCGACCCCGAACGCAACCGAATACAGCGTACCGAACGACAGAACGCGCCGAGCGTTGCAAAGCTGGTCGGACCTCCGTCGGATGCCAGCTGATGAGTCTGCTCAGCGAGCGCCACGAGCGCGTCGGCCTGGTCGATGGCGGAGATCTCCGCGTCGACACCGTGCTGGTAGTCGACAAACACCAGGAGCTCAGCTCGCGTCGTCGGCACAGAAATCGGCGCCGCGACGAACCACGTCTCGGCCATCAACGACGCGACCGATGCCGCCGAATTCGGATACATCGTGACAGCGAACTCCCATGAGTCGCGCCGCAGGCTCAGGGGCTTTCGATAGGAATCGATGAGGTTGGGATCGTCGGCCCGGAGCGGAACAATTTCGTCGCTCAAATAGGCGGCACCACGTTCGCAAAGGCCCAATGTCATCGTCGATTTCCCGCTGCCCGACGGTCCGCAGAGCACCACCCCGACATCGTCGATTGCGACGCAAGCTGCATGCAGCAGCGGACGCCCAGCAGCGGAGGCTCTGGCAAGTTCGTTGATCTCCCAATGCAGACGTTCAAGGACAAGGCTGTCGTGAAGATCAGTCGCGTGCGCTTCCCCGTCGACGGCCACCAGCCAACCCGACGGTTCATCGACAAGTTCAATCGTGTGTTCGGCGAGCACTTCGCTCGGTGCCCCTTGGAGCCCAGGCGACCACAATGTGTCGACAAGTTCGAGCACGTCGACCCGATCGCTCAACACACAAAACGATGTCGCGAGCGCCGAATACGCAACGACACCATCGCTCATGATGTGCCCTTTCCAACCTTGAGCGCGCGCGCAACGCGCCGTCGATACGAGCCATCGCGGGCATCCAAATAATCGCGCCCAGGGAACGCGAGCGCGCGAATGTAGGCGCTTTTCGCGCGGACACCTGGAGTCGCGCGCACTGCAGCTCGCGCCTGGAGCGCATATGAACGGTTGGCTGCCGTGTAGCACCGGATCAGGTCCCGATCCCGTCGTGTCGCCTGGTATTGAAACGCCCACTCGGATCCTGGCAACGCATCGCGGTCGAGCTCGAGCATCGCGTTGACCATCAATATGGCGCGCGCGAGCACTGCGTGAAGCTGGAGACGGCCCGCGAGTTCGATCACTTCGTCGACGCTCCTTGTCGGATTCGCAAGCATCTGCGCGAGGTCGCGAACGGGTACAAGCCGCGGCTCGCGCCGTCCGAGCACCGCATGAACAGCAGCACCGAGTAGCCGAGCTGGATAGCCCAACGCGGTGATCTGCGACCCACCGAGCTCAAACGTGCTGCTCGTTTCCCACAAAAGATTGGGTGACGCCGCGACTGCGAATGGCCCGGCAACGAACGCGCGGTGCACGTCGATTTCAAATCCGTTTGGCGCGACGAGGCACACTCCTTTGCCGAACTTCGCGGTGAAGCCAGCGCGCGGTTCATCGAAGCGACGCACCGAACCAACGCATCGAAGCGATTCAACGGCCGCATCAAACGCTTCGGAGCGGACAAGAAGATCGACATCGCCGAAGCTCCGCAGTTCTGCACTCGGGTAGTCGAGATGTGCTGCAGCGGGGCCTTTCATGACGCGTACCGCAATGTCGACACCTCGCAAGTGCTCGACGATCGCGACCAACATCGACTCAAGTTGGATGGCCACGACCATCGCTTCACGATGCGCAGAATCCACGACATCGTGTTGTTGCGACGTCAAGGTCAGGTACCCGTGCGCATGTGCCGCACGTGCGTATCCGGCAATCCTTTGGTCGCGAACGACCGTCATCAAGTCGGTCCAGTCGTGGTCTGAGACGCCCGTCGGGTCGGTCGCGACGATTCCCGACCGCATGATGCACCGGAGTGCTGGCGTCAGGGTCGTTCGCACACGAACGACATTTCTTGCCAGCTTCGCAGGGTGGCTCCGACGTCGGCGCGCAGGGTTGCGAGATCGGTGTCGTCGTAGGTCGTCTGAAGTTCGCGAACGATTTCATCGATTGTTCGCGGGGTCTCGATCATGGCGAGCAACGCGTCTGAGGGCGACCGCAGATGCAGTACTACCGATCGCGATTCGAGCGACGCTCCAGCCAACGTCGCGACGACACCGTCATTCACAGTTCGAATCAGCAGCCGGACGTTGCGTTGGTAGCGCGTTTCCACGCGCCGAAGGCTAACGACTGTGCGCGTCGCCGTCGGCGGATGCCGTGGCGATGCGGTTGCGTAAGCCATAGAGCGAACGCCCGGCGACGACCGCGCCAGCCCCAACGAGCAGCAAGGTCCGCGAATCGGTGCCGGTGAACGGCAACGTTCCCGACGCTTGGCCTGCCCCGTTGCTCCCGACCGCACTGCCATTCCCAGACCCACTGCCCGAGCCACTTGCGGAACCAACGCCGCTGCCGCTCTTTGAATCGGTGTCGGGGTCTTCAGCAGTGGTGGTGGTCTCACCCGATCCGCCGACTGCAATTCTGAAGTCTTCGAAGCATTGATGCCGTTTGCCCTTAGCATCGAAACCGGTCATTTCGATCTCGTACTTACCGTCTTTGACGCCTGCAGGCACTTCGACGCGGGTATCAAAGGCGCCGTTGGGTTGCGTCGTGATGGTTCCCAATACCTTCACGCCAACAAGAGAAACGGTGACTTTTGAACTCGGCGCCCAACGCGTGCCGATGACACGAATACGAAATGGCAGCACGCGTGGCGCCCGCAAGACCTTGGGATCGACCTCGCACGTGGGGTGCTCACCATTGTCTTCGTCGGTCGTCGAGGTCGATGACGACGAGGTTGGGGTGGGTGAACCCGTACTGTCGGCCGCATACGCGACGCTCTCGAATTTCGGTGCGATCCATGCGATCGCGATGCCAGCCGCGCCGACTTTGGCTGCGCCCTTGACGACGTCGCGCCGCGTTACTGTGTTATCGCCCTGCTCCACGGGTGTAATTCTGGCACGCTCAGTGGTCATACTGCAACCTTTCCCGCATCAAAAGTGGCCCATTTGGTGCTGACCGTTCTCGTCAGACCATTGCAGGACCAACAAGAGCACCACGGAACGCGAATTACAGGATCTCCCCGATTACAGGGTCTCTCCCCGAAACGACTTGCCGCGCAACATTGCTTTGGCATCAAAGACGAGCGCCGAATGCGCAGCGATGCTATCGCGATCGAACTCTTCGTGATCAACCAATGTGATGACGAGGTCGGCCGCAGCGAGCTCAGCGTGGCTGAAGTCGACGAGGGTGCACGGCAGCTGGGAACGGGCCGCCACCGGTACATGTGGATCGCACGCCGTGAGATCGGCGCCCAATGCGGCGAGCCGGTCGGCCACCACGATCGAGGGCGATTCTCGATAATCGGACGTGCCGGCCTTGTAGGTGAGGCCAAGTAGCAGGATTTTCGTGCCATTGACCGCTCGTCCGTGTCGATTCAGCAGGGCCGTCACGCGTGCTGCCACGTGGTCGGGCATGTGATCGTTGACATCGTTGGCAAGTTCGACGAATCGAAATGGCCGCCCCGATCGACGCTTCACTTGCCATGACAAATACGACGGGTCGACGGGAAGGCAGTGCCCTCCTACACCGGGGCCCGGCGTAAACCGCATGAATCCGAACGGTTTTGTTGCCGCAGCGTCGATCGCTCTCCAGATGTCGACCTCGAGATCAGCGGCGAACATCGCTAACTCGTTGACCAACGCAATGTTCACGTGTCGGAACGTGTTTTCGAGCAATTTGACGAGTTCAGCTTCTGCCGGTGACCCGACCGAAACTGTCTGGTCGACGAGCGCGCCGTAGAACATCTCGACGGCGGCAAGCGACGGTTCGTCAACTCCAGAAACGACCTTGGGCGTGTTGACGAAGCCGTAGTGCCGATTGCCGGGATCGATGCGTTCGGGCGAGTAGCCAAGGAAGAAGTCTTCGCCGCAGCGCAGCCCTGAGGCTTCCAAGATCGGACGCACGAGTTCTTGGGTAGTTCCTGGGTATGTGGTCGACTCGAGTACGACCAGCGCTCCCGGCCGCAGGACCTCCGCAAGCGACGCGGATGCGCCCTCGACAAAGCTGAGATCAGGCACGCCTTCGCGCAACGGTGTCGGGACCGAGATCACCGCAACGTCGAAGTCGGCCAGATCGGCGATCGCATCAGTGGCCCGATAGCCGGTGTCGAGTGCCGCCTGGAGCTGTGCGTCGGCGACATCTTCGACATACGAGTGGCCTGCCTGCAGCGCCCGCAAGCGACTCGGATCGAGTTCGAAACCGATCGTTGCAAAGCCAACCTCAGCGCTGCGCATCGCCACCGGCAGCCCGACGTAACCCTGGCCGACCACCACAACCGTCGCAGTTCGATGCGTGAGACGTTCGAGTAACGACTTGGCCAGCTTGTTCTTGGCAGGAGCATTCATAGAGGTCGGCCAACGTACCATTGGATTGCGACCACGATCACCCGTCGTTCGCGGTCGGATCAAGCCGGTGACTCCCGGGTGAATTCGATACCTTTCGTCCTAATCTTGGACATCACAAGTCGATTTTCACAACATCAGCCACAACCGTCACTTGAGCGACAGCATATGGGGCATATTGCCAAAAGATTCCCGTTTGATCCTTGACACAGGCCACGCTCGCACACCAACATGTCGGTGGGCCGCACCATTCCAAATACACGTTGCGTATTTGGAATGGGAGGACTTCAACTATTTCACCCGAAATCGTTGATGTCCTTGGGGGGAACACCAAGAACCGAACAACACGCGGCTACGGACGCGTGCCGCGTGCGGAACGAGGCGATCCTTGCAACCAACGACTAGGGCTAGCGGCCAACCTGGTCTGGAAGCGACAGAGGAGTACATATGTACGGCAAGATCACGGTTGGAGCAGCGATTATTGCAGTCGCCGCGTCCAGCATTGGCATGACGGCAGCAAGCGCAAAACGTGCACCTGCCACCTTTGCCGCAAGTGGTGCGAGCAGCATCGTTTGCACGATCAAAGGCAAAGTTGCGTTGACCCCGCCGCTCGCGGACGACTTGGACCTCAGCGGCTACACCAACGCTGACCCGGTTGTTCAAGCGGCGGTTCGTGCAGAAGGCGCCCTGCAGTTCTCGCAGGCTGGTCCTACCGACACTGCCTCATCGACCAAGGGCAAGTGCACCGGCACGATCACCGACGGCACTGTTGTTGGTGACGGCGTTGCGATCGTCGCAAACACCGACGCTTCTGGTGACCCGACCTCTCGTGCAACCTGTCAGGGCCTCGTGGCCGCGGCACTCGGCACGAGCACAAGCACCTTTGTCACGGACTACATCACCACGGTGACGTACACGGATAAAGAAAAAGACATCATCACACCAACCGTGATCCACTCAACGTTGGCTTCGGCTGTCGGTGGATTCGGGTTCGCGCTGACGGCAACGTCGATCACAGGTTCATTCGCCGGAGGCACCAGCTCGGCGAACGCCTACATCGACGCGAAGACCCTCGCCGCGATTCTCGACGCGATCGCGGCTTCGGCTCCTGGTTTCGCTGGCGACGTGAAGGCGACTGCTTGTGAACCGTCGGTGTCGATCAAGACCAAGACCAACGCCAAGACCGGCATCGAGACTGCAACGGTCAAGGTGAAGGGCCCGAAGGGTCTCAAGGGCATCAAGGTCGGCCTTGACACCACAGGCCTTGTTGCTTCGACGCTGAGCATCGCAGGCTGAGTCGACTAGCAACTAGTCACACGCAACACCGTTTCAAATAAGAGGGGGCGGGGCTTCGGCCCCGCCCCTTTCCTTCTGCCCAGTTGTTCACTCGGACTGCGCATCGCTTGTTGGCAGGCACCAACGCTACTGAGACTGCTTCAGCTGTCGAGCGTGGCGACCGGGCCGGCTTCACGGCCTGGCCATAGGCTGCGGGCATGGTTCGCAACGTTGTGGTGCTGGGATCGACCGGATCGATCGGCACCCAAACACTCGACGTGATCGACCGACACCGTGATCAATTCCGAGTCGTCGGCCTGGCGGCGGGTAGCAACACGGCACTCCTCGCCGAACAAGCCGCGGCCTTTGGAGTGGACCCAGCGCGTGCCGTCGATGGCGCGACGCCACGAGACCTCGAAGAGCTCGCCGCCGACGCGACAACCGATGTTGTGGTCAACGCTGTTGTGGGCTTCGCAGGGCTGCCTGCCACCCTCGCTGCGGTGCGCAACGGCAAGCGACTCGCATTGGCGAACAAGGAAAGCCTCATCGCCGGCGGGCCGGTGGTGGCGAAGGCTCGAGCCGAAGGCAACGGCGAGATCGTTCCAGTCGACTCTGAGCATTCAGCGATCTACCAGTGCCTTCGGGCTGGCACCAGACGCGAGGTCCGATCGATCATCTTGACAGCGAGCGGCGGACCGTTTCGTGGCAGGCAACGCAGCGAGCTCGAACACGTCACTATCAACGAGGCACTCGCCCACCCAACGTGGTCGATGGGCCCCAAAATCACGATCGACTCATCCACCTTGATCAACAAGGGCCTTGAGGTCATCGAAGCTCGTGAACTCTTCGGCGTCGAGTTCGATCAGATTCAGGTGGTGGTCCATCCGCAGTCGATCGTGCATTCGATGGTCGAGTTCTGCGACGGCGCCGTCATCGCCCAGCTCTCCCAGCCAGATATGCGGCTCCCAATTGGTCTCGCCCTTGGCGCCCCAGATCGCCTCCACGACACGTTCGGAGCGATGGATTTCGCGCAGCGCCAGACACTCGATTTCGAACCGCCGGACCTCACCACATTTCGGGGGCTGCAACTCGCCTACGCGGCCGGGCGGGCCGGGGGTACGGCCCCTGCGGTGCTCTCTGGCGCCAACGAGATCGCCGTGGAGGCATTCTTGGCTGGGCGGATCCGCTGGACCCAAATCGACGAAGCCGTAGATGCAGTCCTGCAACTCGGCACCGGCGCCGCCGATACAGTCGAAGACGTGTTGTCTGCCGACGCGAGCGCTCGCGAACGTTGCCGACAACACCTTGAGAGGAACGTGGCGTGAAGGACCCATTCGAAGACATCCCGATGCGAGCGCGCAACGCCGTGCTCGGATCGGTCACGGTCGTCGCGCTCCTGATTCTGCTCAGCATTCTGTTTCCCACGACGATGGGCACCGTCGGCGTACTTGCCTTCTTTTTGATCGTCGTGATCGGCTTTCACGAGCTTGGACATTTTGTCTTTGCCAAACGTGCCGGCATGAAGGTCACCGAGTTCTTCATTGGCTTCGGGCCACGTTTGTGGTCGGTACAGCGCGGCGAGACGGAATATGGCATCAAGGCATTGCCACTCGGCGGCTACTGCAAAATCATCGGGATGACCAATCTCGAAGAGACCGATCCGGCCGACGCTGATCGGACGTTTCGTTCCAAGGGTTTTTGGGCGAAGACCACGACCCTGCTCGCCGGCCCCGCTTCGCATTTCGTGTTGGCGTTCATCATGATGTGGGTGGTCGTCGGTTTCAAAGGCGACATCGCCAAAGCCAAAGCCACCACGACACTCGCGTTCATCGAGGCTGGCTCCCCTGCCGCTAAGGCAGGAATACGCCCTGGCGATCGCGTGACCGCGTTCGATAACCAACGGGTTGGCACGTACGCACAACTTTCCAACCTGATCCACGCTCGCCCGAACCGAACCGTGACTGTGATCGTTGATCGGGGCGCCCAACAGCTCGCGCTGACGGCCACCCTCGAGCACGTCACATCGCCCACGGGCACCACGATCGGTCGCCTTGGGATCGAAAGCGCGACGCAATACGACAAACCAGGACCCATCGCCGCGCTCGCCGTCGTGCCGGCGCGACTCTGGGACGCGACCACCGCCACCGTTTCGGGCCTCGGACACGTGTTTTCACCGTCCGGATTTCGCGACTACCTTTCGAATTTCACGCGCGATACCGCCAAGAAAGAACAAGACAACACGGCCGCCGATCACCGCGCCGAAAATGCCAGATTCGTGTCGCTGGTTGGCGTGGGCCGATTGGCGAACGACGCCGTGTCGAGTGGTTGGGTATCGGTGCTCGGATTGTTGATTGGTATCAACATTTCGGTAGGGCTTGTGAACCTCTTGCCCTTAATTCCCTTCGACGGCGGTCACATCGCGATCGCCGGATACGAAGCGATCATGAGTCGGATCTACCGTCGGACGTACCGGGTCGATTTCGCCAAGGTCATGCCGATCGCGATTGCGACGTTGACATTCTTCGCGTTCATCTTTTTGTCCAGCATGTTTCTCGACATTGCCAAACCGACGGCGAACCCGTTCTGAGCGCGGCGCGCAGCGCTACCGCAGAAACGCGTTGAGATACATCGTGATGAAGTAGGCCACCGGGAGCGCGAACAACAGACCGTCAAAGCGGTCGAGGAATCCGCCGTGGCCGGGGAGTACCGAACCGAAATCCTTGACTCCCAGATCTCGTTTCAGCATCGATTCACACAAGTCGCCGAGCAGCGCGGCGACTCCGATCAGGAATCCGGTCGCAGCAAGTGCCGCGACGCCGTGGTGATCGTTCCATGGCGACATCTGGGTCAACAACAAGGCACCAACCAACGCCGCGCCGAGCACACCACCAACGGTGCCCTCCACCGACTTATTGGGCGACACCTCAGGAGCGATGCGAGCGTTGCCGAACTTGCTCCCAGCGAAATAGCCAACTGCGTCGTAGGCAACCACGCACAGCACCGTCCCGAGGAGCAACGTGATGCCCGGTTTGCCGCGTTGCAGCAGCATTCCTGCATACCCGCCGAGTCCACCGACGTACGCGAACGTCAGCAAGCTCGTCGCGACGCCGACAACCGCGCGACCAGGGCCAGCCTTGAACAGGAACCACAACATCGAAGTGACGGTCACCAACGTACCGATGACTGCAATCGAGGCGAACCCCGATGCCGCAGTTGCGTGCACGACATCAGGGCCTCGCAGTGCCACCATCGGAGTCACTGCACACCCGATGACCACGGGCACCGTGGCCGGTCGCAATCCCTTCGATTGCAGCGCATTGCAGAGTTCGAACGCGCACATGCCCAGCACGATTGCGCACAGAAATGCAGAGGTGCCGACACCGATCTTGAAACAAATCAGCGCGATCGCACCAAAGACGAACGCCGTAAAGATCGCCTGCGAAAGATCACGCCCTGCAGCGCCCACTGGCAACATGTCGCCACCGTCGATGTCGACATCTGCGGAACGCCGCGGCGGATTCGGTCGTCTCCCAGTTGTGGCCGGACGCGGTCGCGCTTCTGGCGTCGAGGTGACGACGGCTCGAGTTCCCGCCCGACGACGAGCACGTACTGCCGCAACAAACGCGGCGTCTTCTTGCTCGGCATCAAGAATCGGCTCATGGTCGCCGAGACGGAGTTCGGTGAGATCATCGTCGTCGTCGCGCGCCAACGCTGCTGCGAAATCAGCGTCACTCCAGTTTTCAGAATCGGACCGAAAACGGGGGCCGGAATCGCCGGCCGACTCGGCGGTCGCTCCCGAGGCGCTCTCACTATCGCTGACGAAGACCGCTGGGATCTGACCTGTGGGTGGTTCCGACCAGTGCGGGAGCTCCGGTGCGCCGCCAGCCGTGGTCGAATCGATCACGATCGCTGGCATCGCCGCGGTCGCCGAGGGATCGCCACTCGCACCGGCGCTGGGCTCGTGACGTTCGGCGGCTGTCCACGATGGTCCGCCCTCGTTCCAAGCTGGCTCGGGGCGACCCAGTTCCGGCCTGGCGTGTTCTGGGTTTGGGGCGTCACGCGCAACGTCGGCGTGTCGAATCTCGCCAGTAGTGGCAGGATCTTGGGTCTCTTCGAACGCAATGGCCTCTTGCGCGCCGAGAATCCGAACACCCTCGCTCACTGGTGGATTGGTTGTGTCATCGAAGTCGCTCACCGTCTCCCCTTCCGCGAGGCCACCGTAGTTGGCTCGACTGCGGTCGTGGCGTCAAACGACGCCTCGGCGTGTAGATGAAATTTAGACCTCGAGAAGTTCTTTTTCCTTGGAATCGAGAATCTTGTCGATCTCGGCGATTACAACTTGGGTCGCCTTGTCGAGTTCCTTTTCAATGCGCGACACCTCATCGTCGCTCAACTCGCCATCCTTGTTGAGCGCTTCAAGCTCCTGACGGGCCCCACGCCGGACATTTCGGACGCCCACCCGAGCGTCTTCTGCCTTCGCCTTGGCGAGCTTGACGAATTCCTTGCGACGCTCCTGGGTCAGCTCCGGAAAGACCAATCGGATCACGTTGCCGTCGCTGCCGGGGTTGACGCCAAGATCGCTCGCCTGAATCGCTTTTTCGATCGCTTTGGTTGCGCCCTTGTCGTATGGCGAGACCACCAACACGCGGGGTTCCGGCACTGAGAAGCCCGCGAGTTGCTGCAGCGGCACCACCGAACCGAAATAGTCGACGCGAATCTTTTCGACGAGCGCGGGGTTGGCCCGACCCGTCCGCAGGGTGGAGAAATCTTCGCGGAGATGATCGATCGCTTTGTGCATCTTGACGGTCGTTTCGGTAACTCGCTCGTCGGCGCTCATGGCAACTCCTCGTGATGTCAGATAACTATGGTCAAGCGCTGCGAACGAGCGTACCGATCGGCTCACCGAGCAGCGCCCTTCGAATGTTGCCCGGTTGCATCACATTGAACACGTGAATCGGAAGGGAATTGTCGTTGCAGAAGGTGATCGCGGTCGAGTCCATGACTTCTAGGCCACGAGTCAAGACGTCCATGTGAGTCAGCTCGTCGAGCTTGACCGCATCAGGATTCGTTCTCGGGTCGGCCGAATACACACCGTCGACGCCAGAGTGTGTGCCCTTCAATACTGCGTCGGCGCCAATTTCCGCAGCCCGAAGCGCCGCCGTCGTGTCGGTGGTGAAGTACGGATTCCCCGTACCAGCCGCAAAAATGACGAGCCGACCCTTTTCGAGATGACGAATCGCTCGCCTCGGGATATATGGCTCGGCGATTTGGGCCATGGAGATAGCTGTTTGCACCCGAGTCTGCTGGTCGCATGCTTCGCTTGCGTCTTGAAACGCAAGTGCGTTGATCACGGTCGCAAGCATGCCCATGTAATCGGCCCGCGCCCGATCCATGCCACGCTTCGCGCCGGACATGCCGCGGAAGATGTTGCCACCGCCGACAACCACTGCAATTTCGACGTCGAGCTCGCTGCGCGCGGTCGTGACCTCCTCGGCGATGCGACCGACCACCTGGGCATCGATGCCGTACCCGATAGTGCGGTCGGCGAATGCCTCGCCTGAAAGTTTCAGAACAACTCGCCGATACTTGCTCGCAGTCACGCGGGTTCTCCGTCGTTTGAGTGATGGGTCCAGCGGCCCGTTACTAGTCCTCGCCAATCTTGACGCGAGTGAAGCGCTTGACCTGTGCGTCGGCACCGAGTGTCGCAACCAGTGCTTTCACAGTTTGTTTCGGATCCTTCACAAACCCCTGCTCCACGAGCACAACCTGTTTGTAGAACCCGTTGAGTTTGCCTTCGATGATTTTCGGCCAGGCCTGCTCCGGCTTGCCCTCTTCTTTCGTTTGCGCTTCGAACACGCTTCGCTCGTGTTCGACATCCCCAGCAGGCACTTCGTCGCGATTCGTGTAGCGCGGCGCGGCGCTCGCGATATGCAACGCGACATCGTGCGCGACATCGTTCGAATTCGCTGCCGTCGCGCCAACAAGTTCTACGAGTACGCCGATCACTCCACGCTCGCTTTGTATGTGCTTATAGGCGTCGAGAACGCCTCCGATCGACTCATAGCGAGCGACCCTGCCCAGCTCGATCTTCTCACCCATCGTCGCCGACATTTGCGTGAGGTATTCACCGACCGTGGAGCCTTCGAACGGAAGATTCGCAACATCGTCGACACCGCTGGCGGCAACAAGTTTGGCGAGCGCCGCTACGGTGCCTTTGAACTGATCGCCTTTGGCCACGAAATCGGTTTCGCAGTTCAATTCGACAAGCGTCGCGACGTTGCCGTCGAGACACACATCGATGGCGCCCTGATCGGCGGCGCGCCCTTCGCGTTTTGCAGCCCCGGCCTTGCCCTTTTCGCGCAACCAATCTTTGGCGCGCTCAATATCGCCCTCGTTTTCGGTGAGGGCCGATTTACAATCCATCATTCCCGCGCCCGTCATCTTGCGCAGGGTCGCGACATCTTTGGCCGAAATGTCAGCCATTATCTTCTCCGTCGTTGTAGGGGTGGGACGACTTCTCAGGCGTTATTCGCCGGACGCATCATCCGCTGGCGATGTTTCGCTCGCTAGTGCATCAGCGGCAGGTGCATCAGCAGGCGCTTCGTCGGCTGCACCGCTCGGCGCCGCGGTGCTGACTTCAGCCTTTGCCTGGGCAGCTTTGGCTTCAATATCGCGCTGTTTGGCAGCTGCAGCGTCGCGCGCCTCTTGCTGTTGACGCTGGTGTTCGGCTTCTTCTTCGGCGCTGCGCTTCGGACGCGGCGGCGCTGCCGTGGCCGCGACCTCGCCGGCAACTTTGATTCCCTTGCGGGCTGCGATTTGTTTTCCTTCGATAACCGCATCCGCGATCACCCGACACATCAGGTTGGCTGAACGAATTGCGTCGTCGTTGCCAGGGATGACGAACTGGATCACGTCGGGGTCGCAGTTGGTGTCGACAACGGCAACCACTGGGATCCCGAGACGGTTCGCTTCGGTGACCGCGATGTGTTCTTTTTTCGTGTCGATCACGAAGATCGCGCTGGGAAGCCGCTCGAGATTCTTGATCCCACCAAGGTTGCGCTCCAGTTTTGTTGCTTCACGACGGAGCTTCAGACCCTCTTTTTTGATCATCTGGTCGACTTCACCGGTCTCGATGATGCGCTGCAGATCGCGCAACTTCGAGGTGCGGCCGTGGACCGTTTGAAAGTTGGTGAGCATTCCACCAAGCCACCGAAAGTTCACGTACGGCTGGCCGCTGCGATTCGCGTGGGCTGCGATTGGTTCCTGCGCTTGCTTCTTGGTGCCGACGAACAAAATCGCGCCACCATTCGATACGGTTTCGCGCACGAACCGATAGGCAGTGTCGATTCCCGACAAGGTCTGGTGGAGATCGACGATGTAAATGCCGGAACGTTCACCGTGCAAGAACCGCTTCATTTTCGGGTTCCAGCGCCGGGTTTGGTGGCCGAAATGCACACCGGCATCAAGCAATTGCGTCATGGTCACTACGGCCACGGTGGGTCTCCCTTGGTTGGATTTGGACCGTTCGCGCCAGCGCGGATCTGCCTGTGCAGACGGCGCCACCTCGGGGTAACGAACGGATGATCAGTTGCGATGGACCGAGCGCGGGATTGCGCAGCGGCGGCGTCGAGTGTACCGGGCGCGATCTGGCGAGCCCGAAGGGATTGCCCGAAGAGATTGCCCAAGAGATTGCCCAAGAGATTGCCCGAAGGATTGGCCGCGAGAGAGGTGCCGGTTTGGGCGAAATCGACTATCGTGCGGCGACTATCCGCAAGGATTTCGCCCAATGGGGAGTACCTGTAGTGAATCGAACCGCCAGGGTCCTTTGCGGGTTGGTCGCAATGTGCATTTACCTCGCACCGACGGCGGCGAGTGCGGCAACTCCGCCGACGCATGTGTTGCAAGCGTACGGTGATTCGCTGCTGTGGGAATCGAAAGCGAACATCGGTGCCGGGTTCAAGGGCGTGAGCGGATGGGCAGTGCACTCCCACGCCACCCCCGGCTACTCCCCGTGCGATTGGCTCACGCAGGAAAAAAAGGACCTCGCTTCGAAGAACGTTGCGATAAAGCCGACGGTGATCGTCTTGGAGTTCGCAGGCAATTCCTGGACAACCTGCATGGCAGACCCAGCCACCGGCGAATTGCTCGTCGTCGGGTCACAAGGGTGGCTTGATAAGTACCGCCGAGATTTCGACCAATTCTTCGGCGCGGCGTCGGCCGCGGCCGTCCCGCTGCTTGTGCTGCAGCCAGTGACCGTGAATCCTATGGCGACACCGTTTGTCAACGATCTCGACGCCCTGTTTGCGGTCGCGGTGCAAGAAGCAGCCAGGTACCACGGCATCGCGGTTGAGGGCCGTCCGCGGGCAGCGACATCGGTGGCCGGAGCATTTGCGATGCGTGTGCCCTGCCTGGCCAACGAGGGCACGGCACGCGGCTGCGGGCCCGATGGCACGATTCTTGTGCGAGAACCGCCCGGATTACATTTTTGTCCGACGGGCTACCCGAACGGTTTCACGGCTTGCCCCGTATATTCATCGGGGGCCCACCGCTACGGCCTTGCAATCGCCGCCTCGGCGATCTCGCCGCCAGCCCCGCTCTTGGCCTAGCGCCGGACCCGGCAAGGTTGCTTCGACCGAGCGCCTGGCAACATTCAAATTCACACCCGTGGGAGCGCCGTGAAATCGCCCGGCGCTCGCGGCTGCGACATGGGCGCGAGGTGCACGATGCTCGCCAAATCCTGCATATGGAACAGAAACATGGGATCGCGATACACGCCAGCGATCCGCAGCGACACGTGCACCACACTGCCGTCGTGTCCGTCGCCGACGCCACCCGCAGTTCCGAGCACCTCGCCACCACGTACCGTCCAGCCGGCGTGTACGCGTACCGACGCGAGAAACGAATAGCCGGTCAACCAGCCGGACGGCGAGTGCGCAATGACAACATGGAGTGCGCCACCGACCTGTCCGCTGAACACAACAGTTCCGTCACCAACTGCCACAACCGACTCGCCGATCCGTACTGCGAAATCCACGCCCCGATGCCCTGGCCCGTATGGCGAGGTCGGAGCGCGAAAAGCGCGAACCACAGCCCCAGGAACTGGCCGCCGCCACGCGGTGTCCTGCACAGCGGCATTAGATGGCTGATCGATGCGACCGTTCGCGACGACGAACGCGACAGCAGCGAAAATGAACAGTTGAAGGAAACGTTTCACCGATGTACTCCCCATGGAACCGCGCCACAACGGCGCGAGAGATCAACAGGGGAAGGAACGGGGAAGACTCACAAGATATACCAAGCCACGCCACAAACTGCGGTGGCGAAGCCAACGCGGTACAAGAGACGTCACATGACGGCGGGCCGCGAAGCGAACCCGCGGTGGCGAAGCCAGCCTAGGAGCGACGAAGGAGCGAAACAGGTGGCAAGACACTCGCCAGGCCGGGCGAAGCAGGCCCCAAAAGTCACGTGATGAGCCCGCGTTCGAGGACTGGGTCGGAGAGGCGGCCGCGGAGTTGCAGGATGGCTTTGGTATGGATCTGGCAGACGCGGCTTTCGGTGACTCCGAGCACCGAGCCAATCTCCGCGAGCGTGAGACCTTCGTAGTAGTAGAGGGTCAGGACGAGCCGTTCGCGATCTGGCATTCGGTTGATGGCATCGGCGAGCACGTGGCGCATCTCTGCTGTTTCAAACGCAGATACCGGATCGTTCGCGGTGTCGGCGACTGTGTCGCCAAGTGTGGCTCCGGTGGTGCGATCTTGGCCAGCTGCGAGCAATTCGTCGAGCGCTACCACGCCCACAAAGCTGATCTGACTCATTGTGGAGGCGAGTTCGCCTTCGGTCATGTCGAGTTCGCGTGCGACTTCGGCCTCACTGGGCGAACGGCGGAGTTCGTTTTCTAGTTTCGAAAACGCGCGTTCGATGAGGCGAGCCTTGCTGCGAATGGAACGAGGAACCCAGTCGATCGATCGCAATTCGTCGATGATGGCGCCTTTGATCCTGGCGATCGCGTACGTCTCGAACTTGAAGCCGCGCTCCGGATCAAACTTGTCGATCGCGTCGATGAGCCCGAACATGCCATAGCTCACAAGATCGCTTTGCTCGATGTTGTGGGGCAAGCCTGCGGCAACACGACCCGCGACGAACTTGACGAGAGGTGAATAGTTGAGGATGAGTCGGTCCCGCGCGTCGCGCGAACCGGTCTTTTTGTAGTCGTCCCAGAGTCGAGCAACGACCGATGCGGCTTCGTCCATGATGTCCTGTCGGTGGCTGGTGTAAACGTTTCGACACGATGATCCCGTGCGTCAATGCGGTATTGCTGTGCTGCGTTTCAGTACTGATTTCCGTGCGAACTTCACGCCCGAGGGTGTGCGCTTTCGTACACCGCCCTCAATCGGTCGCGAGTTACGTGAGTGTAGACCTGTGTCGTAGACAGGTCCGCGTGGCCTAGAAGCTCCTGGACTGCTCGAAGGTCGGCGCCACCTTCGAGAAGGTGGGTTGCGTACGCGTGGCGCAAGGCGTGGGGATATAAATGTCGCCCGCCGGTCAGGGGAAAGCGATCGAGGATACGGCGGGCATCCCGGGGCGACAGCGGTCCGCCGCGGGTATTGAGAAACAGCGCGTCGGCTCGGCTCTGTTGGGTGACAAGCGCGGGGCGCGACGTTTGGTACGCAACAAAGGCGTCAAGTACGGGCTCGCCAACGGGGATCCTTCGAATTTTTGCTCCTTTGCCCAATACTGTTACCGTCCGAGTTCGTCGAGCAATGTCACCGGGCCTGAGCCCGCAAGCTTCGCTGATTCTGAGGCCGGCGCCGTAGAGCAACTCGACGAGGAGCTCGTCTCGGCGCGCGATCGCTACTGCGCGAGGATCGCATTGATCTGCGTGTTCCGACACCGCGTTCACGCGCTGCAGCATCGCGGCGGTTTCGTCTTGGCGAGGCACTCGCGGCAGGCGTGCAGCCTTTTTTGGCGCTTGAAGCTGGCGTCCGGGATCGTGTTCGATCACGCCACTTCGGTGGAGGTACCGAAGCAATGCACGAACCGTTGCCGCTTTGCGCGCGATCGAGGTGCGGGCGAGGCCTCGAGTATCGAGATATGCGAGGTAGCGGCGCAAGACGCGAGCGTTGACGTGTTTGGGGTCGACGCAGGCACCGCGAGCACACCACGCCGAAAATTCCCGTGCGTCGTATGCGTAGGCGCGGCGCGTATGGTCGCTGACACCAGTCAACGTCGCCAAAAACGCGTCGACATGCCAAGGGTCGGTCACGACGCTCGTCACATCAACCCGGGCTAGTCGAACAGATCGGGTTGTTCGCGGGTGATCATGTCCCATAACGGCTGGAATGAGAAGAACGCTGCGGCCGGCGACCCGACTTGACGGTGCGTGCTGCGGGCCACCTCGGGATCGATCAGTTTCGGTGTGCCTGCTGCTTCGGCGAGTAATTGCGCCTGCGATGTGCGTTCCATTGTGATGAACGACCAAACCGCTTCATCGACGGAATGGCCTGTGGTCAACAGACCGTGGTTCGCGAGGATCGCTGCCTTGTAGGTACCAAGGGATTCGGCGATGCGCTTGCCTTCGGAAAGGTCGAGCACGACGCCGGAAAAATCGTCGAACAGCACGTGATCCTCGAAGAATGCGCACGCGTCCTGGGTGAGTGGATCGAGAAGCCGATGCAGCGACGACCACGCTTTGCCATAAATGGAGTGCGAATGTGCGGCCGCGATCACATCAGGTCGTGCTGCGTGAATCTGACTGTGGATCGCAAACGCCGCGCCGTTCACCATTGCGTCGCCAACCACCACGTTGCCTGCGTGATCGACACAAATGAGATCGCTGACGCGAACATGCTTGAAGCTCATGCCGAACGGGTTCAGCCAAAAACGGTCTGCGAACTCGGGGTCGCGCACCGTGATGTGGCCAGCGACTCCTTCGTCGAAACCAAACTTGCCGAACAAGCGAAAGCCAGCCGCAAGACGCTGTTGACGATGAAGTCGTTCTGCCGCGATCGAATCGAACGTGGGTAGGTACGAAAGATTCGGGATCGTCGCAGTCATCGCCGCCTCCTGGTGTGGGGTCACGATTCTAGAGTCTTGCGCCCGTATCGACTGCAAGGACCCCCTTTTCAGTCTTCAGCGGCCGCAACTTTGCGCCGAACATTGCTACGACGCACCCGATAAGGCGGAACACAATGCGCGACAGCACCAACAAACGCAACTCCACGCGGCCCAGACGATCACAATCTGGGCAGGTGCAGGGATCGACGGGTGGTTTCACACTCGTTGAGTTGCTCGTCGTCATCAGTGTGCTGGGTGTGCTCGCCGGCATCGTGGTGTTTTCTGTTGGCGGAATTAGCGACCGCGGTCAGTCGTCGGCCTGCGCGCAGGACGTCCGCACGCTGCGCACCGCAGAAGAATCACAATTTGCCAAGTCCGGGACATACTTGGATGGCGCCGGGCTTGTCAGCGCAGGATTCCTCTCTGCCGCGTCGACGCTGCACACGGTGACTGTTTCCTCTGGCGCCTACACAATTAGCGGAACCGGAACCTGTGCATCTACCACGATTACTGATTCCTTCGAAGGTGTTCCCGCGGCGCCCGCGGGCGGCTTCCACGAATATGCAGCCGGCACGACCCTCGGCGCGTGGACGATTAACTCTGGGTCGATCGATGTCGTCGACTACCAGTTTTGGGCCAACGCCTCGGTGACGGGTCTTTCGCCGCAGAGCACCATCGACCTGCACGGTTCATCTCCTGGTTCGATACAGCGCGACTTCACAGGTCTTACTGTCGGAACGTCGTACACGTTGACATTCAAATACGCCCACAATCAAGCATCGGGTTCCGTGGTACGAGTTCGTATCGGCAATCTCGACACGAATGTCACAGCGGTCAACAATGCCTATTCGACCCAATGGCTCACGGCAACATTGCATTTCACTGCGACTGCAGCCACGCAAACATTGCGTTTCGACGGATCTGGGCCGAGCAACTTCGGTGGAGTGACGCTCGACGACGTGGCGATTAGCTGACGCCGAACGTCGACCGGTCATACCGGGAGGCCGATGGTTTTGGTTTCAAGATATTCTTCGAAACCAGCAACGCCATGTTCCCGACCGCTCCCCGACTCGCGGTAGCCACCAAATGGAGAGTCGGGACCGAACCATTGCCCGCCGTTGACGGCAACAGTGCCGGTACGAATGCGTCGTGCCACACCAAGCGCTCGGTCGAGTGATGCCGATGCGACCGACCCAGACAGCCCGTATTTCGAGTTGTTCGCAATCCGAACCGCGTCGTCATCGTCGTCGTACGGGATGACGGCGAGCACCGGCCCGAAGATCTCTTCTTGGGCAATCGTGGAGTCGGGATCGACGTCAACGAACAGCGTTGGTTCGACGAAGTAGCCCTTGTTGAATTGCGTCGCGGCTCCCCCGCCAACCAAACAAGTCGCGCCCTCGGCCTTGCCTTGTTCGATAAAGGCGAGTACCCGATCGCGTTGCTTGGCATTCACGAGCGGGCCCGCCATATTCGCGAAATCATTCGGATCGCCGTAGCCGAAGGTCTCGAATGCCTCCTTCACAATGGCAACACCCTCCGCGTAGCGCGAACGCGGCAACAACAATCGGGTCGTGATCGCACAGCCTTGGCCGCTGTGCAAACACACCATGCTCGTCGACGGCAATACGGCAGCAAAATCGGCGTCGTCGAGGATGATGTTCGCCGATTTGCCGCCGAGTTCGAGAAAGACCCTTTTCAGCGTCGCGGCCGCACGCTCGGTAATCCGTTTGCCAATCACGCTGGAACCGGTGAACGAAATCATGTCGACCAACGGCGACCCCGTGAGCACTTCGGCGACTTCACCAGGATCGGACGCAGTCACCACGTTGAAGACACCGGGCGGGATATCGGTCTGTTCTGCGACCAGCTTGGCGATCCACGTCGCGCTGAGCGGCGTATCTGGCGCTGGCTTCAGGACCACCGTGCATCCGGCAGCGAGCGCAGGAATCACCTTCGAGAGGTTCAACATAAAGGGAAAGTTCCACGGCGTGATAGCGCCGACAACACCGATCGCTTCTTTGACCACAAGTCGATTGCTTCGCTGTCCGAAAAACTCGTGCTCACCGAGCTCGTGTTCCCATTCGTAGCGATCGATGATCTCGATGTCCCACAACATGTCGTCGATACAGCTGTCTTGTTGGATGGCGTAGGTCAACGCCACAGGCGTTCCGACCTCTGCGACAATTTGAGGACGAAGCTCTTCGCGCGAATTCGCGAGCGCTTCGTGCAGTTGCAGCAGGCACCGTTTGCGCAGCGCTCGATCGGTCGACCAAGCAGTCTCATCGAACGCGCGCCGGGCCGCGGCGATCGCCCGTTCCATATCGGCGGCCGAGGCGTCGGCGACGGCCACGATGACCTCTTCGGTCGCCGGGTTGATGTCGTCGTACGTGCGACCACCTTCGGCCTCGACAAGCTTGCCGTCGATCAACATGCGTGTTTCGAGGATCATCGAGCTACTACTCCTGAGGTGCCAACTACGGTTTGGAAACAAATTCTGGCAGTGGTTTCGATCACATCGTCGCGGTCGATGCCTAACACGCGCAACTCCGAATGGAATGCGGCCATGCGCTCGATCAACGCGGTGAGCGCGGCCGCGGCCGCGACGGCAGAGATCTCGTTCGCGACGGCACCCGTGGCCTGATGGCGTCGTACTTGCGCAGCAAAACCGTCTAAGAACGGTCGGTTCGTACGATGACGAATCGCTCGAAATCGTTGATCTCCCTCTTGCGCTGCAAGATTTCGTGTGCGCAGTACCGCATGATGCGTATCCCAAAGCGCGAAGAACTCGGCGACGAGACGCCGGACGATCTCAAGACCTGCGTCGCCGTCCCACGCATCGTCGAACCGTCGAGCGATCGGAATCACTTCGTTCGTACCGACTTCGTCGGCGAGCACGAGCACGGCCTCATCAACATCTCTGAAATATTGGTAGTAGGTGGCCGGCGACGTGCCAACTGCGCGCGCAATATCCACGACGCGCAGTTCGCGTACCCCGTGATGTTGCAAGAGTTCGGCGGTCGCATCCAACAGACGGCGCCGTGTCGCCGCGCCGCGGACGCCAATCTCTCGCCCATCGATCGCCCGGTCCATTCCGGGCGACGGGTCTATTCCGGGCGAATGGCCGGGCACCTGATGATCGTCGATCATGGAGCCGGCTCAAAGTCGACAAACCCGAGCGTCTCGTTGGCCGCCCGAAACGCGGCAATCACACGCATGCCGATCCGCATTTCTTGCGGACGCACGTTCGGCATCGTGGCGAGGATCCGCACGCCTGGTTCGTCGAGATCAATAGCGGCAACGACAAACGGAGTCCGTTCGTTGAATGGTGGGACGCCGTTTTTGCGAATCACCGTGAACGAATAGACGGTGCCTCCACCAGTCGCCGTGACGAACTCGACCGCTTCGGCACCGCAGTGCGAACACAGCATTCGCGGATAGTGCTGGTGGAGCCCACAATCGGCGCATCGCTGGATTCGTAACTTCCCTCGCGCTGCTCCCTCCCAGAACTCTCGATCTTCGGTATTTGGAACCGGCACGACCCACTTTGGCGTCGCCGACCAATCGACATCGCTGACATCGCTCACGCTGGTTCCGTTCCTAAGACGACGGTGCCTTGGGTGGAAAGCCAGCCACCACTGCCATTGCACGCGGCGATTTCGGCCCCCTCGACCTGACTGATTCCCGCGGCACCCCGCAGCTGTCGCGTTGCCTCGCAAATGAGGAACAGTCCGCGCATCCCTGGATGGGTATTCGAGAGCCCGCCCCCATCTGGATTCGTCGGCAGCAGTCCCCCGAGTCGCAAATTCCCTTCGGCGACAAACGGACCCCCCTCCCCTTTGGGTACAAAGCCAAGATCCTCGAGCGTGACGAGGACCGTGTAGGTGAACGAGTCGTATGCACAAAACACATCGACATCGCCAGGTCGAATGCCAGCATCGCCAAACGCTCGTGGTCCCGCGACTGCTGCGGCCGTACGCGTCATGTCGCTCATCGAGACAATCGAGTGATGCGTGGTGCCTCCCGCCGCGCCCCGGACGAACACTGGTTGACGTTGGAGCGATCTCGCACGTTCCTCTGTGGTGAGAATCACGGCGCAGCCTCCGTCTGAGATGACACAACAGTCGAGTTTGTGGAGCGGATCGGCAACCAAATTCGAGTTGAGCACGTCGTCGACAGTGATTGGCTCCCGATACATCGCTCCTTCGTTGCGAGCGGCGTGTTCGCGCGTCTGTACCGCGATCGAGGCCAATTGCGCCGACGTAGTTCCGTACTGATGCATATGGCGCTGCGCGGCCATCGCGTACGCCCCGACAAGGGTCAATCCCGTAGGGAATTCGTATCGCATCGGACCAGGAAGTTGCATCCCTCGCCCGCCACCACCGCCCGTTCCCAGCGTGCGACCGCTCGCCGAGAGCTGATTGTTCCCATACAGGACTGCAACCGTATCGACGTCGCCGGCTTGAATCGCCCGGTACGCATGCTGCAGGTGAAACTCAAAACTGCTACCTCCGCAGCTGGTGGACTCGAGCCAACTCGGCGTCAAACCCAGGTACTCAGCGACGGCGACTTCATGCATGCCGCCATAGCCGGCGCTCGCCAAACCTTCAATGTCGCTCTTCGCCAGACCGCAGTCGTCGAGCGCACGCCGAAAGGCCTGTGCGATCAGCTGGTACTGCGACAAATCAGGGGTCACCGGACCATCGCTATGGCCGACGCCGACAATGCACACGTTGCGTTTCATCGAACCGGACGTTAACGATTCACAGCGCCCCCGCGCCAGATCTGGCCGCGACCACCTCGCGCGCTGGCTACGGCAGCAGTGATCGCACCAAGAAATCGAATCCGGCGCCCGCGTCGTGGGGAGCCGTCACGAACACGGCCACGATCGCGTCACCGTTGACGACGATCAGCGCACGACCATCGAGTTGATTGCGAATGATCTCGGCATCGATGGCCGGCATTCCGTGATGATGCACTGCGGTAGGGACTTGGACATGGAACCCGCCGGCTTGACCCGCGAGGTCGGCGGCGGCCTGCGCAGGATCGACCCCTGGACGTTCGAGCACACCCGACGGAAGTCTCATCCACACAACGCTGACTTCGTGGATTCCGGCGTGCGACCGCGCGACTCGGGCGATGCCCGTGAGGCCGTTCCAGAATGTGAGTTGTAGGAACGATTCTGTCGGTTGCGACGGCAACGACACCGAGAAGCCCGCGCCCGCCGGTCGAAACGTCACACCGACATGGTGCTGCATCCAGGGCTGCAACGCGGCCGGCACCGAAGGGTTCGAATAGTGATTCCATCCCATGGCCACCGACGCGACCATCACAATGACACTCAGTGGTCCGACGACTGGCAGGCGCATACGAGTGGCGAACCCGCGGCGCTGGGCGGCGCCCTCGGAACGTGACGGTACGGGAGTTCTGGCATCAAACGGGCGAGGAACTGCGCTGCGAATCTGTGCCGTCGGAGTGAGATCGATGCGTTGGCGGGTAATTCGTGTCGCCGATGGCGCGCCCTGCGGTACAACAGCCTGCGCGGCCACTAACGATGCCCCGCACCGTCGACATTCGTCCCACGCGCTCGGCACGAAATAGTCGCAGTGCGGACATCGATTCACTCAACGTCTATCGGCGTGTTGGAGGCAAGGAATTGAATCGGCGCCGCCGCACCGGCGAATCAGCGCTACGAGAGCGCTGCGGCGATCATGTCGCAATGACTATCGGTGCCACCGAAATGAGTTTCGAGCACCCAAGCGCGCTTCAGATACAAGTGCACATCGACCTCCCAGGTGAACCCCATCCCTCCGTGCACTTGGGTCGCAGTTTTGCCGTTCGTCACGGCAGCTTCACCCGCGAGGGCTTTGGCGACCCCGATCGTCAAATCGAGATCGGGTTCTGAAGGTTCGTCGAGATGTGCAGCGGCGGCATACACCGCGGCGCGGGCAACCTCCGTGCGGACCACCATGTCGGCGAGGAGATGTTTGATCGCTTGAAACGACCCGATCGGACGATCGAACTGCACCCGTTCTTTGGCGTACTCGACCGACATCGCGGTGAGGCGCGACGCCATGCCGACTTGATACGCGGCGGTGAGGACCGCACCATGACGCCGCCACGCGATGGCTTCTTCGGCGCCGCCAATGACGGTGACGAAGTTTGCGTCGGCGACTCGCGCGACCGGCGTGAGCGGGTCGAGGGGCCAGTCGCACTCCAGGCCATGCAATGTTGCTGCGTCGATTTTACGAACATCGTCAGCGATTCGAAACACCGAGTCGGCTGCATCGAGGTGTTCAATCACCAGCGCCTGGTCATCCTCGGCCGGCACACCTTCGACGTGCGTCGCAACCTCGCCGCTGAGCGCGCACGCTACGAGCGGCCCCGGCACGCAGCACTCTCCAAGTTGTTCAAACACAACCGCCGCGTCTGCCCAGGAGAAACCATCGGCGATCAGCGAGAACACTCCAGCATCTGCAAGTTCGGCATGCATTTGCCTGTCGAAACCGGCGCGCACCCGATCGATGCCAAACCGTCCATCGAGCAACGCGCGGATCCCGTCGCGCATCGCGAATTGGTCGTCTGACAGCTCAAGATCCACGGTGCACGCTCTTCATCTGGGTTCCCTTGGCAGACCGAGGACCCGTTCGCTGATGATGTTGCGCTGAATCTGGCTAGCGCCCGCAGCAATCGTGAGCGCGAGGGTCCGCAGCCGCTCTTCGACAAGCTCGTTGCCTGCGATCCAAAGACCGTCGCGTTCGAGCACCCGCAAACACAGTTCGCCGAAACGCTGTCGGGCCTCCGAATAGGCGAGTTTGATCACCATCCCGCCAGCACCCGGCGCGCCGCGCGAGGTCTGACTCACGTTACGTTTCGTCAACGACCAGAGGCCATCAAATTCGGCATAGCACCGGCCAAGTTCACGTTTGTGGCCAGCATCGTGGATCAGTGGTGCGATATCACGACACAGTCGCAGCGAATCGATGAGTTCGGAGACAAATGCAGTCCCGCGTTCATATTTCAACGTCACATTTGTCACGCGCCATCCATCGTTCTCGGCGCCAACCCTCTGCGTCACTGGTACTCGCACGTCGGTAAGAAATACCTCACAGAACTCCGAGCTGCCGAGCACCGTTTTGATGGGTCGAATCTCGATACCAGGAAGATCCATCGGCAGAATAAGCCACGAAATGCCGCGATGCTTCGGAGCTTCGGCATCCGTGCGGACGAGGAATTCTCCTACGTCGGCAATGTGGCCGAAGCTGCACCAAATCTTTTGACCATTGAGGATGTAGTCATCGCCGTCACGTTCTGCCCGCGTACGCAAACTTGCAAGGTCGGATCCGGCACCGGGCTCGGAGAACCCCTGACACCACACTTCGTCGCCGCGAAGGATCTTTGGAAGATGCGCAGCCTTTTGCGCGTCGCTACCCTCTTCAATCAGCGTTGGTCCTGCGTGCAACGTACCAACGAAATTCACGCCAACATACGGAGCGCGTGCCTTCGTCGTCTCTTCGAAGAAGATCAACTGCTCAGTTGGCGAGGCACCTTGGCCTCCGTATTCATGCGGCCAGTTCAACCCCGCATAACCGCCATCGAACAACCGATGTTGCCAATCTGTATCCCACCGCCGGCGAGCAACCCAGTCCTCGCGGTGAGGCTGCGGATCGAGATTTGCCAATTCCTTGGTGAGCCAACCGCGCAACGTCGCGCGGAAAACTTCTTCTGCTTCTGAGTACCGCAGTTCCATGGCCTATCGACCCTACCGGCGACGCCGCGAGAATCCAGCGTTTTGCTCGGCATCCAACCAAAATTCTGCGCGTGGCCCAGCGCAGATGCTTGGTTGACGATTTTGTGCGATCGATCTCGTAGCGTCGCGAACTGCAGAACCCGAATCACGACTGACCCCGAACCCCTGCCCGCGATTGAGTGCCAATGAACGCAACAGAAACCGAAGTCGCTCGCGACGAACCCCCGACCGCGCCAGGCCGATCGCGCAATCGCATTCCGCTCGTCGTCATGATCTTGATGACGTTGGTGGGAATGGGCGCCGTCGTGTACAACTCGTTCGCTTCCGAGACTGAAGAACCCCTCGATCAAGCGTCGCATGTCGTCGTCGCGACAGCTTGTCGCCAGGCGTTCGATGTACTCCACCGATTCCCCGTACTCACGAGCGCCGCGGCCGGTGCACGTGCAGATCTCCTGGTCCGCGAGAACGTGGTCTTCAACCGCATGACGGATGCGTTTACTCGGGCGACACCACCCAACCATTCCGGGGCCATTGCATTGGGCAAATGGATCGGCGATTGGCGTGCCGTCAACCAGCGCCGAGCGCAGTACGCGCACGATCTGCGCGCCTCCAACAAATTCCCCGAACTGGTGCTCCCCAAAGACGACGCTGGAGCGCCGATCACTAACCGGATGAACGAATTCTCTCGCACACACGATCTGGTTGGTTGCGAAACTCACAATTTGCAGGCAGAGACAGTCGACGGCGTTCGCGACTATCCCAACGACCCAACAAGGACAGCGTAATGGACCGGTTACTCAACAAGGTTGCCCTCATCACCGGCGGCGCCAGCGGCATGGGCAAGCTCGCAAGTGCCCGGTTCGTCGCCGAAGGTGCACGCGTCGTGGTTGTCGATTACAGCGAAGCGGCAGGACAGGCTGTCGCCGACGCGCTCGGCGACCGGGCGACGTTCATCGCCGCGGATGTTTCGCTGTCGAGCGATTGCGACGCGATGGTCGCCCATGCGCTCTCAACGTTTGGTGCGCTGCATGTGCTGTACAACAATGCTGGCGTCTTCCCCAACGACGACGGAGGCGTGCTCGAAACCCCCGAATCAACTTGGGAACGCGTCATGGATATCAACCTCAAGGGCGTGTGGTTGGGATGTCGTGCCGGGATCCCAGCCATGGTGGAAAGCGGCGGAGGCTCGATCGTGAACGTCGCGTCGTTCGTGGCGCTCATGGGCGCTGCCACGGCACAGATTGCGTACACCGCGAGCAAAGGCGGCGTGCTTGCAATGACGCGTGAGATCGCCGTTGAATGGGCTCGCAAAGGTATACGCGCGAACTCGCTATGTCCCGGTCCTGTCGACACGCCGCTACTCGCGGAGTTGATGAGCGACCCGGCGCGTAAGGCTCGCCGACTCGTACACATCCCCATGGGCCGGCTCGCACAAGCCGAAGAAATCGTCAATGCAGCATTGTTCTTGGCCTCCGACGAAGCGAGCTACATCACAGGTTCACAACTCGTCGTCGATGGCGGGATCACCGCTGCCTACGTGACGCCCGAATAGGCAGTCGTTAGGCTACCGAGATGACACCTGTTGGCGGCATGCTCACCGCGGATGAATTGGCCGAGGCCATTGAGCGAGGCGAATTCGACACGATTCTCGTCGTCTTCCCAGATCTCCAAGGTCGCCTGATGGGCAAGCGAGTCACCGGCCACTACTGGCTACGCCAGATGAAGCGTGGCGACGGCGAAATCCACGCCTGCAATTACCTGCTCGCGGTCGACTCCGAAATGACGGTGTTGCCTGGTTACCGATTCGCGAACTGGGAAAAGGGCTACGGGGATTTCGCACTGCGCCCGGACCTCACCACGATCCGCCAAATCCCATGGCTCGACGCGACGGCACTCGTGATGTGCGACGTGATCGATGAGCACGACGGAACGCCAATCGAAGTTTCGCCGAGACGTATTTTGCAACGCCAAATTGAGCGTGCGTCGGCACTCGGATACAGCGTCAACATGGCATCCGAACTTGAGTTCTTCCTATTCAAAGAGACTCACGAAGAAGCAGCGGAAGCCGGGTACTGCGGATTGTCGCCAATCTCCAATGTCGTCCTCGACTACCACATCCTCCAGACGACACGCGACGAAGGAATCATCCGCGCGATTCGCAACGGGATGGACAACGCGGGCGTTCCGGTCGAATTCTCCAAGGGCGAGGCCGAGCTCGGCCAACACGAAATCAATCTCGAATATACCGACGCGTTGACCATGGCCGATCGACACGTCATCTACAAGAACGGCGCTAAGGAAATCACCCATCAGCTCGGACGCACGATCACCTTTATGGCCAAGTACGACATCGATCGCGTCGGGTCGTCGTGCCACATTCACTCGAGTGTTTGGAACGCCGACAACTCACGTTCTCTGATGTGGGATGCTGCTGCGCCGCATCATCAATCGAATGTGACGCAAGGTTGGCTCGGGGGCTTGATGTCGACCGCTCGTGAGCTGGCTTGGATGTTCGCACCAACGGTCAATTCGTATAAGCGCTATCAACCTGCGTCGTGGGCGCCGACGGCAATCGTTTGGGGCGACGACAACCGAACATGCGGTTTTCGCACCGTCGGACATGGTCAAGGCTTTCGTGTGGAGTCGAGGATCCCAGGTGCCGACGCCAATCCGTACCTCGCCTTCGCTGCAACGATCGCGGCCGGTTTGCACGGCATCGAACAAGGCCTGACACCCGGTACGCCATTTCAAGGCAACGCCTACGTCTCCAACGACGTCGAACGCGTACCGTGGAACATCGTCGAGGCAATCGATGAGTTCGAACAATCGACGGTTGCCCCTGCTGCATTCGGCGACGACGTCCACTTCCACTTGCTGAATACCGCGAAACAAGAGTGGGCGAGTTTCAACCGCCATGTCACCGACTGGGAGCGACGCCGGAACTTCGACCAGTGGTAACGCCACTGATAGGCCTCACCGCCCGGCGGTTACGCAACGGTCGCGTCGCTGGCTGGACGGGATCGGGCGTCGGCGAGCGCGACGGATACCTCGAACGGATCGGGGCTGCTGGAGCATTTGCGGTGCTGATGGATCCCGCACCAGCGCCTCCTGGCGAAATCGCCGAATTGGTTGCGCGGTTCGATGCGATCGTGCTCACGGGCGGGCCCGACATCGAACCACATCGGTACAACCAAACGCCTCACGAGGCGGTGTATGGCAGCGACGACATCGTCGATGATTTCGAATTCGAGATCGCTCGCGCCGCACAAATGTCGAACACGCCGCTACTCGCAATATGTCGCGGCTTGCAGGTGCTGAATGTCGCGTTCGGTGGCACCATGCATCAACACATTCCAGATCTCCCCGGCATCGAACCGCACGGAATCCCAGGAGAACACAACGGGGCGCGCCTTCACGACGTCGATATTGCAGTTGATTCCAGATTGCATACGGTGCTGTCGAGTTCGGTCGCGAAATGTTCCTGCCATCACCATCAGGCGATCGACGAACTCGCGCCCGGCTGGCGCGTCGCGGCCCGAGCACACGACGGAATAATCGAGGCAATCGAACCTATGCATTCCGACTGGTTTGTCGTCGCGGTGCAATGGCATCCCGAAGACACTGCAGCGACCGATTCGGTACAACAGGCGCTGTTCGACTCGCTGGTTGCTCTGGCGCTGGCAACCGTTTCGTGATCAGTCGTCTTCGGCATCGGACGACCATCACAGCCTGCTGCTGGCTTGCAACACTCGGTGGCTGCGCGAATTCAACGGCAACCACGCCGTCGGGAGCGCGATCCCTCACGATCGCTGGGCACGCAGCCGTGGAATACGGAAGCGTTGCGGCAACGACCGTCGTGGTGATGGTGCACGGTCGAACTACCCACAAAGATTCGTGGTATCCGTTGTTTCGACAAGTCGGCTCCGCCGGCTACCGCGCGGTTGCCTACGACTATGACGCGACAGGTGACGCCGACGTCCGCGCAGTCGTGCAGTACGAACGCGCCCATGGCACAACAACGATCGTGCTGATGGGTTCGTCGCTCGGCGCTGGTCACGCCCTGCGCGGCGGCAACGACGCGACGATCCGTGCGGTCGCAGTCGTCTCCATTTCTGCGGTAGCGGTGGCAACGACCATCGCACCTGTGTTGGCTATCGCGTCACTGGGCGATGGTGCAACACCTGCCAATGCGCGCGAAATTGTGCAGCGCTCCGGCCACGGCAGCGAATCGTTGATCGTGTCGGGATCAACGCACGGTGTCGACCTTGTGCATCCCCACCCCGAGGTCGTATCAGCCATCATCGCCTGGCTCAAGAAGACTCTGACGAACTAACTACCCACACGCAATCGTTCCGTAGGTCGAGAATGCGTCGCGGTCAGACGGGAGTTGCAGCGCGCCAGCGATAAAAATGCCGAACGTCGCAAGGGCTCCGGTGGCGTAGCGGTAACCCTGCCCAAACGTCGCGAAGTGTCTTCCATCCCCGCTGTTCGCGCTCCGAGTCGCGAACACGACCCCGCCACTCACACCGTCGCAGAGCACACCGTCGGCGTGCGAGAGCGACGCACCAACCGGAAACACCACGGGCGTGTGATTCGGATATCGCACAAGTTGGAGCGAACACGCCCGATATGAAAACAACCCAACGAGCTGCCCACTGGCACCGTGTCCCAGTTGCACAAAGACCTGTCGCGAACGATCGCTCGGCGTCGCCTCTCCGCTGAGATGCACCAGGCTCAGGATTCGAATATTGCCGTTGCCGCTGCCTGGATAGACCGCTGAGCTCGTGAACCCGCCACCCCCACCGAAGGCCACACGTAGTCCCCCATACGGCCCAGCGAAGTAGCTCTCGAGTGTGTCGGATTTGCCATCGCCGTTGACATCGCCCGCGATTGTCGCAGTCACTGTTGCGCCGCTCGCGAGTGGAGCAAGCCCACACCCGTCGACACCCTTCACAGGCACCGTAGGAGTAGTTGTCGACGGGGGCTGCAACTTGGTGGTGGTACTCGTTGGCGGCGCTGTCGAAGATCGCGTCGTTGCACTCGGCTGAATCTTCGTGGTGGTGCCTTCAGGTTGCGAGGTGGTTGCCGTCTCCACGGAGCTCACATTGTTGGGCAGCGCACCGCGCGAACTCGACGACGTCGACGCCCCACACGCACCAGCGCAGACGACGACAGCCACGATCCCCCCACACCGAATCGAGCTCCGCATACCTCTTTATCGGTTGCAAGGCTGGCGAGCCAAGCGATCAGTTCAAGCCGCCAAACGCGCTCACAGCATCGCTGATAAAGCGTTGCAAACTCGCGGCATCACTCACGTGTCGACCGGTTCCAATACTCGCTGAGGTCACGCCGGCGTCGGCGAGCCACTGGTTCGCAGCTTGGGTTGCCCCAATATCGATTCGGTTGTCGGAACCCATCACGACGTTGGCGGCGCTGCGTACTGCGAACTGCAACGGGTCGCGCCCCTTGCGTTCGACAGCTGCACGGAGTTCGGTGATCCCACTACGAAGTTCGTCTGGCGACGTGAGGTAGATCGGCAACCATCCAGCCCCGAGCTCGGCCATACGCTCGACATGTTCGCCAGTGGCGGCAACGCCATACCAGATTGGAATTCCCGAATCTGGCGCCTGCTGCACTGGCTGAGGCAGACACCACGTCGGTCCGAACGACACAGTCGGCGACGCGAACGACACAGGAGTTGGTTTCGTCCATAGCGCCGCGCAGGCGCGCATTGTGTCGTCGAGGCGCTGCCAGCGGGTCGACCACGAGACTCCGCAGGCTGCGTATTCCTCGCGTTGCCAACCAGTACCCACCCCAAGATCAATCCGACCGTTGCTGATCTGGTCCAGCGTGGCGACTGTTTTCGCAAGGAGTGCAGGCGCACGCAGCGGCGCAATCAAAATACCGGTTCCGAGCCGAACGTGCGTTGTCACCGCTGCGATGGCAGCAAGCAGCGTCAGCGGTTCTGGCCACGGCTCCTCCGAGGTATATGGGAACTTGCCGAACGGGTAACGATCGGTGCGTTCGCCCATCACCACGTGGTCGGCCAGCACAAGCTGATGCGCGCCCGCAGCGTCGATCACACGCGCGGCGTCGAGCACCCTCGAGAGGTCGTTGTCGAAGAGGCGCGTGAACCCTGAGATCGTGACGCTGATTTGCATCTATTCGCCCAGCAATTGTTTGCGCAGCTCGTGCTTCGGCACCTTGCCACTCGGGTTGCGCGGCAAGGCATCGAGACCCATGATCCGCTCCGGAATTTTTTGCAACATCAGCCCAGCGTCTTTACAGAATTGGAACACTGATGCAAGATCGGGCGGATTCGAGGGATCCTTCGGAGCGATCGCTGCAACCACCATCTCGCCTCGCTCCTCATCGGGAATGCCAAATACCGCGACGTCCGCGATGAGCGGGTGACCGAAGAGCGTGTCTTCGACCTCCTTCGCCGACACGTTCTCACCTTTGCGAATAATGATGTCTTTGATCCGACCTGTGATGACGAGGGTGCCATCGGGCAACATCCGACCGACGTCACCGGTGCGGAAGAACCCATCGGAGGTAAACGCACCAGCATCCAGTGAAGGGTCGGTATAGCCGCGCATCACTTGATTGCCTTTCGCGACAATCTCCCCGGCCTCGCCGGGCGCAACTTCGGCACCTGCGTTGTCGATGAGTTTGATCGTCACACTTTCCGTCGCGGTGCCTTCACCGAGCACTTTGCTCTCGTCGAGCGCGTCCATATCGGTTTGCGTGAGAATCGGAGCTTCAGTCAAGCCGTAGCCCGAATTGATGCCCTGCGTTGCGCTGGGAACGATACGGCGAATCTCATCGTGTTGGTGGGGAGGCTTTGGGGAGCCGCCACCCGGAAATGCGCGCACGTGTGCATACGCGTCCGGATGTTGTTGCGCCTCAGCGATCAGCAATTGATGAATGGCAGGGGCTCCGTTACCGAGCGTGACTCGGTGGCGTCCGATGAGCTCTGTCGCGAGTTGCGGTGAGAACGACTCCATCAGCACCGCGGTCGAGCCGGTGAGCAACGGCGTGAACACACCGATAATCGCGCCGCCAACATGGGTGAACGGAAACGCGACGATCGCGATGTCGTCTTGGACAACGTGCGTTTTCTTGGCGTATCCAATCGCAGCCTGCATCACGCTGCGATCGGTGTGTTGCGCACCCTTGGGATCGCTTGTGGTGCCAGAGGTATAGAAGACCCAGCGCACCGGATCGTCGCCACGATCGGCGTGGGTAGCTGGCACTGGCGGAAGTGACGCTGGGTCACCATCGGGATTCCATGCGTCGGCCACGATCGCGACTTCACCGACAATCGATCTTGCCAGTTCGTGATAGTTGAAGTTGTTCCACAGGCTCGGCGTGATCAGAAATTTGGTACCGAGTTGCTCGGTGATGAAACTGATTTCTTTGTGGCGGTAGATCGGCAACATCGGGTTTTGAATCGCGCCGAGTCGACAGAGCGCTCCAACGAGCACTGCTGACTCAATCCAAGTTGGCAACTGCCAGGAGACGTGAATATCGGCGCCGACACCTCGTTGGGCCCAACCCGCGGCAGCGCCCTCGACCGAATCACGGTATTGCGCAAACGTCATTTCGCGATCGCCCGAGCACAGCATCACCCTCGATGGCGTGAGCTCGGCGCGACGGTCGATGAGTTCCCACACCGATTTCGCATCATCCAACATCATGCTGCCCCCTTTTCGACGCGTGGTCAGCCACTAGATCGTCAGCCCGCCGTCGATGCTCACAATCGATCCCGTCATGTAACGAGCCTCGTCGGACGCAATGTACGCGATGAGCGCTGCGACTTCTTCCGGCTGACTCGTGCCCATCGTTGTCATTACCTTGGCAAGTTCCTTGAAGCTTGCACCCTCCGGGAGCGTCGTCGCGAACTCGTGCTGCAACGGCGTGTCCATCCCACCTGGGGCAACGCAATTCACGGTGATGCCCTTAGTGATGTATTCCGCGGCGAGTGCTTTGGTGAGGTTCACGACTCCACCTTTGCTTGCGCAGTAGGCCGCGGAATACGGCTGACCCATCAGTCCAGCGTTACTCGCAATCGTGACGATACGTCCGCCGCCGTCGAGGAGGTACGGGATCGCTGCCTGACAAATCAAGAGCGTGCCGTCGAGGTTCACCCCCAAAATGCGACGCCACAGATCCCACGACATTTCGTGGGTGTGGACCAGCCTGCCGATTCCCGCGCAGGTCACGGCGAGTTGGACTCGGCCGAGGTCGCTCGCCGCAGCGTCTACCGCTGCCCGCGACGACGCTGGGTCGCTCACGTCGCAGGTATACGCCTTGGCATGACCCCCATCGGCGACGATCGCGGCTGCGGTAGCGGTCGCTGCTTCGGTTGCAATGTCGAGGCATGCAACAGTGGCACCCTCGCTGGCCAGCCGTTTGGCCGTGGCTCGACCCAATCCGCTGCCTGCACCTGTTACAACTGCTACCCGGTCGCGAAATCGTGTCATAGGGCGGCGAATCTAACGCACGGTCCCGGTCAAAAAGATAAGCCCGCCGGTCTGGCGTCATTGCGAGACCGGCGGGCTGGCGCTCCTCGTTCCCATAGGGGGGGGTCGGGACTCGAAGCGTGATCTGCAATCAATGATCGGCCCGTTTGGTTACGGGTTAAGGCGCAAATTGGTTTCCGGTTCATGAATGAGACGAACGTCCTACGATGCGCGCCTGTGGAGACGGTCAACGACGTGTTGCGACGTACTGCTGAACTTCACGGCCAGCGGGAGGCATATATCGACGGTACGTCGAGGATGACCTACCACGAGTTGGAGCGTGCCGCCGGAGGATTTGCGGCCTTTCTGCAGGGGCATGGGGTGCGCCAAGGCGATGTGATCGCGCTCTGTATCCCGTCGTCGATCGAGTTTGCAGTTTGCTACCTCGGTGCGATGCGCATCGGCGCGGTGACCTCGGCGATCAACACCCGCCTCGGGCCCCGTGAGCGGGCGAGCATCATCGATCGGGCCCGACCGACCGTGTCGATCGCGCCAGACGACGACGCGGCGCCAGTTCCCGGCAACGATGGGATCGTCATTCGCAGGTCCGAGCTCGCTGGCGCGTTCGCGACGGCGCCGGCGCCGCCCGCATCCTCACTGGCACCAACCGATGCCGTGGCGATCGTCTGGACGAGCGGGACGACCGGCATGCCGAAAGGCGCCGTATATCACCATGCAAATATGCGTGCCATACATGATGGTATGGGCGAGCTCAGTGTCGCTGGCGACCGTCGTGTCGTCTCACTGCCGTTCGCACACGTTGGATATATGACCCGAGCATGGGACGACATCTACAACGCGATCACGATGGTGTTGGTCAAAGAGCCGTGGTCAGCAACGGTTCAGCTCGAACTCGTGGCGCGTGAACACATCACAATGATCACTGGCGTCCCGACGCAGTGGGCGAAGATGCTCGACCATCCGCTGCTGGACGCGATCGACACCTCGGCACTGCGACTTGCGGGTATCGGTGGCGCTGCGGTGGCTCCCGAGTTGGTACGCCTCATGCGCGAGCGTCTTGGCTGCGCCGTCATGACTCGATACACCAGTACCGAGGCAGGTCTCGCCACCAGCACACGCCTCACCGATGACGACGAAACCATTGCGACCACCGTCGGGATGCCGTCGTCGATCGTCGAAATGCGCCTCGTCGATCCGGCAACGGAGCAACCCGTGGCAACGGGCGAGGTCGGTGAAATTCGGTTGCGGTCCCCGGCAATGTTCGCTGGGTATTGGAACGACCCTGAGGAATCGGCAGCCTCATTGGACAACGACGGATTCCTTCGCACCGGCGACTTAGGACTCAGTCGACCAGATGGCAATCTGCGCATCGTCGGTCGCTTGAAGGAGATGTATATCCGTGGCGGCTACAACGTGTATCCGGCAGAGGTCGAAGCAGTCCTCACCGATCACCCTGCGATCGGTGCGGCGGCCGTCGTCGGCGCGAACGTGGAAGTGCTCGGTGAGATCGGGGTCGCATTCATCGTGGCGAACAACGACGACGCGCAACTCAGCCTCGCCGAGGTCCGCGATTGGTGCGGAAGCCACCTGGCCGATTACAAGAGTCCGGAACGCATCGTGTTCGTGAAACAATTGCCAGTCAACGCGATGCATAAAGTCGACAAACAACATTTGCGTGAACTCGCAAAGGAGCATGTGTGATACAAGAACTTGGTTCCGGAGATACTCGACGACGACCGGTCGCCTTAGGCGGCGCGTTGATCACGATGGTGGAACCCCGCAAGGGCCAAGAGGTTGCCTACAACCGTTGGTACGAACGCGATCACTACTACGCGGGTTGCATGATCGGGTCGTGGACGATCCAAGGCGGTCGCTATGTGGCCACCAAGGACCTCAAAGCGTTGCGCTATCCCGTCGACAACGATGTCTGTCCCGATCCGACCTCGGGAAGTTATGTCGCGTTGTACTGGATACTTGCCGGCAAGTTCACCGAGTGGATGCAGTGGGGCACCGCGCAGGTCAAATGGCTCCACGAAAACGGCCGTATGTTCCTCGAGCGCGACCACATTCACACGGTCATGTATCGCTTCCGCAATGCCTACGAACAGCCCGACGGTGTACCCGTCGAACTTGCGCTCGATCACCGTTCGCCGTATGCCGTGCTCTTCATCGGCGAGCCCATGAACGGCGTGTCGCTAGAACAAGTCGATGAGTTCCTCTCGACGTACACACTTCCTTCAGTTGTCGCGGCAGAGTTCATTCCCGTCCCGTTGTTGGGCGACGCGCCGAGCGACGTCCCGCGCAGCGACGGCGGCAACCGCTTCACGCTCCTGTATTTCGTCGATGGCGATCTCCCCTCCCTGTGGGCAGATTCATTTGCAAAACTCGGAGCCGATCTCGAAGCCGCCGGTGTCGCGACCGCCAAGTTCTGTTCACCATTCCGCGCGACTGTCGTGGGAACCGACACGTACACCGATCAGCTCTGGTAAGTCCTGGCACGCCGTCGAAACTGTACGGCGCCATTCCGATATTGTCGCTGCATGAACATTCTGATTGTCGGTGCGGGCGGTGTCGGAACTGCCATGTCGGTGGCATTGAGCGGACGCGAATTCTTCGACACCTTAGTAATCGCCGACGTTGACGAAACGCGCGCGGCGCGCGCCGTCGACCGCCTCACTCACGACAAACGCCTCAGCGCGACGCACGTCGACGCGTCGAGCGCAGCCGAAGTTGCAGCGCTCGCAACATTGCACCGCGCCGATGTTGTGGTGAACGCATGCGACCCTCGCTTCAATCCGGGCATATTTCAGGGCGCGTTCGACGCTGGCGTCAACTACATCGATATGGCGATGACGCTCTCGAAAGCGCATCCCACGAGACCAAACGAAGAATGTGGCGTCAAGCTCGGCGACGACCAGTTCGCCGTCGCGGATCAGTGGGAACAGCGCGGCCAACTCGCGCTTTGTGGGCTCGGCATCGAGCCTGGTTTCGCTGATGTCGCGGCGCGATACGCGGCGGATCATCTCTTCTCGCACATCGACGAAGTCGGGATACGCGATGGCGCCAACCTCACAATCGACGGTTACGACTTCGCGCCGACGTTCTCAATTTGGACGGTGATCGAGGAGTGCCTGAATCCACCAGTTGTCTGGGAACGCGAACGGGGTTGGTACTGCCTCCCTCCGTTCAGCGAGCCTGAGGTATTTCATTTCCCCGAAGGAATCGGTGATGTCGAGTGTGTGCACGTTGAACACGAGGAGGTCCTCCTCGTTCCTCGTTGGATCGACTGCGACAAGGTCACGTTCAAATACGGGTTGGGCGATGAATTCATTGCCGTCCTCGAAACGCTCCACAAGCTCGGACTCGACCGAACTGCGAACGTGAAGGTTCGCGGCGTGGATATCTCACCGCGCGACGTCGTTGCGGCGTGCCTCCCCGACCCGGCATCGCTCGGCGACAAGATGCACGGCAAGACGTGTGCGGGTACCTACGTCACCGGCTTGGGCAAGGACGGCAAGCCACGAAAAACGTACATCTACCACGTCAGCGACAACGAGGAAACGATGGCGAAGCACGGCTGTCAGGCCGTCGTGTGGCAGACGGCGATCAATCCGGTGTTCGCACTGGAATTGCTCGCGAACGGAATCTGGGAAGGCAGCGGCGTGCTGGGTCCCGAAGCCTTCGACGCAG
>JBBRPC010000008.1:0-41039 GCA_038228615.1 Acidimicrobiia bacterium | reverse complement strand
TGCAGGCAACCGGACGAGAGGTGAGTGCCGAGACGGTCGACGTGAGCGACGAAGGCGAAGTCGCGGCGCTCTTCGAAGCAACTGTCGAATTCCAGGGTTCACTGAACGCAGTCGTCCAGTACGGCCCAACTGAACCACATCATCTCGAAGTGTTGCTGAAATACGGTGCCGCCGAAATTGAACAGAGTGGCGGCGGGGCCATCGTGGTGATCAGCGACACAGAGGACGCAGCCCTGCTGGCACAACACCACACGAGCCCGCACGCCAGAGTTCATTGCCTGAGCCCATCGACATTTCGCATCCTCGACGAGGTCGCAGCACTCATCAGCTAGTGCCACAGCGACTCGCTCGGTCCCAACTCAACACCCCGAACGCCCCGAACACCCCGAACGCTACGTCCAGCGTTGCAGCGTCTGGAGGTAGCTGATGATCGCCGCATTGGTCTCATCTGGGCGTTCTTGTTGGGTCCAGTGGCCGCAGTCTTCGATGACGACCTTCACCAGCTTTGGGATGCGATCCTCCATCCCCGCCGTCATCGCTGGCGAGAGCACAGGATCATCTGCGGCCGAGATCATGAGGCACGGAACCTCGATCACCCGGTCAGACCACGCCGTCGAGAGCTCCCAATTGCGATCCATGTTGCGGTAGTACTCAATCGGTGGCGTCAACGCGCCAGCAGGACGAAATGCTGCTTTGTAGACCTCAAGTACCTCGGGAGGGAACGCATCGTGGTTCCGGGTGACTTCACTGAGAAACATCATTTCGATGAAATCGTCGGCGCCCCGACCCCAACTCAAAACCCACTCGGCGAGTCCTCGTTGTTGAAACTGGATGATGTAGATCGGCGTGTCGACGAATATTGCCCGCAGCATTTCCACCGGCGGAATTGGAGTCCTTGGCAAATCCGGTGTATTGACTCCGATGACACCGGCAGTGATCTCGGGGAATTGTCTGGCGAAGTGCCACACCAAAATTCCTCCCCAGTCGTGGCCAGCGATCACACATTGTTGATGCCCCGTCGCAGCCACCAACGCCGCGAAGACACCGTTGAGGAAGACCACGTCGTAGTCGACGTCTGGTTTGTCGCTTCGTCCATAACCCGGCAAATCAGGAGCGACCACATGAAATCCGTGCGCCGCGATTGCGTCCACTTGCAAGCGCCAGGAATACGCCAACTCGGGGAACCCGTGCAGCAACAGCACCAACGGGTCGCCGGGATTGCCGGCTTCCAAACACAACAGCCGGATCCCGTTGGTCACTACAAAGCGTTCGCGCATCAACGTCGACGTTAGCGTGACCGTTGGTCGCGCAGGCCCGTGCGACTAGCGTTTGCTCATGGGTCGCGACGATTTCTCAAGTCACATGAGCGATGCCGACGCGTTGATGTGGAACATCGAAAAAGACCCAATCTTGCGCTCGACAATCATTGCAGTCGGGATTCTCGATGCCGCCCCTGATTGGGCACGGTTGCAGAAGCGCTTTGAGGTTGCGACGCGCACGATTCCGCGTCTACGACAACGAGTGCTCTCGCCGCCGTTGCGCCTCGGCCCGCCGCGTTGGGCCGTCGAAACCGATTTTGATCTCAAATTCCATCTTCGACGACTGCATCTGCCGCCCGGAGCGACACAGCGAGATCTGTTTGATTTTGTTGCTCCCCTCGCACAGTCGAGTTTCGACAGAGCACGGCCATTGTGGGAAGCCACGATTATCGACGGCCTCGCCGACGGGCGCGCTGCACTTGTGATGAAAGTGCATCACTCCGTCACCGACGGAGTCGGTGGCGTCGAGCTGCTGGCGCAACTCGTGGATCTCGATGCCGATGCGCCGACACCGAACAACGCACCGGCGGCACCTGCGCCGGAACCACTCGGAGGAACCGACCTCGTACGCGAATCGATCGCACACACGACGCGCCGTTGGCTCGGCATCGGGAGCCGACTGCCATCAGTTGCAATCGAGACCGCAAGCGGTGCGGCCCGCGATCCACTCGGTTCCACAGTGCGCGCAGTCGAGACAGTCCGCTCAATCGGACGCACGATTGCACCCGCAAGCGCCCCGATGTCACCCCTCATGACGAGCCGTGGGATGGGACGCCGCCTGGACGCGTTGGAATACACCCTCGATGAATTCAAACGTGCCGCGAAGGCTGCCCAAGGAAGCTTGAACGACGCGTTCGTTGCGGCGGTCATCGGCGGGCTCATGCGGTATCACTCCCGACACGACACTCCAGTCGATGAACTTCGGATGACGATGCCGATCAACATCCGAAGGGAAGGCGCAGACTCAGCCGGAAATCACTTCGCACCAGCCCGGTTTGCCGTTCCCACGAATATCGCCGATCCGATCGAACGCATGCACGCTGTCGGAGTCTTGGTCAACGACTGGCGCCACGAACCGGCACTCGGCCTCACCGGTGCTCTCGCGGGTGTGCTGAACCGACTCCCTACCTCCACAACGACTGCATTCTTCGGCGGGATGTTGAAGTGCGTCGATTTCGTAACTTCGAATGTTCCCGGTGCGCCAATACCGGTGTATCTCGGTGGGTCGAAAGTCGAACATTTTTTCGCCTTCGGACCACCCTCGGGCGCTGCGGTCAACGTCACACTGATGTCGCACGTCGACAAGTGCTGCATCGGGATCGTGACCGACACGGCAGCCGTTCCTGATGTCGATCAACTCGTTGCCGATCTCGCCGCTGGCTTTGAAGAGGTCATCGCGCTGGGCGCCCACTAATCGACCGCGTCTCGCCACGTCGCAAGGGGTCGTAACGTCTTGGGCATCCGAGGGCACTAGCGGGTACGTAGAAGGTGAGCATCGATGAATCATTCCGAACCCGTCCCGCTCGAACCAGAGTTCTCCCAGGCTTCCAAGCCGTACGGACGCCGCGCCTTTCTCGGCCTCGCGACGCTCGGCTCTCTCGGCGTGCTCATCGGGAATCGTGAAGCTGTCGCCGTCAAAGACACCGTCGGAAAAATCGCCAAGCACGACCCGACGGGACTCGCTGCACAACTCCCGCTCAACGACACCCGCTGGACAATTTTTACCGTCACCGACGGCTACCCGAAACGCAGCCATGCGGAGTACCGCCTGACCGTGAAAGGCTTGGTCGATCGCCCACTCGACCTGAGCTACGACGACATTCGCGCACGGAAGGTCACCAAGCTGACCCGCGATTTCCAGTGTGTCACGGGCTGGAGAGTAGAGGGTGTGCCGTGGGTTGGCGTGCTCCTCGCCGACCTCTTGCATGAGGCCGGAATCCAACCTCAAGCCAAGGCATTGCGTTTTACGAGTTTCGACGGCGAATACACCGAAAGTCTCACCCTCGCACAAGCGCTGCGCCCAGATATGTTGGTCGCGTATCAATTGGAAGGCCACGACATCACCACCGAACACGGCGGACCTGTCCGGCTCTACGCCGCGCCGATGTACGGCTATAAGTCGATCAAGTGGCTCGACGGTATCGAAGTGGTGGAACAAGTCACGCCGGGCTACTGGGAAAACGAGGGTTACGCCGTCGACGCGTGGGTCGGAAAGAGCAACGGGTTGAACGATGACCCAACTTGACCAAGGGGCGGCTGCAACGTCGTTTGTGCGATTCGGGCGTGTCGAGCGAACGGTGCACTGGGCCAATGCAACGCTCTTTCTCTTTCTGCTCGTGACCGGCTTCAGCCTCTACGGAGCCCCCGGTTTTCGGCTGCTCGCACATCGTGGGACGGTAAAAGCGTTGCATCTCTGGGTCGGTTACACGCTACCCATTCCTGTGCTGCTCGGCATTGCAACGCGAGCCGGACGTCAGCTTCGCGACGATTTCAAACGCTTCGGGAGATGGACTGCCGACGATTCGCGTTGGTGGCGCCGACGTACACGACCAACCGCCAAGGTTGGCAAGTTCAATCCCGGCCAAAAGCTCAATGCTGCATTTGTCGGCGCGTGCATCGTGATTTTCCCCATCACAGGAACGGTGATGCGATGGGCCAACGTCTTTCCGCTATGGATGCGCAGCGGTGCAGATTTCACGCACAGCTGGTTCGCGATCTTTCTCTTCATGGCGACCGTCGGACACATCACGATGGCCCTGTCGCGACCAGAGTCGATGCGTGGAATATTGCGTGGCAAGGTCAGCGCACATTGGGCCAAGCACGAACACCCGCGGTGGCACGCAGAGATGCTCGCTTCCGTTCCCGACGGATCAACAACCGTCAAACAAACCGAAATTGTTTCGGATGAGGTCGTCGTCGGCTCATAGCGTGCGGCGGTGACCACCAACGTTGATTCCATTACCCTGCCAGCAGATCTCAGGCCGAGCGACGGCCGGTTTGGATCTGGCCCGTCGAAGGTCCGACAGGAAGCTGTCGCCGCACTGTCGGACGCGAGCCCGAGTTACCTCGGCACCAGCCATCGTCAAGCCACCGTCCGTAACGTCGTGGGCCGAGCACGCGATGGATTGGCCGAATTGTTTTCGCTGCCGGACGGCTACGAAGTACTGCTCGGCAACGGCGGGTCGACTTCGTTTTGGGATTCGGCGAGCTTCGGACTGATCGACAACAAGAGCCAACATGTCGTCATCGGTGAGTTTTCATCGAAGTTTGCTGCGGTGGCGAAGGCAGCACCACATCTCGATGATCCGGAGGTGATCGAAACCAGTCCCGGCGACGCACCGCGGGGCAACGTCGCCGCGCCAGATATTGACGCATACTGTTTTCCGCACAACGAAACCTCGACGGGCGTCATGTGCGACGTGGTTCGACCCATCGACGCCGACGGCTTGGTCCTTGTCGATGCAACCTCGGCGGCGGGAGGCTTACGCGTCGACCCAGGGCAATTCGACGTCTACTACTTCGCTCCGCAGAAATGCTTCGCTGGAGATGGCGGCATCTGGCTCGCCTTGTGTTCACCTGCAGCAATCGAACGCATTGCCAAGATCACAACCAGCAATCGGTGGGTACCAGCGTCACTCGATCTAGCGATCGCAGTCGAACAATCGCGCCTGAACCAGACATACAACACCCCAGCATTGGCGACGATATTCCTGCTTGCACATCAAGTGGAATGGATGTTGGGCAACGGCGGGCTCGAGTGGTGCGCCACGCGTTGCGACACGTCGGCGGGAACAATTTATGGATGGGCCGACCATCACCAGTTCGCACGGCCTTTCGTGGTCGAAGCTGCTCGCAGCCGCGTGACAGCAACCATCGATTTCGATGCTGCTATCGACGCGCTCGCGCTCGCAAAGGTGCTGCGGGCCAACGGAATTCTCGACGTCGATTCGTATCGCAAACTCGGTCGCAATCAACTTCGAATAGCGCTCTTCCCCGCCATTGAACCCACAGACATCGCGATCTTGACGCGGGCGATCGACTATGTGATAACGCAACTCGCCAATTGACGAGGATGCGCGATACGCGTCATGCTTCACCAACATGAACGCCTCGCGGTTCGCCGATGGATTTGTCGCAGTAGTGAAGCACGATTGCCCAACATGCGTGCTCGTCGCACCGGTATTACGCGAACTTGTTGGTCACGGCTTGCACACTGTGATTTCGCAGGACGATCCGACATTCCCTGAAGGGTTCACCGTCATAGACGACCGCGAACTCGACCTTTCGTTCGCGCTCGACATCGAGACCGTTCCAACACTGTTGAAAATCCAAAACGGTTCGGTGATCGATTCGACCGTCGGATGGTCGCGGTCGCACTGGGAGAATGTCACTGGCGCCGAAGACCTCGGACGTGACCTTCCAGATTTTCGGCCGGGCTGCGGTTCGCGGACCAACGAACCAGAAATCGCCGAAGCACGCGCCATCGCACTGCGAATCCCGCTCCTCAAGAGTCGCGCCCTCGAATTCGGCGAAACCGAAGACGAGATAGAAGCACTTTTTGAACGGGGTTTCACCGATGGCCTCCCCGTTGTGCCGCCCTCGCCGCGACGCGTCGCGAGGATGCTCGGTGGGACAACCCGGGACCCGAACGACATCGTCGCGCTTGTCCCACCAGACCTCGTCGAATGCACGGTCGAGAAGGTGGCGATCAACGCAGTGATGTCGGGATGCAAACCCGACTACTTGCCGGTGGTTCTCGCAACAGTCGAGGCGGCATGCACCGACGAATTCAATGCACATGGCCTGTTGTGCACCACATATTTCTCCGGACCCATGGTCATCGTCAATGGTCCAATCGCTCGCGCCATCGGAATGAATAGCGGAGTCAACGCGCTCGGGCAAGGGAACCGAGCGAATGCCACCATCGGACGCGCCCTACAACTTGTGATTCGCAATGTTGGCGGAGGACGGCCAGGAGAAATCGACCGCGCGACACTCGGCAATCCAGGAAAGTACACATTCTGTTTTGCAGAACGAGAACACGACAGCCCGTGGGAGCCGTTACATGTTTCTCGGTCTGGAATGCGCCAGACGCAGAGCGCAGTGACGTTGTTCGCTGCAGCCGGGTTGCACCCGATCGTTGATCAACTCAGCCGGAGCCCAGAGTCACTCGCGCGCAGCCTCGCTGCCGGTCTCCGATCGATCGGTCACCCGAAGAACGTGATGGTGTGGGATGCGGTCGTGGTGGTTTCGCCCGAACACGCGAGAGTTTTTCGCGAGGCAAGTTGGTCGAAACAACAACTTCACGACGAACTCATGGCACTACTGCAGATTCCGGGATCAGAACTCGTGCGCGGGGCGAACGGAATCGCTGAAGGCCTCCCCGAAAGCGTTGCCGCCTCCACCATTCCGAAATTTCGCGATGGTGGGCTCGTGATCGTTCACGCTGGCGGTGAAGCCGGTATGTTCTCGGCATTGATTCCTGGCTGGGCGATCGGCGCAGTCGGCAGCGAGATCGTGACCCGCGAGGTGGTCCTATGACGACGCAAGTATTGCTCGACCCAACAGGCGAACAGACCACCACCGCACGCACGCGACCAGCGCGACCAGTTTCGCTCGACCGCATGCACGTCGGGTTGCTCGACATTTCCAAACCTCGTGGCAACGTATTTCTCGATCGCATCGAGGAATTGCTCCTCACGCACGGATGCACCGTCGAACGCTTCCGAAAGCCAACGTTCACCAAGCCAGCACCTATCGATTTACGCCATGAAATTGCCGCGAAATGCGACGTCGTCATCGAGGCACTCGCCGATTGAGGCTCATGCACGTCGTGCAGTGTGCACGACACCGTGAATTTCGAGTCGGTCGGAATGCCAATGGTATTCGTCGCGTCGAGCGCATTTGTCGAGGCCGCCGCAGCGCAATCGACTGCGCTCGGCGCCGAACCAGCGAGTGTCTTCGTACCGCATCCGATTCAAGATCGTTCCGATAGCGAACTGAGACTTCTCGCCGACGGTTGCTTCGAGGAATTATTGCGCGCGGTCACTTCGCAATAGCAGACTCGCATCATGTTGTATCTGCATGAAGTGCACCGCGTCGCCGGCCGCTACGAAGCGCAGTTCGAGACACACGTCGACGACGGATGGCTCGCCGCGCTGGCGGCAACTGACGACGCGCGTCTGGCCTGGCACTTACAGCTGGCACACGGAACCGGCCGCGCCTATTTTCATGTCACGATCACGGCACTGCGCGATGGCAACGCGTACGAACGCCTGGCGCGACGCGTGCAATCTGGTGATCTTCGCTCCTGGGCGGCGCATGCCGACACGTTGCGCCACGACGTCACAGGAAAATTGCTCCTTCCCGTGCCCTGGGGACCCCAGATCACCGCGTTCGACGAGATCCCGGTGGATGGCGAAGCCCGCGACCAGGCGCTGTTCATGCAGGACAGCGCCTGGCCATACGAAGCCAAGCTCGACGACTATCTCGAAGCCGCACGCACCCACTACGCACCGAGCTTGGAAGTACACACCAATCGGTCGTTGCTCGAAATGGTCGGCGTATTCCAAGCAGCCTTAGGTGCCGCTCGTCGCCGGGAGGTCCTGCTGTGGCAACGCGTGCTCTTCCCTGAGCGGCTCACTGGTCTCTTCACGAGTGACCTACCCGAGCGCGTTAAGGCGCCTGGAACATGGATGCACGATGCGCTCGAAGTGCGCGACGACTGGGAAAGTCAACTTTTGCGCACGACGAAGCGCTCGCCGTTGCACTAACTGGACGGAACGCTCAAGCCTCAGCTCTTGGAGGTATCGAACGCGTTGCCACCGAGGCGACCACCGAGTTCGGGGCATTCACCAGCGAAGACGCCCCAGGTGCATTCCCAGCCCGGCGCAACCCATGCGTGCGCCATCCATACATCGGCCATCAACTTCGCCGACTTCGAGCCGCCAGCTTTGACGCAATCGGCTGGCATCATGTCTTCGCCGCCGATGACGGTGCCGCCCTTCAAGCAAAGACCGCCGTTTGCGTTGTGCTGATGGAAATGATCGTTCGGTCCGGCAAAACCTTCGGGCGCGCCACCTGGGTGAAACACGAGATAGCTCAGTCCGATGATTTTCGAATCGGGTGTTGTGCCGTCGAACAACAACTCCGAGGGCGCAGCGGGATCGAACTTATAGAGGAGTTTCATATTCGTGTAGTGCGCACCGATGCATGGCACGAATACGGTGCTCATGCGGTAGCCGGCGGCCTCAGCCACTTTGACCGTTGGATATTTATCGATCACCGATCGAGCTTGGATCATCTGCTTCGCCAACAACACGCGTTCAGCGTGCGTCATCGGAAGTTGCTTCAGCATGCCGCGTCCGCCATGACTGCCTTCAGCGTCGGTCCCTGAGGCACCCGAGGCGTTGGCTTGTCCTGGTGACGCAGGTTTCGGTGACGCCTTTTCGCACGGCGAGTCGCCGGTGGCCGTACCCGCAAGTACCGGGCCCATGTTGCCCATGTCGTGAGCACCCGCGGCATGAGCCGCTGCCATCGAGGTCGTGGTGGCACCGCTGCCAGCTTTGTCGTTCGACGACGCACTGGTCTTCGACGAGGCGCAGCCGGCTAGCGAGAGCGCAACAAGAGAGACGCCGGCCACAAGGCCGAGACGTGAGCTTCGAAATTTCATACGGGCTCCCGGGAGTAATCGATCTGAGACTCGGTTTGCACGAGGTATGCAAACTCTAACGTATTTGTCAGCTGAACGAAAGCCAACACTCGCGGACGTTCAGTTGACCAGTTTGTCGCGGCCGTCCCAGTAGGGCTCACGCAACTTGAACTTCTGCAGCTTGCCGGTGGCCGTGCGGGCCAACGCGGTCCTGAATTCAACCCGCGTTGGGCACTTGTAATGCGCGAGTTTCGAACGGCAGTGCTCGACGATGTCGTTGCCGGACGCCTCTGCGTTCGGGCTCAGCACGACAAGCGCAATCACCGTCTCGCCCCATTTTTCGTGCGGTATACCGATCACCGCAACCTCGGCAACAGCAGGATGTGAAAAAATCGCGTCCTCTACCTCAATCGAGCTGACGTTTTCACCACCGGAAATGATGACATCTTTTTTGCGATCAAGAATCGCGACATACCACTCGTCGTCGATCGCTCCACCGTCGCCTGTATGGAAGTAACCGTCGACGATCGCCGCGCTCGTCGCGTCGGGCTGTTCCCAATAACCCTCCATGACATGGTTCGAACGGGCCAAGAGTTCGCCATGTTCGTCGACTGCCATCGTGACTCCAAGCGCCGGTGCACCGGCACGTCCGAGCTTGACTGCCCGTTCACCCGGTGTCAGATCGTCGTATTCGGCGCGACCGCGGTTCATTGTGAGCAACGGCGTAGTTTCGGTGAGACCGTATATTTGTATGAACTCCCAGCCAAGTTCGGTCTCGACGCGTTCGATCGTGCGCGTCGGCGGTGGCGCTCCCGCCACCACAACGCGGGTTCGACCACTTCCGGGAATCGTGCCCTCCCACGTCGCCGCGGCATCCAACACCGCCGAGACCACTGCCGGCGCGCCACACAACAACGTCACGCCATGCTGATCGACACGGCGCAAGATCTCGGCACCATCAACTTTTCGAAGCACGATGTGTTGGCCACCCATACCAGTCACCGCATACGGAATACCCCATCCGTTGCAATGAAACATTGGGAGAGTGTGCAACAGGACATCACGATCGCTGATACCGGCCTGCCACCCGAACACCGTCGCGTTGAGCCAAATGTTGCGGTGGGTGAGTTGCACACCCTTGGGTCGCGCAGTCGTGCCGCTCGTGTAGTTGATCGTCGCCGTCGCGTCTTCGTTTGGAGCATTCCACGGCTCGGGTTCCCGACTGAAATCGTATAGCTCGGTATCGGCGTCGGCGCCCAGCACGTAGCGGTGTGGGGCCGAAATTCCTTGCAGCGAATCTTCGAGCTCAGGATCGATCAACAGCATCGATGCTCCGCAATGTCCAACGATGTACCTGATCTCTTCGGCATTCAGACGGAAGTTGATCGGGACCAGAATCCGTCCGGATCCACTCACACCAAAAAACGAGGTCAACAACCGCGCTGAGTTGTGCGACACAACGGCGACACGCTCACCAACACCCACACCAAGTCGATCGAGGCCAGCCGACTGGGCTCGCGCTCGAGCCGCGACTTCCTTCCAACGCAACGAGCTCCAGGGTGAAGCTGGCTGATCTGGCTCATCAACAAACGCGACCCGTTCGCCATACACAGTCTCGGCGCGTTGCAGAAAATCGTTCACCGTCAGTTGGATTTTCATATCGCGCACGCGCCGGCACGAGATGCGATGGCGACGGTCCTTCGTGCCTCACGCAGCATGTGTTGATCTAATCCGTTGGTGAGATACACGAATGAGATTCCGGATTCCGGATCCGCGAACGCAATCTGACCACCTGCGCCATTGTGTCCGAACGCTCTAGCGGAAACGGTCTTGCCCATTCCGCGCATTCCCGACTTCCCATCGTTACCGGCCACCACCATCCCAAGTGCACGATTCGCAGGTGTCCCGAGAAAATCGGGAAAGTCGTTGCGGACATTCGCGGTGAAGTTGAGCATTGCGTCGTCGGAAAGTAGTCCGCGGCCACCCGCGAGTAGAGCTTGGTAGAACAATGCAAGGTCGAGCGCGTCGGAAACCCCGCCCCCACCGGGAACACCGAGCGCTCGAGTTTGCGCGAAGTTGAACGACAACAATGCGTCAATCGTGACTTCCGAAATTGGAAGTTCGCGGATACCAAAAATGGCTTCGATCTCATCGCCTGTCATGACCTCGCCGACCGCAACAAGTTCGTTGATATCGCGCTGTTCTGCCACCGGCACCCCCAACTGCAAGCGGTGCAATTTCAGCGGCTGCAAAATACGTCGTTCGACGAACTCCCGATAGTCGACTCCGGAACCACGTTGGATGAGTTCTGCCAACACCCAATGCGCAGACGACGGGTGATATTCGAATCGCGTGCCAGGTTCCCAATTAGTACGCCAAGCAGCCATCGCTGCCAAGCGACCATCGCGGGTATCCCATTGCGGCGGACCGAGCGGAGCATGAGGAAATCCCGAAGTGTGCAGCATGACCTGTTCGATCGTGATGTCGCGCTTGCCGTTCAATGCGAACTCGGGGATGTGATCGCTCACCGGATCCTCGAGACGGAACAGACCCTCGTCGAGCAGCGTCCAAAACGCCATCGCTACGACAGGTTTCGTCGCCGAAAAGATCACATATCGAGATTGAGCATCGGCGCCGAACGTCTTGGCAACGCCCACGACGTCGTTGCGAACCAACGCGATCTGACACGACGGCAAATGGCCAGCATCGATTTCTCGCTGCACACGCATGACCAAGTCGTCAGTCTTGTCACGAGCGAGCCCCGCAGATTCCGGTTCGTATATGTCGATCATGGCGCAATGTCTAGTCGGCCGATGCCTCGCCGCGCACGGACTCGCCAACGCCAGACTCCCCACCAACCTCGGCGCCAAGCTGCGACGGGTCGGCCGCAACAGCAGCGCTCGTTCCAGGCGTGCCAATGATCTTCGCAAGAGAGCCCGGGGCGCCACCATTGGCTCCGAACGCCCGCATCAGCACCGCAGCGAGACCATCAAGTGCGCCACCACCGCCAGTCACAAGAACTTCCGGCATGATGTCGATACCCCCCTGGGCGACCGCGTCGGCAACCGCCACAGCGGCCGTGGCACCGGCACCAAGCGATACGACCTGGGCCGCATATCCGCGCGCTCTGCCTTCGCCCAACGCCTGGGTGGCTTCCGCGGTCGCGAGTCCGACCGCGCGGGTCTTCGTGGCTTGAGCGGCACCCGTTCGTTCCAGCACCTCGGCCTCAGCGACACCGATGGCTTTGAGACGGGCGGCTTCGGCGACACCGGTGCGTTCGACATAGCTCGCTTCACCGTCGGCCTCGGCTTTTCGGGCCTCAGCTTGGGCTTGTTTAATCGTGACAGAGACCGTTGCCTGTGCAAGCGTCGCTTGCATATCCGCGGTGCCCTTGGCTTTTTCCATTTCGACACGCACAATTTGGGCGCGCTCTTCTTCGGCGAACGTCGCTTTTTCTTGATTTGCGATCTCGCGTTTGGTCAGGACTTCTACGAGTTCGGGAGGGAAGACAACATCTTGGAGATACACACCCTTTGTTTCGACTTCGTAGAGGCCGAGATACTGCGAAATAGCTGTGAACGCAGCCTGCTGTACTTCCTTGCGCGTCTCGATGAACCGTACGGCTTCAAGATCCTGCAGCGTGTTGCGGAAATGGTTTCCAACGGCCGACTGCAGCACCTCGTTGACGAGGTTGAGCATCGTGCCGACCATCGAAATCACTTTCGGTGCCTTCGTGTCGGGAACGTGAATCTGCACCTGCAGCTCGATCCCAAACACGAAACCCTCGCGGCTCTTTCCAGAAATCGGGAGCAGATTGGCATCGAGGCTGTGTGCCGCCGACACGGTCGGGCTCCAGTTCAATGTCAGAATTGAGGTGGGAACGATCTCGGCCGCGTAGACGCGGGGATTGATGGGGTATTTCCCGGTGCGCAGCGGTTCTTGCCAGATACCGCGGTGACCCGGCTGCACGATCGCGCCAAATTTGAATTCCTCACCAGAAGTGTCGGACGTCGGAAGTCCGACATAACCCTTGATAACTGCAACTTGGCCCTGGTTGACGACAAGCATCGGCACAAGTTCAACTTGTACGAGAAACGGGTTGAGAAGATAGGCACCGTAGAGCAGCGGGTCGTGCTGCAAACCAATCTTTCCGCCATTGTCTAAGAACCGCTGAAAGTCTTGATAGTTGTTGTGAAGATTGTTCTTGTTGCCGAGCAACAATTCGATGACGTCAGCGTCGCTTGCGCCGGATTCCTCGGCGGCCACGATGTCTTCAAACGCGCCGAGGCGGCTTGCGATATCGCCAGAGGGCAACGGCTCCCCTTCGAGCGCTGTGACGATACCGACCGTATCTTGTGGTCCATTCGGAGCGATCACAACGACACGCAGTTGATCTGCAGTCAGACCAAAGGATTCGCTCCGCAACACGCCACCAGTCGCCTTGGCGCGCTGCTGCAAATCCGGAGCAACTGGCACGCCATACGCCTGGCGCGCAGTGAGCACAAGAAACGCGACCGGATGAATCGGCACAAGCGTTCCCGGCGGGAGCACCGGCCGCTGCACACCTTTTTCGCCATTACCTTCGATGAACGCGCGCACGTTCGAGAAGTTCCCGAACTGCGGGTTGTAGATTCCGCTCTTGTTCCCGATGGGCAATGGTTTGCCCACCTGCGCGACCACCACCGCGATTTCACCAGCAGGAACCTGTACCCAGGAGTGCTTCTTGACCCCGTAAACGGGCCACAACTTGAACCGAAGCCCGGCCATTAACAAATCGGCTTGGTACCCAGCTTCGCCATTGAATGCAATGGGGTTGTCGTCTTTGAGTTTCTTCAACCCAAGTCGCTTCGTCACCAAACCGATCTCGCTCGCACCAATTTGTGTGAACGACTGTGACAGCACAATCAGTACCAGTACTGCTCCCACGATTCCCGCAATGCTTCCAGGGCCCATGTCCCCACTCCTTTGTCGCCTCCCCTGAGGCGAATAGTCGTTGTCTCACGGAGTCAACCAGTGTTCGCTAACCGACGCGCGGCAATCTGTTATGCCCGATTGCAAGAATTAGGGTCATGTTGTGGCCCAAACGAGCGTTCCGGAACAGTCGGTCTTCGCTCCAGGACGACGCAGGCTCACCATCGGCCTAGTGCTTGCAGTCACGCTCGTGGGTTTCGAATCGCTCGCGGTATCGACCGCGTTGCCCGCGATCGCGGCCGATCTCAACGGTTTGGCGTTGTACGGCTGGGTATTCAGCGCTTACATGCTCGGAACCCTGCTCGGCACCGTCATCGCTGGCCGCAGTGCAGATGAGCACGGACCAGCGCGACCGTTCGCGATCGGATTGACAATTTTCGTGGCGGGATTAGTCGCTGCCGGCTCGGCGCCCACAATGTCGCTCCTCGTCATCGCGCGGTTCGTGCAGGGCGCTGGTGGCGGCGCGATCCCAGCCATGGCGTACGTGGTAGCGGGCCGCGGCTTTCCGCCAGAGCTTCGACCGCGCGTGTTTGCAATCATGTCGAGTGCGTGGATCGTTCCCGGACTCGTCGGTCTATCAGTGAGCGCGTTCATCACTGAACAGTTCGGATGGCGCTGGACGTTCTTCGCACTGCTTCCCATAGCCATACCCGTGGGCTTCGCGACGACACCAGTACTGCGCGCCCTCGACACGAATCCCGCGGACACAAACCTTGTCGAATCCGAGACCGCCACGCCCATCGATCGACGGCCAATCGCGCTGCTCTGCACGGCCGGAGTCGCGCTCGTCTTTGTGGGAACAAGCGGATTGCCGTTTGGTCTAGCGGTCGCGTGCGTTCTGATTGGCGCCGTCGTCGGAGGGCGGGCGTACGTGCGCTTGGTTCCCGATGGAACTATTCGACTGCGACGCGGACTCCCCGCGACGATCGGCCTGCGAGCGTTTCAGACCTTCTCCCTCTTCGGTCTCGACGCGTTCGTTCCCCACCTCATTCACGATGTGCGTGGCTACTCACTCGCGCTCGGCGGCGCGGCGGTGACGAGCTCAGCTATGACCTGGACAATCGGCGCTTGGGTCCAAGAGCATTTCCACGGACGGTTCGCGCCGAGCACGTTGGTGAGCACAGGCCTTGGCTTGGTGGGCTTTGGCGGCGCCGGCCTCCTCGCGACAGCAGTCGATCAGACACCGATCGCGCTCGGCTTCATCGCATTTGGAATCTGCGGCTTTGGTATGGGACTCGGCTACTCCGCGGTATCCGTGGCGATGTTGGCCGAAGCGGAGCCGGGGCGAGAGGGAGAAGCCAGCGCGGCGCTTTCGGTGACCGACGTGCTATCTACCGCAATCGCAACCGGGATCGGTGGGGCGTTGATTCACCTTGCCAAGGACCAACGTTGGAGTTTGGGAAGCGGCGTGATGCTCGCCTTCACCTTGCCGATTGCTGCTGGAGTCGCAGGAATATTCGCTGCCCGCCGACTTCCACATCGTTTCGGCATTGAGTCACCGCTGGTAGAGCTGCACTAGCTGCGCGATATCCGCCAAGCATTGAGCCCAACCCGTTCACCGACTGGTTGCACGACGCGTTGCTCAAGCCGTTGCGGTTGCGGCGTGGCGGGCCAGCTGCGCCCGATACCACTGATAGAAGTGGGCTGTTCCGGCCTCGGGTGCCGGCCCGGTGAGGTTCGCATAGTACGAATCGATATCGATGCCAAGCGACTTCGCATTCATCGCGCCAGTGTGGCGGCTTTCGATCAACACGTTGTCCTCTTCACCGGTCTCATCGAACGCAGCCTTCATAATTGCTGGAAGACCAGGAACGATGGCTTCCATATCGGTCGGCACGAGGTAGTGCGCGCGGTTGATATGGGTGGTTGGGCCAGTGGGAATGACGATCGAAAGGACGCGCAGCCCCGAGTACAGCTCGATCATGATATTTGGGTAGATGCCGAGCCAGGCGACGGCAAACTTGCTCATCGCTTCGCCGCGGGCTGCGTGATAGCGCTCCAGACCGCGTACCCATTCGGTGTACTTCGCCGAACCAGCACCGCGCGTTTCGTGCAAGTCGAGGAACTGCACGTGATAGTTCGGCCCGAATGTCCACTCAAGCGTGTCGCAGTCGGAGAATGATGCAAGCCCAGGGTGATACGGCGGGACGTGGTAGCAGTCGCCGAATACCTCGAGGAACGCTTTCCAATCGGCGTTGTAGTGCGTGTCTTCGCTGGCGACTATCTTCCAACCCTCGAAGTCGAGGTGCTGCGCCAGCCCGCGCGCGCTGAAGTCGTCGGTGATGCGCTGAAAATCGAGCTCGTATTCCGGACGCCGTTGCGGGTCGACACCGAAATGGAATCCTTGCCACGACAGCACATCGAATGTCGTCAGCGCGAGCTTTGACCTCGCGGCGATTCCGTCGTCACCAGTGCCGAAGGTGATGTCGCGTCCACCGATCAACGAACCGTCGCGACGGTACGACCACTGGTGAAACGGACACGTGAGGCACGACTTGTCGACGAACTCTGCTGTATCGGCGATGGGCCGCAACGTGTGGGTACACACATTGGCAAGGGCGCGCACAACCCCATCGTCGTCGCGGGTGAGAATGACACGCGGATCACCGTCGGCGAGCCGATGACCTTTCCCCGGCAAGAGCGCATCGTGGCCGAGGTACATGAGTCCGTTGCCGGGCCGGAACAGCGCCGCGTGCTCGCGCTCGTAGACGGCAGGGTTACCAAATTCGGAGATCGGGATGGCAGCGGTCGTTTCCGCTTCGAAGCGGTAGCCGGGCCGTTCCCAAATGCGGGTCACTGCATTCACGCTAGAACCTCAACTCCACCGCGGGGTGATTCATTGCCTACGAAATCCGAAGATTCTGTAAAGATCGGCGTGAACAGGGCTTTTATAAGAAATTCGTAAGGAATACACCGGAAATTCGACCACAATCCGGCCCTTGGCTGCGATTTCCGTGGTGCCAATTCAGCGTGGGTGTTTGCCCGCCAACGCGAACTTTCGCAGGATCATTGCGGTGCTCAACGCCGCGAACGCGACGAGCCCCCACGTCGGCTTCGGACCCCACCCGTTGGGAAGATCAGCCAGCCACCACACGAGCGCGGCGATCGTCCAAACGCCCCCGCTCACCTGGGTCGCGCGTTCAGCCTTTTTTGCGGCAACCGCGCCGATCGCGGCAACCGCGAGATCGATCGGAAAGTAGAACGGGAAGACGGCCAAACAGGCGCCGGCCGACGTCGCGACACCTTTACCTCCGCGAAAGCCACTCCAAATCGGCAGGATGTGGCCGCCAACTCCCATGGTCGCACCGACGTATCCACCGGCATCGCCACCAATCGCCATCCCGAGAGTGCCGGCGGCGACACCCTTCAAAATGTCGACAATCAGCACGACAATTCCCCACTTCGCACCGAGCACCTTCGCCGCGTTCGTTGCTCCAGGGTTCCCGCTGCCTTCGTTGCGGAGATTGATCGCCCCGCCTGTCGCCCCGCCTGTCGCCCCGCCTGTCGCCCCGCGCGTCGCCACGCGGGTCACGAGATCGGCGGTCGGAAATGATCCGCAGAAGTACCCTGCCACACCAGCTGCAGCCACGCTGAGCGCCGTCACGGCCGCGGAGCCTACGCTTCCTGATCGATGAACACGACTGCCACTGCACTCGATGCGGACACCGCACACGTCGCCGCACTCGTTGACGAACTCCTCGCCGAGCACGACCCGGCGACGACCGACAACATCACATTCCGCGGCGCCCAGTACGACAAGGGTCTCGCTTGGATCAGCTTCCCGATCGGCAACGGCGGACTCGGCTTGCGCCCCGCGATGCAACGAGAAGTCGATCGCCGATTGCGCGCCGGTGGCGTGTCGGGTGGCGAGAGCAAATTGTTCTTCGGATTGTTTCTTGTCGCTCCAACGATTGTGACCCACGGGAGCGAATGGGCAAAGAAACGCTTTCTGCGCCCAATGTTCACTGGAGAAGAAGTGTGGTGCCAACTCTTCAGCGAGCCCGGCGCCGGTTCAGATCTCGCGTCGATTGCAACACGTGCCGTACGCGACGGCGACGAATGGATCGTCAACGGCCAGAAGGTATGGAACACCTTGGCTCACCTCGCCCACTTCGGCATGCTGGTGACGCGTACGAATCCCGACATCCCAAAACACAAGGGGCTCACATATTTCGCGCTCGATATGCATCAGCCAGGAGTCGAGGTTCGTCCGCTACGCCAGATCACCGGTGAAGCCGAGTTCAACGAGGTCTATCTGACCGACGCACGGGTGCCAGACAGCTATCGGATCGGCGATGTCGGCGAAGGTTGGCGCGTCTCACTCACAACGCTCGCCAATGAGCGGACCTCAATCGGCGGCGGCGGGGGAGGCGGAGGCGGTCCAAAGCGCGGACAGGGTGCGATTGCCGAAGCTGTGCGCATTTGGACCGAGGAAGGCACTACGCAATCGCCGGGACGCAAGGACCAACTCATGAGCGTGTGGGTGGACGCAGAGGTACTGCGGCTCACCAACATGCGCGCATCGGCAGCGGCACGCACGGGCAACCCGGGGCCAGAAGGCTCCATCGCGAAACTTGCGTTGGCGATCAACCACCAAAAAATCTACGAACTCTGCGTCAATCTCCTCGGTGCGCGTGCACTCGATGGATTCGATTTCACCTTCCGCCGCCCCGAACAGGTCGGGCTCGACGGCGAGCCCGGAACGAGTCGACACATGTTCTTGCGCGCTCGCGCAAACTCGATCGAGGGCGGTACAAGCGAAATCATGCGCAACATCTTGGGCGAGCGTATTCTCGGCCTTCCCGGCGAGCCACGCGTCGACAAGGAACTTCCATGGAGTCAAGTCCCTCGCTCGTAGTTCCATCACACCAACGTGAGCCGTTCGTCTGCGTGTTTTCGGGAGTTCCCGGCACCGGCAAGAGCACACTCGCCGAAGCAATCACGGTCGAAACCAACGCAGTCCTACTGAACTGGGATTGGTTGATGTCGGCGTTACGAGCATTTCCGACAGTGTGGGACGCCGTCGAAGACGACGGCAACCTGCGCCGCGATGTTGGCTACGAGCTCATGGCGAGGATGATCGAATCGCGTTTGCGGCTCCGCCAATCTTCGGTTACTGATTGCGTTGCGCGCCCGCGAGCGTTGGAGCTATGGACGGCACTGGCAGTGCAGTACGGCGCATCGGTATTCGTCGTTGAATGTTCAATAGCTGATCCCGATGTGCACCGCACGCGAATCGTCGGACGGCTCCGCAATATTCCAGCGTGGGACGAACTTGATTGGGAGCACGTGCAGCTGTCGCGCGAGAAATATGCGCCATTGCCCGAACCAAAATTGTCTATCGACGCGACGAACACGATCGCGCACAACCTCGAGGTTGTGCGCGAGTATTTGCGAATTGGATTGTCGTCTGGCGAGCGATGACGAGACTCACTGGGAAACACATCTCGATCATCGGTGGTGGCCCTGGAGGCCTGATGGCCGCCGATGTGCTCGCAGGATCCGGCGCGTCGGTCACAGTGTTCGATCAAATGCGGTCTCCTGGTCGCAAATTTCTTCTCGCCGGACGCGGTGGATTGAACATCACCCATAGTGAGCCGCTCGAAGATTTCCTCAATCGCTATGGGCCGGATCGCGCATTCCTCGAGCCTGCCATCCGAGCGTTCAATCCTGATGCGCTTCGGGCGTGGTGCAACGCGCTCGGCGAGACAACGTTTGTGGGATCAAGCGGACGCGTGTTCCCCAAATCATTCCGCGCCACACCCTTGCTACGTGCTGTGCTGCGAAGACTCGTTGAACGCGGAGTCGTTTTCCACACCGCTCACAGGTGGCTCGGTTGGAACGAAGAATCTGGAGCACTCACCTTCACGGTGGAAGGCGATCAACGCGTCGATGTCGTCGCCGACGCGACGGTTCTCGCGCTCGGCGGAACGTCGTGGCCTGGAACTGGATCGACTGGCAACTGGGCATCGATCCTTGGCGACGCCGGAATCGAAGTCGCGCCGTTTCGCCCAGCAAACTGCGGATTCGTCGTGGCCTGGTCCGAGTATTTCGCGCAACGTTTCGCAGGTACGCCGCTCAAGAACATCGCCGTCGCGTTCGACGAGACGTCAGTCCGCGGCGAGGCAATGGTCACCTCGACGGGTCTCGAAGGAGGCGCCGTGTACGCCGTGTCACGACTCGTTCGAGGCGAAATCGATCAACATGGTGTCGCGACCATCGCCATCGATTTACAACCCGAGCGACATCACGACGCAGTCGCTCGCAAACTCGCGCATCGAAAACCGAAGGAGTCCACCTCGAATTGGATGCGCAGGTCGCTCGGGCTCAGCCCCGTCGCGATCGGACTATTGCGCGAGGCATACGGCATCCGTCTTGCCAACGATCCTGATCTACTTGCTCGACGTATTAAATCGGTGCCGGTTCGATTCGCCATCGCGCAGCCGATCAACCGAGCGATCTCGACTGCTGGCGGTATCGCCCAAGCAGAGCTGGATGCCACCTTCATGTTGCGCAAGCTGCCGGGAACGTTCGCTGTCGGTGAAATGCTCGACTGGGAAGCGCCCACCGGTGGATACCTCTTGCAAGCAACCTTCGCGACCGCAGTCGCCGCTGCGAAGGGCACGATCAGCTACCTCAGCTAGCCGCCGGACGCGTCCTGGACTCGCGTCTTACCGGCGGAAATCCACGGCATCATCGCCCGGAGTTCTGCACCGACCTTCTCGATCGGATGCGCGTCGGTCTCGGTGCGATAACGATTGAAATTCGGTCGGCCGTTGTCGTTTTCGGCGATCCACTCACGAGCAAATTCGCCAGACTGAATTTCACCGAGGATCTTTTTCATCTCGGCTTTCGTATCTTTGGTGATCACGCGCGGGCCACGCGTGTAGTCGCCATATTCGGCGGTGTCGCTAATGCTGTAGTGCATCGCGCCAATCCCACCTTCGTAGATCAAATCGACGATCAACTTCACTTCGTGCAACGTCTCGAAGTACGCGGATTCCGGTTGGTACCCAGCTTCGACAAGCGTCTCATAACCGTTCTTGATGAGTTCAACCAGACCCCCGCAGAGCACGACCTGTTCGCCGAACAAGTCGGTTTCGGTTTCTTCTTGGAAGGTCGTATTGAGCACACCAGCGCGCGTACCGCCAATTGCTTGAGCGTACGCGAGCGCAATCTCTTTCGCTTTCCCGGTCGCATCCTGGGCAACTGCAACGAGGCATGGCACCCCGCCGCCCTCTTCGTATGTACGGCGAACAAGGTGGCCGGGACCCTTGGGTGCGATCATCCAGACGTCGACATCGGGCGACGGTTTGATCAGATCGAAATGAATGTTGAGCCCATGCGCGAATGCAAGCGACGCGCCAGGCTTCAGGTTCGGCGCAATGTCGGCCTCGTAGACGTGACGCTGCTCAGTGTCGGGGAGCAATACCATCACGATGTCGGCGGCGGCGACCGCTTCGCCGGTCGGCAGCACGGTCAGACCAGCGGCCTCAGCCTTGGCTTTCGAACTCGAACCCTCGCGAAGCCCGACGATCACGTCGACCCCCGACTCCTTCAAGTTCAACGCATGGGCATGGCCTTGGGAGCCATAGCCGAGGATCGCCACTTTCTTATCGGCGATGAGCGCCGAATTGGCGTCCTTGTCGTAATACACGGTTGCGGCCATCGAGATTGCTCCTTGCAGAAAAATCGAACGGGGGAAGGCTACGGGCGTGAATGCTGGTTGCCCGTATATCAGCCTCGAATTGATTTCACCGCCCGCAACCTGATCGGCTGACGGGCGAGTTTGGGCATGGCAATACGGCCAGTGCGTTGCATCTCAACAATGCCGAACGGTCGAATCAGATCGGTGAACGCGTCGAGCTTGTCCGGTTCGCCGACCAACATGATCGTCATCGCTTCGTACCCAACATCGATGATCTTCGCATCAAAAATCGACGACAATTCCGTCACTTGCGATCGGGTGTCGGCAACAGCTTTGACAGTAAACAACATCATTTCGCGCTCCACGCCTTCATCATGCGCGATCTCGCTGATCTTGATGACCGGTATCAGCTTGTTCAGTTGCTTCACGATCTGCTCGAGCGGCGACGCGTCAGCATCGACGACGATCGTCATTCGAGAAAAGCGTTCATCCTCAGTCGGGCTCACCGCAAGCGAAACGATGTTGAAGGCGCGGCGCGAGAACAGCGCTGCAACGCGCGTCAAGACACCTGCTTTGTTTTCCACGAGTACCGAAAGAATGTGGTGGCGCGCATTGAAGGTCACATTCACCGCGCTTTCTCGTTGAGTGCCGGATGCAGAATCACATCGTCGTTGGACGTACCGGCAGCGACCATCGGATACACCTTTTCGCGGTAGTCGGTCCGGAAATCGATCACGACCGGACGATCGTTAATTTCGTTCGCTTTTTCGATCGTCGTCACAACGTCGTCGGCGTTGTCGACGCGCATCCCCACGCAACCCATTGCTTCGGCCCATTTCACATAGTCGGGCAGATCGGGAGACAAATACACCTCGCTGTACCGCTCTTCATAGAACAACTCCTGCCATTGGCGCACCATCCCCAGGTAGGCGTTGTTCAAGATCGCGATTTTCACCGGGATCTTCTCCGCCGTGGCGGTCACAAGCTCTTGCGCAGTCATTTGGAAACAACCATCTCCGTCGACCGCCCACACCATCCGATCAGGGCGTCCGACCTTTGCACCGATCGCCGCCGGTACCGCATATCCCATCGTGCCGAGTCCTCCGGAGTTGATCCACGTGTACGGGTGGTTGAACTGCCAGTGCTGACTCGCCCACATCTGATGTTGCCCGACCCCCGATGCCAAGATGCAATCGTCCGGCGTATGTTCACGCAGCTTTTCGATCACAAACTGAGGCTTCAGCGTCCCACCGTCCTCTTGTTCGTAGTAGAGCGGAAAGTCGATCTGCCATTGATGGATCGTCGTTCTCCATTCACTGATGTCGGCCTGCGGATGCTTGTTGTGTTCCGCCTTCGTCGCCTTGATCAGCTCTTCGATGACCTGCTTACAGTCACCGACGATCGGCACATCAGGTCGACGGACTTTGCCTTGCTCTGCCGGGTCGATATCGACGTGGATGATCTTTGCGTCCGGGGCGAATGCGCTCACCTTCCCGGTCACGCGGTCGTCGAAGCGAGCCCCCAACGCGATCAACAGATCGCTCTGTTGCAACGCGGTAATTGCGGTGTAGTTGCCATGCATTCCCGGCATGCCGAGGCACAACTCGTGCTGATCGGGGAATGCGCCCCGCGCCATCAACGTGGTGACCACCGGGATTCCAGTCAGCTCCGCAAACGCCTTCAAGGCCTCAGCTGCGCGCGCCTTCAAGATGCCACCGCCCGCATAGATCACTGGCCGTTTTGCCTGCACCACCAATCGGGCGGCGTCTTTGACCTGCTTCGGGTGACCTTTGGTATTGGGTTTGTAGCCAGGCATATCGACGCCGTCCGGCCAATACCAGTCCATCGACTGGTTTGCGATGTCTTTGGGGAAATCGATCAGCACAGGACCAGGTCGACCAGTAGTGGCGACGTGAAACGCCTCGCGAACAATCGTCGGAATATCGCGCGCGTCGGTGACCAACCAATTGTGCTTCGTCACTGGCATCGTGATGCCCACCGTGTCGCATTCCTGAAACGCATCGGTACCAATCGCTGCGTACGGCACCTGACCGGTCACCACGACCATCGGCACAGAATCGAGGTAGGCATCAGCGAGCGGGGTCACGATGTTCGTCGCCGCGGGTCCGCTCGTCACCATCGCGACGCCAGGTCGCCCTGTCGCGTGGGCGTAGCCGCTCGCCATGTGGCCAGCGCCCTGTTCATGGCGCACAAGAATGTGGCGGATCGAGGAGTCAATCAACGGGTCGTATACCGGGAGGATGGCTCCGCCGGGAAGGCCGAACATCACTTCGGTGCCTTCCATTTCCAGACTTTTGATCAGTGCCTGTGCTCCGGTGATTTTTCCTGTGGGTTTCATGGGTGCTCCCGGTTCTGGGGATCATTCGGGCAAACAAAAACCCCTCCAGTTGGAGGGGTTGGCAGCGCACGGACGCGAGACGGCCCGTGCGCTAAGTAACTACTACGAGGAGGGTGGTCTGCGACAACATGAGTTAGATCATATCACAGGTGTCTCCTGTCCGTGGCTTGTAGTTTCCGCTCATGGCGGAACTCGCGTTTGACCACCTGTATCGATACGACGAGCTGACGGCAGCGCTGCACTCGCTTGCCGAGCACTACCCCACCTTGCTGACCGTCGAAAGCGTCGGCGTGTCGCACGAGGGCCGAAACATCTGGCTGGCCACAGTCACCAACACCGCAACAGGACCGCACCACGAAAAACCCGCGATCTGGGTCGACGCAAACATTCACTCTGTCGAACACACAGGATCCCTCGCCGCGCTCTACCTCATTCACAAACTCGTGCGCGAGTACGCGACCGACGCGAAGGTGACACTCGCACTCGACACTCGCACGTTTTACGTAATGCCCCGCGTCAATCCCGACGGTGCAGAACTTGCGATTGCAGACGAACCCCAATTCCTCCGCAGCTCAGTGCGCAAATGGCCGCGAACCGACGAACAACCAGGACTCGTCGAACACGACATCGACGGTGACGGCCGCTTGTTGACGATGCGCATCGAAGACCGCAACGGTCCGTGGAAGACGAGCGAACACGACGCGCGCCTTCTCGTCGCACGCAACGCCGACGAATACGGCGACGGGCCGTACTATCGGCTGCTCTACGAAGGATGGATACGCGACTACGACGGAGTGCGCATCCCAACAGCACCCGAACCGCGCAGCCTCGACCTCAATCGACAATTTCCAGCCGGATGGCGCGTGCATGGCGAGCAATTCGGCGCAGGGCCGTACCCGCTGAGCGAGCCGGAAACACGGACACTCGCCGAAACCCTTGTCGCGCGAACCAACGTGTGTTGCTACTTCGCGCACCATACGTTCAGCGCGGTACTACTTCGGCCGTTCGACGACCGTCCCGATTCCGAGTTCCCAACTGTTGATCTCAAGCTGTACGACGCGCTTGGTAAGCGTGGGAGCGAATTCACCGGCTACCGCCACGTCGGCGTCTACGACGATTTTCGTTACGATCCGAAAGACGTCATTACTGGCGGAGCCGACACATGGGTGTATGACCATCTCGGAATGTTCGGGTGGACCACTGAATTCTGGAGCCCACTCCCCCATGCAGGCATCACCGACTATCACTTTGTGAATTGGTTCGCAGACCACCCGATCGAAGACGATCTCCAACTTCTCGCGTACAGCGACAACGAACTGGGTGGCAAAGGATTCGTCGATTGGTATGCGTTCGAACATCCTCAACTCGGTCGCGTCGAACTCGGTGGTTGGGATCTGATGCGGTTCTGGTTCAACCCGCCAAATGAACTCCTCGAAGCGGAAATTGCGCCTCACGCCAATTGGCAAATTTTCTGTGCGCTCGCAACTCCCAAACTCGAGCTGCGCGAGGCCACTGCGACGCCGATCGGCAACGGAACATGGCGCATCAGGGTCGTCGTCGAAAACGACGGTTGGCTGCCCACAAATGTGACCCGTCGGTCCATTGACAAAAAGATTGCGCGGGAGGTTGAAGCGTCGATCATGCTGCCCCCTGAGGGTGTTCTTGTGACGGGAACGCTCATGATCGCGCTCGGACATCTCGCCGGTCGCTCACGCGTCACGACCATGATTTCCGATTTCGGAGGCACTGAATCCGATACAACACCAGATCTTGGCGTAGCTGAATGGATGGTCACCTCTGAACCTGGAACAACGGTCGAGGTATCGGTTGTACATCCACGGGCAGGCGTCGTGCGAACCTCAATCACGCTGCTGTGACAGTGCTCGATCCAATCCGGGTCGGCCTCGCAGGCGCAGGACCTTGGGCGCGAATCGCACACGCTCCCATGCTCGCTGCCGGTCCCGAAACAACATTGGCAGCCGTGTGGTCGCGCAATGCGATGCACTCCGAGGAGCTGGCGCAACATTTCCAGATTCCCGTCGCTTCGACATTCGATGAACTCCTCGACCTGTGCGACGCAGTCGCATTCTGCGTGGCTCCTGTGGCGCAACCCGGTCTTGCAGTTCGCGCCGCACAGCGCGGCAAACCGATGCTGTTGGAAAAGCCACTCGCGCTCGACCTCGCCGGAGCTGAGGCCGTTGTCGCCGCGATTGATCGCGCTGGCGTCGGCAACGTCGCAGTGCTGACCAACCGCTTCGCGCACCCAGTACGCACATTTCTTGCAGCAGCGGAGCAGTTCGACGCGTTCGGAGCGAGAGCATGTTTTCTCTCCGGAGCGTTTTCGCAAGGCCCGTTCGCAACAAGTCCTTGGCGCAAGGAACACGGCGCGCTGCTCGATGTCGGTCCACATATTTTCGACCTCGTCGACGCAGCAATGGGTCCGGTCATTTCGGTGCACGCACACGGATCGTCGGGAGAACTCATCACAACGGTGCTCAGCCACGAATCGGGTGCAACAAGCAGTGTGGATATTTGCTGTACCAGCCCCGGCACGAGCAAAACCGAGCTCGAGTTATTCGGCGCTCAAGGCCGCCTCACGCTGGATGCGCGAGCGTCGGATCCCGCTGCCACAATGGCCACGCTCCGGGCCGACTTTGCCGCCGCGTGTCGCGGCACCTGGCACGCCGTGAATGCGGCACGACTCCTCCACGTGCAACGCATCATCGAGGCCGCCGCCCGATCACTCGAAGCCCGTGGGTCGCATCAGATCGTGACACGAGACGGGTAGACCAAACGGGTAGACCAAACGGGTAGACCAAACGGGTAGACCAAACGGGTAGACCAGACGGGTAGTGTCGTCCGCCGTGCGGGGATTTCGGGCGGAACAGCTCCAAGCATTGACCACAATCAGCAACGCGCAAGTCGGGCAGGGGACCGACCGAGTGATCTATGCGCAGCAGTCGGTCAACCTCGATCAGAACCGCTACGAATCCGCGATTTATCTTGCAAATCCGGGCACGAATTCAACACGTGTGTCTCCTGAGGGTTCGATAGCAACCCTTCCGCGTTTGGCTCCGGACGGCAATCGTTTCGCATGCGCGCTGCGCGATCTCGATGATGACGACGCAGCCACTCGGATCGCTGTGATCGATCTCACAACATTGCACGTCACCGAGATATGTGTCCCGCTCGAACCGCCGAGCGAACTCGAATGGTCACCCGACGGGCTGCAATTAGGTTTTGTGGCTCGCGACCCCGATCTCGACTATTACCCACGTCCTGGCGAATCCCGCAAAGCGAAAGACACACCCGCACGAAAAGTCGAAACATTCTTTACGAAGCTCGACGGTGAAGGCTGGACTTTCGATCGGCCAACCCAAGTCTTCGTGGTCCAAGCGATTGCCAACGCCGCGCCACGCGCCGTCACCAATGGTCCGTTCGAAGCCTCGGAATTTTGTTGGTCTCCCGACGGCAGCCGCATCGCCTGTGCTTCGGCACGCCATGTCGGATGGGATCTGGATCTGTTGCGCGACCTTTGGGTCATTGATGTCGCGACTGGCGCGTTCACGCGAATCACGAATACCGACGCGATGTATTCCCACCCACAATGGTCGCCGGACGATCGCCATATTGCCGCGCTGCGCTACGCGACACCCTTGAGTGGACCATGCCATTCACAGGTAGTCGCAATGAATCCGGATGAAGGTGCGTGGGAGTCGCTGACCGATTCGATGGACCGAAATTGTGTTCCATTCGGAGCCGGTCATGGGCTCGTATGGCGTGACGCCGAGAGCCTCTACTTTGCGTATGAAGACGGAGGGCGAGTCACGCTGGCGTTAGTGAACCTCACGACATGCAACGTCGATATTGTTGTCGACGGCAACGTATGTGTCACTGAACTTGCCATCGGCAACGGAACGATCGCAACAATTCAAACCGACGCCGTATCGATACCTGAGCTCTTCATCGACAACGTCCGGATCACGGATGCAACGTCGGAACTCTTCGCAACGACACACACCGAGCCTGCAGAACCACAGCGCTTCGCCGCACGGAGCAGCGACGGCGTTGAAGTTGAGTGTTGGGCCATTCGCCCGGAAGGCAAAGGACCGTTCCCTACCATCCTCAATATTCACGGCGGCCCATTCACGCAGTATTCCTACAAATTGTTCGACGAATTCCAAGTTCAGGCGGCCGCTGGATTCGCGGTGTTGTATTGCAACCCAAGAGGGTCTTCCGGATATTCACAGCAGTGGGGTCGAGCTATTCGCTGGCCTGAATGCGACATCGATCCAGGCACTGGCTGGGGTGGAATCGATTACGACGACGTGTTGGCGTGTGCCGATGCCGCAATTCGCCAATTCGACTGGATCGATCCGAAGCGTCTCGGGCTCCAAGGCGGAAGTTACGGCGGCTACCTCACCAGTTGGATCATCGGTCACACCGACCGATTTCGGGCCGCATGCAGTGAGCGCTCGGTGAACAACCTCATCACCGAGGAACACAACTCGGATGTCGCGACATCATTTCGTGAAGCTGTCGGGGCATCGCACTTGGATGCAGCCGATGCGTACACGCGCCAATCTCCATCGACGTACGTGCGGCAGATGAAGACCCCGCTGCTGATCCTCCATAGCGAAGACGACTATCGCTGCCCCATCAGCCAAGCCGAGGAACTGTTCGTGGCACTCCGGTTACTCGGCCGCACGCCTGAGTTTTGGCGCTTTCCTGGAGAAGGACACGAGCTCTCCCGCAGCGGCGCTCCGAAGCACCGGATTCAACGGGCCGAAATCATTCTCGACTTCTTCACTCGACACCTCGCCGCCAACGGCTGAACGACGCGACCGACAATGTCGGTGGCGCGTTGAGACTGGGCCGCTACCCTTTGCGGCCATGTCGAATCCGATGAAACCGCGCAGCTTCGAAGTGACCGAGGGTATGGAACGCGCCCCTGCGCGGGCCATGCTCAGAGCCGTTGGCATGACCGACGACGACTTCTCCAAAGCCCAGGTCGGCGTCGCGTCAAGCTGGAACGAAGTCACGCCATGCAATATGCCCCTCGACCGCCTCGCGAAAGCGTCAAAGCGGGGGATCAAAGACGCAGGTGGATTTCCGCTGGAATTCGTGACGATCGCGGTCAGCGACGGCATTTCAATGGGACATGAGGGAATGCGCGGTTCGCTCGTCAGCCGTGAAATCATTGCCGATTCCGTTGAGTGCGTCATGCATTCCGAACGCTTCGACGCGCTCGTCAGTTTCGCTGGTTGCGACAAAAGCCTACCTGGCATGCTGATGGCTTCGGCGCGCCTCAACCTGCCGAGCGTGTTCATGTACGGCGGTTCGATACTCCCGGGCCACTACAAAGATCAGGCGCTCGACGTCGTCAGCGTGTTCGAAGCGGTCGGAGCTTGCGCAGCAGGAACCCTCTCCGTCAACGAACTCGGCGAAATCGAACGGCGCGCGTGTCCGACAGAAGGTAGCTGTGCTGGCATGTTCACGGCCAACACGATGGCATCGGTCGGTGAAGCTCTCGGAATGAGTCTCCCCGGCTCGGCTTCGGCACCTGCCGTCGACCGTCGCCGCGACGACTACGCGTACGAATCTGGCCGGGCAGTCATGCGCCTTTTGGAGATGGATCTTCGACCACGCCACATCATGACGAAGCAAGCGTTCGAAAATGCGATCGCAGTTGTGATGGCCCTTGGTGGTTCGACCAACGCCGTGCTCCATCTATTGGCGATCGCGCACGAAGCGCGCGTCGAACTTGAACTCGACGATTTCAACAAGATCGGCAAGCGCGTCCCGCACGTTGCCGACACAAAACCGCACGGCAAGTACCACATGACCGACATCGATCGCATCGGCGGTATTCCCGTACTGTTAAAGATGCTGCTCGACGCCGACCTCCTGCACGGCGATTGCCTCACGGTCACCGGAAAGACCATGGCGGAGAACCTTGCAGATCTTGCACCGCCCGATCCCGATGGCGAGGTCGTCCATCCGTTCAACGTGCCAATTCACGCGCAGGGTGGCATCGCCGTCCTCCACGGATCGCTCGCACCGAAAGGCGCCGTCGTGAAGGTCGCTGGCATCGATGACCTTCGCTTCGATGGCATCGCGCGTGTTTTCAACGGTGAGGCGCTCGCGATGGACGCGATCCTCGCCGGCCAGATCAACTCGGGAGACATCGTCGTGATTCGCTACGAAGGTCCCAAGGGTGGGCCTGGCATGCGGGAGATGCTCGCGGTGACAGGCGCCATGAAGGGCGCAGGCCGCGGAGCAGACGCTGCACTCATCACCGACGGCCGATTCTCTGGCGGGACGCACGGCTACTGCGTCGGTCACGTAGCTCCAGAAGCCGTCGACGGCGGACCGATCGCGTTTGTGCACGACGGTGACCGAATCGTGATCGATGCCGCGAACTACACCATCGATCTGTTGGTTGACGACGACGTCCTCGCTGCCCGCCGAGAAAATTGGAAGGTGCCAGAACCGCTGTATACAAGCGGATTTCTTGCGAAATACGCCAAATTGGCACAGGGCGCCGAAAAAGGCGCCATCACCAACTTCTAGATGAGGTCGCCACCATCGGCCCAACTCGCTTCGATTTGATCGAGCCGGCCCGTCGCGCTGCGCCGCAGCCGCGCCGCGATTGCGGCGCCGAACGCGTGCACGAATGCCATACCGCCCGTCGCGCTATCAAATGGTCCTGCCCCTCGGGCGGCGATCGTAAACACGAAACGCGCATGTTGTGCGAGGCTTGAGAGTCGAGAGTCGGTGATCGCGACCACCAACGCGCCGCGTTCATCAACCCGTCGTGTCGCTGTGAGCACCCACTGCTCGTAGCGACGGAGATCGAAGACCAATACCACGTCGCCTGGCTCGATATCGACGATCTTGCGACTCACACTTGGGCCAGGACCGTCGATCAACACGACTCCGTCGCGAAGGAGATCGAGTTCTTGGGCAAGCAGGCGTCCGGCGGCTCCTGACAATTCGCTTGCCATCACAAACACTTTGTGGCGCCGATCAGCCACTAGCTCGACGGTCTCGCTGAAGTCGTTGGGATCGATGTGTTCCAAGGTTCTGCGCACATTGTCGAGATCCGCGTTCAGCGCGTTGGAAATCAGATCGCCCGACCGACGCTCACGTATCCGCTGTGTTGCAGGCCGAAGCTGATCGGCGATGTCGTCTTGCACGGCTGCTTGGAGATCGACGAAACCTTCGAAACCAAGCTTGACAGCGAGTCGCAAGACCGTCGGACCGCTGCTCCCCGAGCGACTCGCCAGCTGTGCGACGGTTCCGAACGCCACGATCTTGGGATCTTCGAGTATCGCCTCAGCGACTTTGCGTTCAGACGCGGTGAGCAATGAAGCCGAGTCGGCGATCAATTCCATGACCGATCGGGTCGATGTCATGGAACATACGTTACACTTCTGAAACCTTCGGAACAACGATTCCTAATCTGAGGATCTCATGACGACGACATTCGACAGCACAAATCCCGCCCGACCAGCAGATGTCGTGGCCACGCTGCCCGTGCACACGGCTGGCGACGTAGATGCCGCCGTCAAACTCGCGACCGTCGCGCAGCGGGAGTGGTCGCGTGTTCCCATTCCAGCGCGGGGCGAAATCATCGCGGCGATAGGTGCTGTATTGGCCACTCGCAAGACGGAACTCGCGCATCTCATCACACTGGAGGCAGGCAAGATTCTCGTCGAGGCCGGCGGCGACGTACAAGAAGCCATCGACATGGCGCTCTACGTCGCCGGTCAGGCCCGAAACGCGTGGGGGACGGTGCATCCATGCGAGATGCCAAACAAGTTCGGGTTTACCACCCGTCATCCGGTTGGCGTCGTAGGAATGATCACCCCATGGAATTTTCCGATCGCCATTCCTTCATGGAAAATCTTCCCTGCACTCCTTGCCGGCAATGGTGTGGTGATCAAGCCGTCTGAATTCGCGCCTTCGTGTTGCGAAGCATTTGTCGAGGCGTGCACCGACTCTGGCGTACCAGCAGGGCTGATCAACGTTGTCCACGGCTTCGGCGAAGTGGGTCACGCGCTCACCGTGCATCCAGGCGTCCGTGCCGTGTCGTTCACCGGTTCGGTTCCCACGGGTCGACGCGTCGCGTCGGCGGCGATGGAAGTTGGGCCCAAGTTGGTCTCGTTAGAACTCGGCGGAAAGAACGCCATGATCGTTATGGACGATGCCGATCTTGAGCTCGTCGTCGACGGCGTGCTGTTCGGTGCATTTGGCACGTCGGGCCAACGCTGCACATCGACATCGCGCCTCGTCGCGCACCGCGCAATCGCGCATGAACTCGTGGAGCGGGTCGCCGAGCGAACGGAACAACTTGTGGCGGGCGATCCATCTGACCCAGCGACCGACATCGGTCCTGTGATCACCATTGATTCTCTCAATCGAATTCATGCCATGGTGCAAACAGCGTTAAGCGAAGGCAACGAACTTGTGCTCGGCGGCGCTCCAACGACCGTGCCAGGCTGCGAGGGCGGATCTTTTTATGCTCCAACCATTGTCCGCGGTGCGCACCGCAACTCTTTCATCGCCCGCAATGAGGTATTCGGTCCAGTCCTTGCCGTGCTCGAGGTCGACTCGTTCGAGGAAGCAATCAACACCGTCAACGATTGCGATTACGGGCTGTCGTCGTCGATCTACACCCGTGACGTGAACCAGGCAATGCGTGCCGTTCATGATCTTGATACGGGAATCGTGTACGTCAATGCTCCAACGATCGGCGCGGAAATTCATTTGCCCTTCGGAGGCAACAAATTCACAGGGAACGGCTATCGGGAAGCCGGTTCGCGCGGTTTGGAACAGTTCAGCGAAACCAAAACCGTCTACATCGACTATTCGGGTCATCTGCAAAAGGCGCAGATCGACAACCGCGAATCGATCGCGTGATGAACGGTGCCGACGCGATCGCACGTGCACTTCGTGATGCAGGTGTCGACGTTGCGTTCGGACTTCCAGGCGTGCACAACATGGCGTTCTGGCCGGCCTTCGAGGCCGCGGGGATCCGAATTGTGGGCTCGCGCCATGAGCAAGGCTGTGCGTACGCGGCCGATGGCTACGCGCGCGCTACCGGCAAGGTCGGGGTCGCGCTTGTGACCACCGGACCAGGCGCTGCGAACACGCTCGGCGCGGTCGGCGAAGCCTGGGCAAGCAAAAGCCCGGTCCTCGTGATCGCCACCGACATCCCGAGCACGCTCCGGGAGCCAGGTGTATATCGCGGCGTATTGCACGAATGCACCGATCAAGCTGGGATGTTCGCGCCCGTGACCAAAGTACAAACGCGCGACCTCGCCGAAGCGATGATCAGTACGCGGCAGGGTGTGCACGGACCCGCATATTTCGAGATCCCGACCAACGAGCTCAGCGCGCCAGCAGCGCCATTCAAGATCCCGCGTGTTGGAACCATCAGGAACCTTCCGGCTTTCACGATGGAGGTTGGATCGCGTCCGGTGGTATGGGTTGGCGGCGGCGCGCGCTTTGCGAGGGCCGCCATCGACCAGATCGCCCGTCACCTAGGAGCACCCGTCGTGACGACGTATTCGGCACGCGGCGTGTTGCCTGCTGGCCATCCTCATCTCGTTCCAGCGCCGGCACATGAGCCGCAGGTCACCGAACTCATCGCGCAAGGTGACAGCACGGTTGTCATCGGATCCGACCTCGACGCAATGAACACGATGAACTGGAAACTGCCACTGCCGCGACCCAGGATCGCGATCAACATCGACCCCAAAGATGCGACGAAGAACTACGAATTCGATCAGGTGATCAAGACTTCCGCAATGGCAGCCCACGGTGCATTGCACAATGTGACGACGCGAGAACCTTGGTTCGGCGATCTTGCTGCACTCGGGCGCACGATACGCGACGACATCCGCAACGACCCGAACACAACTGAATCTATTGCTTTTTTAGAGCACACAGAAGCGGCGATCCCTCACGACCATGTGCTGTACGCCGACATGTGCATCGCTGGTTACTGGCTCGCGGGTCACTTCGCGGTTCACCGCGAGCGCGGCCTGCACTATCCAATGGGTTGGGGCACACTCGGGTGGGCGTTTCCCGCAGCAATCGGCTCTGCTGCCGCGGGAAAACCGACAGTGACATTCATCGGCGATGGAGGGATGCTCTTCGCGCTCGGAGAACTCGCCACAGTCGCGCAGGAGCACCTGCCTCTCACGATCGTCGTGGTCGACGATGGTGGCTACGGGATGCTCAGATTCCCACATGCGACCGCGACCGGGTGCGAGTTGAACTCTGTCGATTTCGTAGCAGTCGCCGAAAGTTTTGGGATCCCAGCTGTGCGAGTCGACGGGGTCGGCCCCGAATACGAACACGCACTCCGTGCGGCAACAGACCGTTCGTCGCCCGCCCTGATCCACCTCAAGGCAAGCCTGTATCCACCGCGTACCACCAGCCCCCGCTGGCCGATGAAATAACGAAGCGAAGTTGGCACAACAATGGTAGTCACACCACTCACCCCAATCGCACCCGCTGACGATCAGGCAAACGCAGCACAAGACCGCCTGCCGATCGACGATCTCGCGACAGCATCGGTGCCATATTTTCGTACCACGCTCCCCGGTCCGAACGCGGCCAAGTACATCGAACGCGACGCGCAATTCGTGAGCCCGTCGCTCGGTCGCGTGTACCCACTTGTTCCGCGACGAGCAAGTGGACTTGTCATCGAAGACGTCGACGGCAATCGTTTCCTCGACTTCAACGCCGGAATCGCGGTCACAAGTACCGGACATTGCCACCCCCACGTCGTTGAAGCCATCGAACGTCAAAGCCGAGAACTTCTCCACTACTGCTCAAGCGACTGGTACGTGCCGACGTACATCGACCTCTGCGAACGACTTGCAGGTTCGACGCCGGCAGGGATGGGCGCCACCAAAGTGTTTCTCGCCAACAGCGGTACTGAAGTCGTGGAAGGTGCGATCAAGCTGGCGCGCTATGCCACTCGCAGACCAAACGTCATCGCCTTTCACGGCGCGTTTCACGGACGGTCGCTCGGCGCGTTGGCGCTCACGGCGAGCAAGGCGAAGTACCGTGCCGGTTTTGGACCGATGATGCCCGGCGTATTCCACGCCCCGTATGGAGAGCCTGGCTATATCGAATCAGTCATCTTTGAGCATCTGAGCGACCCGACCGATGTCGCCGCGATCATTGTCGAACCCGTGCAGGGCGAAGGTGGCTACGTGGTTCCCCCGGACGGCTGGCTCGCCGAACTCCGCCGTATTTGCACCGAACACGGCATCCTGTTCGTCGCCGACGAGGTGCAATCGGGCATGGGTCGAACCGCCAAGATGTGGGCCGTCGAACACGACGACATCTCTCCCGACATTCTGCTCGCCGGCAAGGGCATCGCAAGCGGGCTCCCTCTCGCAGCGCTCATCGCTCGCGAACAATTCATGCAGTGGGGACCGGGCAAACACGGCTCGACATTTGGCGGCAACCCCGTCGCGTGTGCTGCAGCGATTGCCACACTCGACGTGTTGGAACACGGTGCCCTTCGCAACGCCGCGAACGTTGGATTGCATCTCATGGAACGTCTCGACGTGCTGGCAGCGACACATTCAATGGTCAAAGCGGTGCACGGCCGCGGCCTGATGATCGGAATCGACTTCGAAAATCACGAGATCGCGGCCCAGCTCGAACAGGAGTGTTTCCGTCGCGGGTTGCTCGTCCTGACGTGTGGAAAGCGATCCTTGCGGCTTGCACCTCCCCTCACCGTCACGCGACGCGAAGCCGATCTCGCGGTCGCAATCTTGACCTCGGCAATCACGCACTTCGACAACTACAACGACGCGATATCTACGGCCTGACGGCTCGCGCATGAGCGATAGCCGGCCTCGACGATCGCATGCGCATTGCGTGCATCCTCGAAACCAGGAGTAGGTGCAGTTCCGGCTTGCAACGACATCGCGAACGCTCGATGCGCGAAGTATTGATAGACAAAATATTGACGATTCGGGTCGCATCCGTCACGGCGAAACCATTCCGCACGTAGCGCCGAAACGTCGAGCCGTTCTGCCGGTTCGTCCGGTCGTTGAATCAGCATCGAATCTTCCGGTGCCCCAACGAGAAAATCAGTCGTAATTTCGACAGCACCCCGTTCGAAAAATACTTCGAGTCGACGTTCCTCGCGACCGCGAACTCCATTGAAGATCGTGACGAGATTTCCAACAACTCCATGATCGTGTTCGATCGTGAGGGCCGCGGTGTCTTCAACGGAATAACCAAACACATGGCGCTTTGTCGCATACACGCGTGATGCCGGTCCGAAGAGCCAAGCCAAAACGTCGCACGAATGAATCGAATGTTCCAGGAGAGCGCCGCCTCCCGCCTGCTCAAGATCGGACCGCCAACTCGTGTGCCCCGGCACCACATCGCCGGTCGGCCAGTATTGATCGTCACGCAGCGTGTATCCCATGGGAGCACCCAATTCACCGGCGTTGACGATCTCGCGTAGTCGACGAACGATCGGATGAAATCGCGATTGAAATCCCACCTGCGCCGCGATACCGCTCGTGGCCACTTCCGCACAAAGTTCCTTCACAATATTGAACGTTGGCGCGAGCGGCTTCTCGGTGAACAGCGGCTTGCGCGCCGCGCACACCGCCAGCACATACTCACGATGAAATCGCGTCGGCGTGATGAGCACTACTGCATCGACACTCGGATCATCGATCAGATCAAGCCCATTGGAATAACGAACATCGACGCCTCCCACGATCTGCGCGAACCGTTCGATGCCGCCGGAATCGGGGTCGGCGGCGGCGACACAGCGCACGAGGCCGTCATCAGTATTGCTACGGATCGCAGCAGCGTGTGCTTGCGCGATCATCCCACAACCGATCACTCCAAGACGCAGTGGTGATGTCATACCCGCAATAGTGCTCGCGTCGCGGCGATTGTCTCAAGTCGGGAAGACCCACGCGAAACGCACCACTAGTAGAACGCCTGCACAATCAGTGCGCCATACCACGTGAGCGCAGCGAGCATCACCGCGATCGCCATGCCGCCGACCGTGTCCTGGCGCGTCAGCGACCGCGTCGGCATCAGGGCCAGCACCACCAGCACGCAGACAGCAACCAAGTAACGACCTTGATACGCATAGATAGCCGGGCTCCCGAGCGCGTTCCAGCCCACATACGCTCCAGCCAATGTCGCGATTGTCACCAGCACGCCAAGCAACGCGAGCCACACGCGTCTCGGTCGCGCGGGGTGTTCTCCCGATGTCATAGGTACTGCTCCGGTGGCAAGCGCGCTGTCGATCCCGTCGAGCGCGCCCCGACTCACGAACGCCGCAATCGCGAGTGCACTCCACGCGAGAATCGCAACGCCGAGCGTGTTCGTTGTCGCGATCTTCAATTGTGCAGGAGCGTCGCGGAGCCACCCTGCACCGAACCGACTGATGGTTCGACCCAACACTTCTAAGAATCCGACCGGATCGCGCACGATATTCCGAGACATCTGGCGAGCACTATCGATATGCGTATACGGATGGAATCTGTCAGTCGACACAATCGCTCCGAAGGAAACGTCCTGGCTCGAAAGCGGCCGCTCCATCCATGCCGCCCAACCGACCATGGCCGCGATCGGCGCAACAGTGGCAATCGTGAACGCAAAGCGTCGCACTCCCCGCGACGCGATGATCCGCGGTAACAGCAGCAGCGCAAACACGGCATACGGGGGTTTGGCGAGACCGAGCGCGCACGCAGTCACGCAGGCGACGACCGTATCGGTCGTGCGCCATCGATCGGTCGTCGACCACCCGCGGATGGTCATCGCGAGCAACAGCAGTATGAGTGCGTAGGTCACGCCATCGATCGTGACCGTTGTGGCACCCGCGAGCGCGGTCGGGATCAGTGCCGCGCAGGCAAGCAACCACTTCGCCCTGCGGGCTCGCGCCACCGCAAGCGTGACAAGAAACGCATAGACGATGAGATTCGCCAAGCGACCGAGATACATGAGCACGAGTGTCGACGCACCAGTGATGCGCCCGAACCGGATCGCAGCGGCCGCCGGAAGATACGCGACCGGGCCGTAGCCAGCGATCGCGCCGATCCGCACTCGTTCGCTCGGCCCATTCGGTGCGTCGTCGCCGAGATGCCCCAGAAACGCCGTCCGATCGTGGCCAGGCAACAACAGGTCGCTCGTAGTCCGTCGGATATCGATCACAAGCTGTTTCGGAAACTCACCGAAACCCGCGTCGACAACATTTCGGTGCGGGATCAAGTGCCCGCTGCTCACCTCGTAGGCACGTAAAAAATGGGCAGCCTCGTCGAAACCCGCAAGCGGCGGGGTCAACAACGCAAAAACAAATCCGACCAGCAGTGTCGCAACTGCGACGACGCGCGGGACCGTCATGAGAGATCCACGATCGCGCCGAGCCATACGCGACGACCGTACACGGCAGACGCCCATCGCGCATACGTGCAAATCATCCGGCAAATCATCCGGCAAATCATCGGGCAGATCGTCGTGCGACTGGTCGCGCGTCAATCACGTGTGGCTACCCCACCGCTATCGTTCGCACCATGGCGTTGAAATGGCCTCGCTCTATGCCCGGAATCGGACAACTCCTCACCGTCGAACAGGAACTCGCGTGTGCGCTCCGGATCCTTGCTCACAATGGCTGGCACGAGAATCTTTCGGGGCATGTCACTGTCGCGGTCGATGCGCACACACAACTCGTGAATCCGTGGGGCTTGTGGTGGAGTGAGGTTCGAGCGAGCGACATCGTTGAAATTGGCTACGACGCAACCGTGCGCGCAGGAACATGGGACGTGACGCCGGCGGTGTTTCTGCATACTGAACTCCATCGAGCACGGCCCGACGCCCGCATCGTGATTCACAACCACCCGTACTACGCGACGTTGCTCGCATGCATCGGAGAGCTACCGACCATCTCACATCAGAACGGGGCGTTGTTCGATGGCGAAATGGTGTGGATCGACGAATATGAAGGGACCGTCGAATCACAAGCTGCCGGCGTTGCACTCGCTCGCGCAGTTGGAGACGCATCGGTGGCCCTGCTTGCCAATCATGGTGCGATCGTGACAGGTGATTCGTTCGGTGCAGCGTGCTACCGGGCGGTGACATTCGAACGCGCCTGTCGATTGAGCGTCGACGCACTCCAAGCTGGCCGAGTACTCCGCCCGCTGCCGAGGTCGAACATTCCGGAGCTACAACGCGAACTCAAACGCAATACTCCCGACGCATTTTGGTTCGGCGCAGTTCGTCAATTGATCGCTCGTGAACCTGAGGTCATCACATGAACATGTCGCTCGACGACCTCGCTGCGTCGGAAGCATTCGGTGGAAACAAAGGGCGTCGTTCGGTCGTTACCTTCCTTCCCGAACCGCACCGCCGCGAGCACCTCGCCACCATCTGGTCGGTCGACGATCATGTCGTTGAGCCACCCGACACGTTCGTCGGTCGCTTTCCAGCAAAATTCGCCGAAGCCGCGCCCCGGATCATCGAGACCGACGACGGCGGTGAGGCGTGGCTGTGGAACGGCGAGGTGCTTCCCAACGTTGGCTTCAACGCGGTCGCCGGTCGCCCTTCGAATGAATATGGGTTCGAGCCAACTCGCTTCGACGAGATGCGACGGGGCGCATGGGACATCGATGCCCGTGTTGCGGATATGGACATCAACGGTGTGAGTCGCTCACTCTGTTTTCCGTCCTTTCTGCCAGGGTTCGTCGGACAGCGACTCACTACGTGGCCGGACGACCCCCAACTCGGCCTCGCTGCAATGCGCGCCTACAACGATTGGCACCTTGAAGCGTGGTGCGGGTCGCACCCTGATCGTTTCATACCGAATCAGATCACGTGGCTTCTCGATCCTCAGGTCGCTGCCACAGAAATTCGAAGCAACGCAGCGCGTGGCTTCCGGGCGGTCACATTCAGCGAGGCCCCAGAAAAGCTGGGACTTCCATCGCTGCACACCGGCTATTGGGATCCGTTCTTCGCGGCATGCGAGGAGACCGAAACGGTGATCTGTTTGCACGTTGGCTCGTCGGGTACGTCACCGATGACTGCTCCCGATGCTCCACCCGAAACCGTCGCGGTGTTGTTTTTCGCGTACGGCATGTATGCCGCAGTCGACTGGCTCTATTCGAAGGTGCCCGTGCGTTTCCCAAAGCTCAAAATCTGTTTGAGCGAGGGCGGAATTGGTTGGGTTGCAGGACTGATTGACCGACTCGACCACTGCTTCAAATACCAACTCGGCTACCTGCCAACATGGCGCGATGTGGAGCTCACTCCCAGCGAAGTCCTCCGCCGCAATTTTTGGTTTTGTGCAATCGACGACGCATCCGGGTACCTGACACGTGATGTGATCGGAGTGGATCACATCTGCGTCGAAAGCGACTACCCGCACGCCGATTCGACCTGGCCCGACACCCAAGCTCTGCTGCGAACACAACTCAACGCTGCCAAGGTGAGCGAGAGCGATGCGGAACTCATCTGCTGGCGCAACGCCGCAAACCTGTTCCGATTGCAATGACCACGCTCAGCACTGTGGTCGAACGTCACGCGGCGCTGCGACCTCACGCGACTGCGTTCATCGACGGAAGTTCGGGCGCGACGACGTCATGGGAGCAATACAACACACGCGCCACCGCTGCCGCGATCGAACTGACACAGACTTATCGCCGAGGCGATCGCCTCGCGTTGCAATTACCGAGCGAAGTCGAAATGCATCTCGCGATGCTGGCGTGCGAGCGCGCCGGAGTCGTGGGAGTCGGAGTTGGTGCGCGAGCGGGGAAGCTCGAACGAGACCACCTTGTGCGCGCAACGGGTGCTCGCGACATACTCACAGAACTCCCTGCCGGAGGCCGAGGAGATCACTCGCGTGCATTCACCGAAGATGAACTTTCGTTCCTGAACTCAACATCAGGTACGACAGGTCTACCGAAATGCGTGATGCACAATCAGACAAGATGGTTCGCATTTCATGAGCTCGCAGTTCGCAACGCTGCGCTGCACACGAACGACATCTTTATGAGTCTGCTCCCAGCACCATTTGGTTTTGGACTCTGGTCG
>JBBRPC010000007.1:0-42243 GCA_038228615.1 Acidimicrobiia bacterium | reverse complement strand
TTGACGTTGGGGCTATTGGAGCGGGACCCGCCAGTCGACGACCGTACCGCCGCTCGGAGGCGACGACACGGTACAGGTTCCGTTCAGAGCGACAGCCCGTTCGGTGATGTTGGCGATGCCCAGCCCACCGTGAGCCGTGTCGGCAATACCCACACCGTCGTCGCTCACGCGCACACGAAGTTCATTGCCTTCCACGGCGACAACGACCTCGACGCGGCAGGCGTGCGCATGTTTGGTTATATTCGATAACGCCTCACGGAGTGTCGGCACGAGCTGGGCGCGGGCCGCCTCTGTCATCATTGTGTCGACGAGCCCATCGAAGATCACATGCGGTTCAAAGCCAAGTCCGCCTGCTGCTTCTCGGGCGGTCGCTATCACGTCGTCGCGAGGACCCGCCGTGGGAAGTCGACGAGCATGCAAGCTGAAGATCGCGGCGCGAATATCGCGAATTGTTCCATCGATTTCGTCGATTGCGGCCTCGACACGGTTGGTGGTCTTCGAATCGACCGAGGCGTTCAACGCGCCCTGCAACGAAAGGCCGATCGCAAAGAGTCGCTGAATCACCGTGTCGTGCAGATCGCGAGCGATGCGTTCACGGTCGTCTAACAAGGCCACCTCTTCTTGGGCTTGGCGCAGCTCCATCGCCACCCGTCGGCGTTCGGTCACATCTCGCACCACCGCGACGACGAAATCGTTGAGCGCTCCCTGCATCGGACTGAGCCCGATTTCTACCGGGAATACATCGCCAGTCTTGTGGCGACCGCGCAATTCGAGGCCGGATCCCATCTGGCGACTATGCGGATTCTTGGTGTAGCCATCGCGAAGATCTTGATGGTGGGCACGAAGGTCCTCAGGAAGAAGTGCATCAACATTGGTACCAACCAGTTCGGCCGACGTGTAGCCGAACATTGTCGACATCATGGGGTTGACAAACACGATCATGCCGTCGTCGTCAACAATCACAATTCCATCTGGAGCGGCGTCGAGCGCTCGTCGTAGCGCTTCATCACCCAGTGCAATCTTCGCGCGGTCTGGCATCAATCGCTTTTCTTGTTGCGGTCATGCAGTTGCGTCGCGAACACGGCGGCCTCCGTGCGGCGTTCCATCCCCAATTTCGCGAGCACGTTCGACACGTAGTTCTTGACAGTCTTTTCTGCGAGAAACATCCGTTCGGCGATCTGTCGGTTGGTCAAACCCTCGGCAATGAGGTCGAGGATCTTGCGTTCTTGTTCGGTGAGCCGCGCCAGTCGCTCGTCTTCTTCTGGACCACTCCGGATGCGCTCCAACACACGCGCCGTCACTTCAGGATCCAGCAGCGACTGCCCCGCCGCAACGCGTCGTACCGCATCGACAAGATCAGTGGATTTAATTTGCTTCAGCAGATAGCCAACTGCGCCAGCCATAATCGAGTCGAACAACGCCTCGTCATCGGAGAACGAGGTCAGGATGAGACATTGGATCGACGGGTCGACGGCACGCACTTCACGACACACCTCAACACCATTGCCGTCCGGAAGCCGCATATCTACGATCGCGACATGCGGCTTCGTCGGCGGAATGCGAACAAGCGCCTCGGCCGCCGTGCCAGCCTCGCCAACGACCTCAAGATCATCATGAGCTTCGAGCAGGTCGCGCACACCACGGCGCACGACTTCGTGGTCGTCGAGCAGGAACACACGAATTGTCATGGTCTCGTTACGTCCTTTGGCCGCGTCGGCGCCGGTACGGGCACTGGCGGCGCGCTCAAGTCGGCGGGTCGTCTCACACAACACCGTACCGGCAAGGCGGTCAGACTCGCTTGAAACAGGCCGCACACAGCGAACGAGATTGTTCGTATGCCGTACATCTGCCATTGTTATGAGCCGTATCGCCAACCGGTCGAACCGCCTTCAACTCGAGGACTCATTCGCATGGACCCCATCAAAATTGGCTGGCTGGGCTCAGCACTCGACGGTCCCGATGGTGGCTACGACCGAATCCACCGCCTCGCGTTCGATGAGGCACTCGAATCGGGGCTGCTTGAGCGCCCGGTCGAATTCGTCATCCACGCAGAAAATGGATTGCCGAACGGATCGGCGCGCAACGCGACAGATGGCTTCAGATACCTCGTCGACCAAGGCTGTATCGGAGTCGCCGGCGCGTACAGCTCCGACAACGCGATCACCGTTGCTCCCCTCGCGAACGAACTGAAGATTCCCTTGATCAGCTGGGCAGGGACGGAGCGACTACAAGGTGAGTATTGTTTCCGACTCGGCAACGGCGACTGCGGCGGTGACGCCGCGCTGTGCGCGGCATGGTTCGCCAGAAACGGCTACACGCGCGTCGCGGTGTTGAGCGAGGTATCGCCCAACGGTGAAGAATATTTCCGATTCTTTCGTCAGGAATGCCGGCGTCAAGGGCTGAGCATTGTGGCTGTCGAGACAGTCTCGCAACGACCCGTCGACCTCGCCGCAAACCTCGACAACCTGCGCCAGAGCAATCCAGACGCTCTGTGTTACATGGGCTATGGGATGCTGGCAGCTCGCGGGTTGCTCCGTGCCGCACTCGACCAACTCGCATGGGACCCGCCCCGCATCATGGGCACAGCGTTCATGTTCTATTTGATGGGTTTCGAGAAATTCGAAGGCTGGGTGGGGATCGACCAATTCGATCCGAGCAACACGCGGGTCGCTGCGTTCCATGACCGATTCGTCGCTCGGTACGGCCAGAGCCCGCCGATGTGGCCAAACGCGATTCCGTTGTTGGCGTACGACACAGCGCGCGTATTGGTCGAGGGAATTTTCCGTGCACCCATCCTGTCGGGTCCTGGGCTCAAAGCAGGCTTGGAGATGATCCGTTTCATGCCAAGCACAACCGGCGGCTCACGAACCCACATTGCCTGTTCCCCGTACGAACACGGAATGTTTCGCGGCGACTGGCTGCTCTACGCCAGAGTACGCAACGGCGCATTGGAATTCGACAGCGTGTTCGACAGTTCCGATCGTCGTACCTCAGGCCCCGAATTCAGGCAGTAAACGACTCAAGCGATATCGACACATCGGCGATTCGTCGCAATCCCTCCAATCCGAATATTCCATCTATTTTGATGTATCTTTTTTGATGTGAATGGTTTAGAACTCTTTCTCCTCGGACGAAAACTCATGAAAATGGGCGAAGAAGCCATCCCCCGAGGCGGCTTTCGAGAGCTCCCTACGAGTGTCCGTTCGATTCTCCTCGACGTGTTCGAGCACCCAGATACCTCTGTGGGAGAAATTGCAGCCCGCACGGGATTCCCACAGAGTCACGTTTCGGCGTCGGTCGCGAAGCTGCGCGAGAGCGGAACGTTCGTGACCACCATCGACCCGAACGATCGACGCAGAACGCTCGTACGACGCTCGCCGGATGTCACGCGCCGTGCAGCCGACAAGGTGAAGATACCCATCGACGCGACGGTCGCCGCAGCACTCGGCACGAACGATCCGATAGCAGTCGTTGAGGTGCTCTCGGCACTCGAGCTTCTTGCCCAACAACTCACACCCGACACTCTGGCAACGCTGCGCACTGGCGTCGTCGTGGAGCAAACATGTTGACCACACTGTTACGTTCCTATCTCCGCCCGTATCGCCGCGCCCTGTTGTACGTGGTGTTGCTCCAACTCGTGCAAGCGATCGCAGGCCTGTACCTGCCGAGACTGAACGCGAGCATCATCAACAACGGCGTGCTCAAAGGCGACACCCACTACATCTGGCATACCGGAACGTTCATGTTCGTTTTCACACTCGTGCAAATCGCGTTTTCGATCGGAGCCGTCTACTTCGGCTCACGAGCAGCAATGGGCTTCGGTCGCGATGTTCGTGACGGCCTTTTTCATCACGTCACTGAATTCAGCGCACAAGAAGTAGGACAGTTCGGAGCGCCCTCGTTGATCACCCGCATCACGAACGACGTGCAACAGGTACAGATGCTCGTGTTGATGTCGTGCACATTGATGATCGCCGCACCCATCACAATCGTCGGCGGCGTGATTATGGCGTTGCGCGAAGACGTTGGGCTCTCGGCGATCCTCGTGTTCAGCGTGCCAGTACTGGCGGTCAGCATTGGTTTTGTGGTGTCGCGTATGGTGCCGCAATTCCGCGCAATGCAAGAACGCATCGACGTTGTGAATCAGGTGCTTCGCGAGCAAATCACAGGCATCCGCGTGGTCCGTGCGTTCGTGCGTGAACGCGACGAAGTCAAACGTTTCGCCCACGCCAACGACGATCTCACCGACACTTCACTCAAGGCCGGTCGGCTGATGGCGTTCATGTTCCCGACCGTGTTGTTCGTGCTCAACGCCTCAAGTGTCGCGACCGTGTGGGTCGGAGCAAGTCGCATCAACAATGGCCAAATGAAAATTGGTGCGTTAGTCGCATTCCTCAGTTACCTGGCCCAAATTTTGATGTCGATCATGATGGCGACGTTCATGATCATGATGGTTCCACGCGCCGCGGTATGCGCAGAACGCATTCAAGAAGTGCTGACCACGCCATCAACGGTTGTCACTGCTGCCGACCCGATCACCGAACTCGTACAACACGGGACGCTTGAGTTCCAGAATGTGTCGTTCCACTACCCAGGTGCAGAGGCACCAGTATTGAACAACATCACCTTTACGGCTCGACCTGGACAAATCACCGCGATTATTGGTAGCACCGGATCTGGCAAGACGACATTGCTGAATCTTGTCCCTCGGCTCTTCGACGCGACCAGCGGAACTGTGTTGGTCGATGGAGTGAACGTTCGTGATCTTGATCCAGAGTTGCTCTGGAGCCGCGTTGGTTTGGTTCCGCAGAAGCCGTACCTCTTTTCGGGCACCGTCGCGACGAACCTTCGCTACGCAGATCCGAACGCAACCGACGCAGCGTTGTGGTCGGCGCTCGAAATCGCGCAAGCCACAGATTTCGTCACCGCGATGCCAGACCAACTCGGCGCGCGCATTGCTCAGGGCGGTTCGAACGTTTCCGGCGGACAGCGACAACGTCTCGCGATCGCTCGTGCACTAGTGCGTCAACCCGAGATCTTTCTCTTCGACGACTCGTTCTCTGCCCTCGACCTCGCCACCGATGCACGTCTACGAACCGCACTCGCGCCCCACACCGCTGATGCGACCGTCATCATCGTGGCGCAGCGCGTCTCGACGATTGCGAACGCAGATCAGATCCTTGTAATCGAAGACGGCGAACAGGTCGGGATAGGTACGCACGAGGAGCTGTTGGAGCATTGCCCGACGTACGCAGAGATCGTCGCGTCGCAAATTAGCGAGGAAGCAGCGTGAGCACCGAAGACACCGACAACCGCCCAAGCGGCACGGAAATCCGCAGCGTCGGTGGCGGCAGGTTTGGCGTCATCGGCATGCCGGGGGAACCCACAGAGGATTTTGCAGGCTCAACTCGGCGACTCATTGCGCGACTGCGCCCGGTGCGTGGGCTCACAATCACGGTCCTCGTCCTTGCCATCACCAGCGCGACCTTGGCCGCGCTCGGCCCCCGGATCCTCGGCCATGCCACGACAATCGTGTTCAACGGTTTCACCCATCAACACGGAGCGACGGGCATCGACTTCGGAGCGTTACATCGCACGCTTGAAAAGGTGCTCGCGTTGTACGTGACGGCCGCGTTGTTGTCGTGGTTTCAATCATGGCTCTTAGCCGGCGTAGTCCAACGCACGATGTTCACATTGCGGGCCGATGTCGAAGACAAACTCAACCGTCTTCCACTGAGCTACATCGACCGACAGCCGCGTGGCGACTTACTGAGTCGGGTCACCAACGACATCGACAACATTTCGCAGAGCTTGCAACAAACGCTGAGTCAACTCCTGACCTCATCACTCATGCTTATCGGCGTGTTGGTGATGATGATTGTGATCTCGCCGCTCCTTGTGATCGTTCCCATCGTGACAATTCCACTGTCATTTTTCACGATGAGAGCCATTACCAAACGATCCAAACAACGGTTCGTTGCGCAGTGGTCACACACCGGAATTCTGAACGCACAAGTCGAAGAAGCGTTCACTGGTCACGCGTTGGTGAAGGTATTCGGTCGTCAACGTGATGTCGAACAACGATTCAGCAACAAGAACGAGGAGCTGTACCAAGCCAGCTTCTCTGCACAATTCATTTCTGGAGTCATCCAGCCTGCGATGATGTTCCTCGGCAACCTGAACTATGTCGCGATCGCGGTCATCGGCGGCTTGCGAGTTTCGTCGGGAACAATGACGATCGGTGACGTACAAGCATTTATCCAGTATTCACGCCAATTCACACAACCTTTGACCCAGCTCGCGTCGATGGCGAACGTTATGCAGTCCGGGATCGCGTCTGCTGAACGCATTTTTCAGCTCCTTGACGCCGAAGAACAAAGCCCCGATCCGGATGAGGCCGAAACGGTCTCGGCGCCGCGTGGCCGCGTCGAATTCAACAACATCTCATTCTCATACGACCCGCAGAATCCACTCATCGACCACCTCAGTTTGATCGCCGAACCAGGACGCACCGTTGCGATCGTCGGGCCTACGGGCGCGGGAAAGACCACGTTGGTCAACCTCATCATGCGGTTCTACGAACTCGACGACGGCGCGATCACACTTGACGGTATCGACATCGCGGCAATGAGTCGCGACGAACTTCGGTCCAACATCGGGATGGTGTTGCAAGATACCTGGCTGTTTGGTGGCACAATCCGCGACAACATCGCCTACGGAAACCTAGATGCCACCGAGGACCAGATTCTCGACGCTTCCCGAGCGACATACGTCGACCGCTTTGTCCACTCGCTTCCGAACGGGTACGACTCACTCATCGACGACGAGGGTTCCAATGTCAGCGCAGGTGAAAAGCAGCTCATCACCATCGCGCGCGCGTTTCTCGCGGACCCCACGATTCTCATCCTCGACGAGGCGACCAGTTCCGTCGATACCCGAACGGAGGTGTTGATTCAGCGTGCGATGGCAGCGTTGCGATCGAATCGAACGAGCTTCGTCATCGCCCACCGACTCTCCACCATTCGAGATGCCGACGTCATTTTGGTGATGGACGCAGGACGCATCGTCGAGCAGGGAACGCACGAGGCACTCCTCGCCCAACACGGAGCATATTTCTCGCTCTACAACGCACAGTTCGCAGCGGCCGCGTCCGACCTGGTCTGATAAGCGCACAACACACCGCAATACACCTGAAGGAGCCACCATGCCCAAACTTCGTCTCGCGCTCGTTGCACTGATCTCGCTTGGCGCGTTGAGCGCATGCAGCTCCTCGAGCTCGCCGAGTACGAGTGGTACAACCCAACCGGCGCATGTGAGCGGAAACGACACAACCACAACTGCGGCAGCAACGACTACAACGATCGCGTCGAGCACGACCGTCGCCGGGAGCGCGACCGTCAAGATTGCCAAGCTCAGCATCGGCAGCATCGTCACGACGAGCGCAGGGCTCGCGCTCTATCTCTATTCGCCGGATGGCGACAACGCCACCACGAGCAAATGCGCGGCCGCGTGTGCATCGATCTGGCCACCAGCAAAACCTGGAACACTCAACGCGGGCTCCACCGGCCTCACGCTCGCTTCTATCGCTCGTCCCGACGGAACACAACAGCTCACGATCGACGGGCACCCGGCGTACACGCTCACCGGTGAGGCCGCAGGTACTGCGCAAGGTGAGGGCGTCGGCGGAATTTGGTTCGCGATCGGATCCGATGGCAAAAAGGTCTGAGCGATTACGACGCGACCACGAATTGGCTCAATGAGGCCTGCGCGCCCTTGTCGTCGGTGACGGTCAGCGTCGCGACATACGTACCACTGGCCGCGTAACTGTGCGCTGGTGGCGTTGCTCCAGATGCGGTCGCGCCGTCCCCAAAACTCCATGCATAGCTCGACGCCACGCCGTCGGGGTCGCTCGTACTGGTTCCGTCGACGGTGCATGCCAGCGAGACACACGAGGAAGAAAATGCCGGAATCGGGGCTTGATTTCCTGGTCGCACCACAAGGTCGTCGAAGCTGAACGTCAACGGCAGCGGCGTGGTTCCCTGGATCCATGTCGAGATCCCAACCGCTCCAGCTGCTTGCACAGATGGCGACGCATCAGTCTGCGAAACAAGCCAATTTGTTGGTTCGTTCGCACCGTCGAGCCACACCTTGATCTTGATCGTTGTTGGATTGGTGCCGTTCACGTTCATGCGCACTCGGTAGAACTGGCCCGGAGTCATCGCGAGTCCTGTCGAAACTTCTGAGCCGATCAGCACCGACGCGCTGCCGTTGACGACGCGGTATGCACCGACGAACACGCCGTTCGACGCGAACCGCACCCTGGCACGGTATTCGTTTGCCGACGACACCGAACGACCAATGACATTGAGCCAATAGCCAGTTCCAACAGGCATCTGATCCGCGGCAACACGGATTTGCACGTCGGCATCGGCGAGCGGCGTCGCCAAGAGACGCGCAAAGCCAGATGTGTTCACCGCAGTCAGCTTTTGGGTTGCGATCCCACCAGTCGTCGCGAAGTTCGCAGCGATTCCAGTGATGCTCCACGGCCCACCGACATCGGCATTACCCCACCCATTGTTGATTGTGCGCGCGAACGCGTCCTGCATCGTCGGTGCCTGTGGTGCCAACGACGTCGCGACAGGATTGGAAACGCTCGCGCTCGCACCGAGGTTGTCGGTCACGGTAAGCGTGACCGGCCAAACTCCTGGGATCGCGAACACATTTGCGCCCGTCAACCCTGTCGAGGTGGCACCGTCGGAATACGACCAGGCATAGGAAGCGATTGCTCCGTCGGGATCGTTTGACGCGCTCGCGTCGAACGTGCAACTCAGCGCCGTACAGGTTGAGCTGAAGCTGGCGATCGGTGGGGAGTTGCCGCCACCAACGACCACTGCGAACGTTTGCACCGACCCAACTTGGCTACCTCGATCATCGGTGGCAGTCAGCGTGGTCGTATAGGTACCCGCTGTCGCATACGTGTGGTTCGTCGACACACCCGTCGCTGTCGCACCGTCGCCGAAGCTCCAGTCGTACTGCACAACCGTGCCATCGGGATCGTGTGTCGGCGACGCATCGAATCCGCACGACAGCGTCGGACACGTCCTATTGAACGCAACGACGGGGTACTGGTTGGAACCTCCGACGACAATATCGTCGTAGTTGAAGGCGACAGGTGCCGGCGTGCCAGAGTCGAAGCTCGAAAGCACAAACGAGCCCGGCGCCTGAATTGTCGCGGTGGAATCGGATTGCAACAATTTCCAAACGCTTGGTTCCGACTGACCGTCGAGCCAAAGACGAGCACGGATCACGGTGGGATTCACGCCGATCACCTGTGCATGAAGCCTGTAGAACTGGTTGCCGGTCGCGGGCAGGCCTGCCAGAACTTCGCTTCCCACGAACTGGCTCGTACTGCTGTTCGCCAACTTGATTGCAGAGAGCGCCATCCCCGAAGTTCCGAATTTGACGCGAACCCGATATTCATTGATGCTGTTGACGTGGCGCAGCACGAATGAAGACCACTGGCCGGTGCCCGACGGCGACTTGTCGGCCGCGAGCCGGACGGTGAGGTCGGTGTCGGTGCTGGCAACTGACGCGAGCGCTGCGCTCATCGTTGCACCCGTTGCTGTCACAGCATGAGTCGCGACTCCGTTCGCGACTGAGGCATTCGCAGCGGTTCCCGAGGTCGTCCACTTACCGCCGAGGTCTGCCGTGCCCCAACCATTCGCCACCGTCCGACTGAACGCATCGCTTGCGTACGGCCCCGGATCCGTTGGGATTCCAGTCGTAACAGTTTGAGTGATACTCGCAGTGGCGCCGTGATTGTCGGTGACAGTCAACGTGACTGGCCACGCGCCAGCAATCGGAAACACATGCTGCACCGCGTCGCCCGTAGCGGTTCCACCAGCACCGAAATCCCATTGATAGCCCACGATCACTCCGTTGGGATCCGACGATGCTGACGCATCAACGTTGCAACTGAGCGCGGCACAATTCATCGAGAATCGGGGCGAGAACGCCGTGTCTGTCGACGACAACTGCCCAAAATAGAGCGCTTGTCGAAAGTCGTTCGTCGTTGCACCGGCCGGGGTCGTCGCGACCGGCACCGTCGTGATGGCGACGCCGTTGAGATAGGCGACATTGTTGTAATCGCTCAACATTCGGCCCAGGTTGGTGTTGGCCATCCACGTGGGGACCATCGGTGTGGAGTTCAGCGCGGCGGTCGCGGACCATGTGGCGCCACCATCTACCGAGGTCGTCGTCACCGCCGACACCGCACACGTCGACGTGGAACACACCGCATTCGGCATTTGAAAAAAGACGAGATCCAGTTGCGCGGTGGCCCCTGCGGTGCCTGGCTTCACACCAAGTCCGGCGATGAAGTGATCCACCGTGCTCGAGAGCGGGTCGACATCCACTCGTTGTAATCCGGACCATGCAACACCGTCGTCACTCTTGATCCAGACGATGTCGTTGTTCGTGCAACCACTACGAAACGCGCAATCAAACCACGCCGTGTACACGCGCCCAGCTGCATCCACTGCAATACTGGGTTTTGGCCGATCGCGAATTCCGCCCACAACGTCGTGATGCAGCGTCGGCGCGATCGTCGCCGCATTGCTGAATGTTGCGCCGCCATTCGTCGATTGATACGCAACGATTGTTGTACCGGCGCTGTTCGTCGCGACGACAACCAAATGTCCGTCTGGCCGAACAACGGGATTGACGTTATAACCAAGCGAGTTCGCGGGCGTTGCGACCGGCGCCGACCACGTCAGTCCACCATCGGAGCTCGCAACCGCCTCGAAACGAAAGTTGAGGGCATCTGCGGAATAGGTGATGTAACACCGACCGTAGAACGGGCTCGAAGGCGTGTTGTCGCAGACGATCCAATCCTTATCTGGTTCGTTCGTGTTGACAACCGAAGTCGGAGTGCTCCAATTGATTCCATCGCTCGACCGCGTGATGAACATCTCGAGTTCGTGGTAGCTCGAGCCAACTAGGCCCATCCCGAGAGTTGCCAGAATGAACTGCCCGTGCGCACGGTCGTATGCCACGGTCATGTTCACGGCGCGGTCGTAAATACCTGGTGGAGATGTCCAAGTGGTAATGCTCGGCACAAGCCCGCTCGTCCATGTCGCGCCGGCGTCGGTCGACGTTGACCAACCCGTCGCGGCCGCGCCACTTCCCGACGCGGCATACCGTCCGACTTGATACGTCGACACGATCGTCGTACCCCACGCCGCGGTCACGGGCTCGACAACGGTTTGGTGTTGTGCCCCAGCGTTGCTCAGCGGATCGGTTGCGATCTGCACCGCCGTCGGGGATGCAGCGGCGCGCTTGGCGACCACACCGAGACCGCCCGCGATTGTTGCCGCGACGGCCGCTACAACGATGAACCTCTGCGACAACCCGCGCTGCACGAAACCTCCGCTCGTTCGCGTCGCTGAAAGATACGCAAAATGCTCAATTAGCGTAGTGCGCTGCGCAACGCCACGCTCAGACAGCCCTGCGCGCACGTCAAACGGCACATCGCAGGGATTTAGGCCGTCGGGCCCAGTCAGCGACCCCCATCGGGACTCGCTGGGTCGGATGATGGCGGCGAAATACCACGACGAAAGAAGGCCCGGGAGTCCGGTCGGAGTGGTGCGTTCCCGAGGATCGCATCGGCAGCCTTTTCGGCAAGCATCATGACAGGAGCATAAATATTGCCGTTGGTCACGTATCGCATCGCCGACGCATCGACCACTCGAAGGCCCCCAACACCGTGCACGGCGAACGTTTTGGGGTCGAGCACCGACATGGGATCGAGACCAAGGCGGCAAGTACACGACGGGTGCAACGCCGTTTCGCCGTCACGAGCGACCCAATCGAGTATTTCCTCATCACTTTCCACGGACGGCCCAGGCGAAATTTCGCCGCCATCGAATTGAGCGAATGCACTCTGAGCCAAGACGTTGCGCGCGGCTCGTACGACTTCGACCCACTCCAGCCGGTCGATATCCGTTGAGAGGTAGTTGAATCGCAGCGCCGGATGCTTGAGCGGATCACGTGACGTGATCTTGATCGAGCCACGAGCATCGGAATACATCGGCCCAACATGCACTTGGTACCCGTGCCCGAGGCCGCCTTCTGGCATTGAGCCGTCGTAACGAATCGCGATCGGAAGAAAATGGAACATGGTGTTTGGATACGCGAGGTTCTCGTTACTACGAATGAATCCTCCGCCCTCAAAGTGATTGGTCGTTCCAGGGCCGCGTCGAGCGAGCCATTGCAACCCGATAAGTGGTCTGCGCCACATCTTGAGCATCGGGGCAAGTGAGACTGGCTGCGTGCATGCGTGCTGTACGTACACCTCAAGATGATCCTGAAGGTTCTCACCTACGCCGGGGAGGTCGTGCACAACTGGAATTTCAAGTGCCTCCAGCTCGCCAGCGTTGCCGATGCCGGAGAGCTGCAACAATTGCGGAGAATTGATCGCGCCGCCACAACAGATGACTTCTCCTGCATACAGTTGTTCGGTAGATCCGCGCCCAGCGCGCGTGACGATTTCCACACCAATGGCCCGACTCCCATCGAACAGAATTTTTGTTGTGAGCACGCGAGTACGGACTTCCAGATTCGGTCGCGATCTCGCCGGGTGCAGGTAGGCCCGTGCCGCGCTGAGGCGACGGCCGCGCCGAATATTGCGATCGAATTTGGCGAAACCTTCTTGTTTATAGCCGTTGACATCGTTCGTCAATGCGTACCCAGCTTGTTGAACTGCAGCGAAGAACGCATCGAACAACGGACTCGTTGCCGGCCCACGCTCTAGTTCGAGGGGACCATTCCCACCCCGCCACTCATCCGGCCCGGCAAGACAATTTTCCATCCGTTTGAAATATGGCAAGCAGTGCGCGTAACTCCAAGACTCCATACCGTCATCGGCCGCCCAACGTTCGAAGTCGAGTGGATTGCCGCGCTGAAAGATCATCCCGTTGATCGAACTGGAACCGCCAAGCACCTTGCCGCGTGCGTGATAAATCTTGCGCCCCTTCATATGCGGTTCGGGCTCGGATTCGTACTTCCAATCGTAGAATCGTGATCCAATCGGAAACGACAACGCGGCTGGCATGTGAATGAATACATCCCACTTGTAATCCGGTCGGCCAGCCTCAAGCACCAGCACGCGTACCGCAGGATCGACGCTCAACCGGTTTGCAAGAACGCATCCTGCCGAGCCGCCGCCCACGACGATGAAATCGTACGTATTGCTGGTCACGCACGACGCCGTTGCAGTTCGGCGACGATCGCAGGGACGACGACGTGCAGGTCGCCGATAACGGCATAGTCGGCTTTCGTCACCATCGGTGCGTCTTTATCGATATTGATTGCCAGTACTCGCTGCGCCGACTGCATCCCAATCCAGTGTTGGATCGCTCCGGAAATTCCACACGCGATGTACAGGATCGGCGCAACACGTTTTCCGGTCTGTCCAACCTGATCGCTATGCGGACGCCAACCTTGGTTTGTCACCACCCGGCTACAGCCGACTGCACCGCCGAGAAGTTCGGCGAGCTGTTCCAATGCAACGAAACCTTCTACGCTCCCTACGCCGCGTCCGCCGCTCACAACTACAGGTGCCGTCTGCAGCGTGACACCGCCCCCAACGGCTCTCCGCTCGACAACACGTGTACGGCCAGCTTCCGGACCGAGGTTCGGGGTGAACAGCTGCATCAACGACTGCGCCGCGACCTCCTCGTTGGGGCGCGGGATCTCCAGCGGCGCGAACGCATGCGGCGCGGCGCTCAACGCCGCGAGCCCTGGGGCTAGCGCCGCATCTTCCAGCAAGCTCCCACCCCAACGCTGGCGGGTGAGGAACGCCGACGCGTCGTCGTCGTGGTCGCGCTCGTACGTGGTGACGTTGGTGATAAATGGCACTCCAAGCACAGCAGCGGCGTGTGCCAACACCTCATTGCCACGATCCGTACCAACGCCGACAACTGCGCGCGCATCGCGTTGTACGACAAGTTGCGCGAGCGCGTCGCCCCAGGCTTCCGGCGCATAGTCGGTGAGCGCGTCGTGTTGCACCAGATGGACGACAGCGACATGGGTGCCGACTCGTTCGGCTATCGAAGCCCCCTGGTCGCCAATCACGACTGCCTCGACGCTGTCGCCATCGAGGCGGCCTCCGACGGCTCGTCCGAATGCCACGACCTGCAGAGATACTTCCTCGACCTGACCACGATCATGGTCGATCAACACGAGCACCGGGCCGCTCACACGAGCCCAATTTCTGCCAGTAGATCTACGACGGCGGCCGCGGCCGACGCCCCATCGCCAAGTACAACCGTATTCACAAGCTGTTCGTCGGGCGTCGCGAGCCTCAACGTCGTCAGCGCGCCCGAAGCGGTCGCAATGTCGTAGCGAATCACTTCGGCTTTCTTAGATGCAAGACGGCCAGGAAGCGTCGCGTATCGCGGGAGGTTGATGCCTTCCTTGACTCCAAGCATCGCAGGCAACTGGAGTCGGTAGAACTCGTACCCATCTGCACATTCTCGACGGACTGTCGCAAAGCCATCGTCGATCTCGATACCTTTGACGCCGTTGACAATCGGGCGATCGAGTAGTCGAGCCGTTCGAATACCCACCTGAAACCCTCCGGCGTCGGCGGATTCGTTGCCGAACAACACCAAATCAAACGTGCCGTCGATCGCCTCAAGATCTCGAATTCCCTGCGCGAGCGCGCTCGCAGTGGCGATCGGGTCGGCGTCTCGTCCGGCCGCGAGATCGTCATTCGAAATCAGCACCGCACACCGCACCCCAACCGAAATCGCATAGCGGAGTTGTTCATCCGCCTCTGGCGGTCCGACCGTAACGACCGTGACATCACCACCGTGGATCTCCACAAGCTGCAGCGCGGCCTCGACCGCGCACTCCTCGTGCGGGCTGGTCGTGAAGCCAAGATTTGTTGTGTCGATACGGGATGCGTCTTCGGTGATCACAATGCCCGCGCCTGGCGCTGGCACACGTTTCACGCAGGCAAGAACGCGCACGCGTTCATCCCTTCATACTGGCATCGGTCGGTTCGAATATTGGTTCCGCACCAACGACTACGACCTTCACGGGATAGAGCTCATTCATGTACATGACGCGTAGTTCGGTACCCACCGTCGCATAGGCGGTCGGGAGGTACGCCATGAGGAGATACTTTCCAACTGATGGCCCGGCACCCGCAGTCGTGACATACGAGGGGCGGCCTTTGGTGTCGACAATCCGCTCACCATCAAGAGCGAGAATCGGTTCGTTGCCGGTCATGTAACGCTTGATCCCATCGCGAGACGACACGTGATCCTCGACCGTCAATGTGCACAGCGTCGCAACCGGCTCCGCTTCGCGGGCCACAAGGTAGGCCGCTTTCCCAACAAAATCGGAAGTCTTCACCTTGGCACGCGCGAGGCCAGCTTCGACCGGTGTGTATTCGCTTGTGAGTTCCGCTCCCATCAAGCGGTAACTCTTTTCAATGCGACCAGTCGTTCCGTATACGCCAGCTCCGACGGGCACAATATTGAAGGCTTGACCAGCTGCATAGATCATGTCCCACACCGCGAGGCCTTGTTCCATGGGGACATATATCTCGAAGCCGAGATCGCCGACGTAGGAAATTCGAAAGAGGCGAACCGTGATCGAACCGAACAACACTTCCTTCGTCGACGCATACGGCAGCCCCTCATTCGACACATCGTCGCGGGTGAGTGATGCGACGAGCGCGCGCGCTTTCGGGCCCCACACGCCGATCGTGCAATACGCCGAGGTGTTGTTCGCGAACACAACGGAACCATCCGATGGGAGGTGCTTTCGGAACCAGAACTCGTCGCGCGGGCCGTCGAAGGCTCCGGTCATCACGCGAAATGTGTCATCGCCAAGTCGCAACATCGTGAGGTCGCTCCGAAAGCCACCGTGCATATCGAGCAGTGGCGTGTACACCGAACGCCCGACTGCAACATCAACGTTGTTCACAGCAAGGTGTTGCAGATACCCGAGCGCGCCTGGCCCAGAAATATCGAACACCACGAACGGGGCGAGGTCGACCATTCCAACGTGTTCGCGCATCGCGAGATGTTCAGCATTTTGGATAGGGCTCCACCAACGAGCGTCCCATTCGTGTTCACGAGATTCGACGCCATAGTGCTCGACGAGATGAGCGTTGCTCTCATACCAATGGGGCCGTTCCCATCCACCAGCTTGGAAGTACACCGCGCCCAACGCCTCGGTCCGCGCGTGATATGGCGCCGTGCGGATGCACCTCTCCGACGCCCACTGCTCACGTGGATGGACGATTCCGTAGGTCTTGTTGAAGTGCTCCGCGCACCGCGCGCGCACATGGTGATCGTTGCGTGCGAACTGATAGAAACGAGCGATATCGCTTTGGTGTGGTTCGATTTCGGGAGCACCGTGCGTCATCCACTCGGCGATCATGCGGCCCGCGCCGGGGCCTTCTTTGATCCACACGGCTGCCGCCGACCAGAGACCCTTCACCTCGACCGTTTCACCGAGTAACGGGAAGCCGTCGGGGGTAAGCGATAACAGACCGTTGATGGCGTACTTCATTTCAGCGGTCTCAAGAATGCTGGGCATCAATTCGAGCGCTTCTTCGAGTTGCTGATCGAAATCCTCGGCGGTGAAAGGCAACTCGGTTGGCGAAAGGCGCGAAGCCTTGATCGACGGAATTTCATCGGCGGTCATGAACATTGGTCGGTGTGCGTACGACCCGACCTCCATCGAGCCCCCGCTTTGACGCTCATAGCAAAAGGCATCCATATCGCGCACAATGGGAAAGCCAATTTCGTTTCCCGTCGCCTCAAGTTCAGCGATCGGCCCGACATCAATCATTTGATGCACCGCGGGAGTGAGCGGGATCGTCGCACCAGCCATGGCCGCGATCCGTGGACTCCAGACACCACAGGCGATCACTGCGAAATCGCACGCGATGCGACCTTGGTCGGTCACGACCGCCTTCACGGCACCATCAGTGGTTTCGATCGCCTCAACTTCAACGTTGGGAACTACCGTCAACGCATCGAGCGCCATCGCGCGTTCCCGGAAAATAGTTCCGGCTCTCAGCGAGTCGACGCACGACACGCTCGGTGTGTAGAAACCGCCCAACACCACTTCATCGTTGATGAACGGCACCATTTCTTTTACTTCTGCGGCCGTGAGAAGACGAGACTCGATTCCCCAGGCCTTCGCAGACGTCATACGCCGCCGAAACTCTTCGAGCCGGTCGGGGTTGCGTGCGATTTCGATTCCACCACACGTCGTGTTGACTCCCATTTCGATGTACTGGCGCTGGCTGTCGAGCGTGAGCGCGCACATCTCTTTGTTGTGATCAACCGGGAAAATGAAGTTCGACGCGTGTCCGGTGGAACCTCCGGGGTTGGGAAGTGGGCCCTTGTCAATTTGGACAATGTTGCGCCACCCGAGTTCGCTGAGATGGCCCACCACGGCATTGCCAACGATTCCAGCTCCGATGACCACGACACTGGCGGTCGCGGGTTGTTCACTCACGCTGTCTCCTTGAAGCAGGGTCGAATGTTATCCAAGTTGCATCGCGGTTGCTCTCACGCGATCCTGCAATTCGCTCACGCGATCGCCTGTTGGAAATCTGTAGCTCGGGCCATGGATATGCAGCGCCGCAACGATTTCCCCTAATGCGTTCCGCACCGGCGCGGCAACAGAGCTAATGCCCTCAGCGAACTCGTCGATCGTCCATGCGTACCCGAGCACTTGTATCTCTGTAAGGCGCGCTCGCAACGCATCGGGGTCGGTCGTGGTCCGGTCGGTCAATGCGCAAAGTCCGCCATCGACGTACGAATCAATTTCTGCAGAAGTCCGTTGCGCCAAAAGGACCAAGCCACTCGACACGACGTGCAGCGGCAGAGCCGTACCAGTCCAATCGCGGAGTTGCACGGCATGGTCACCATCCACATGGTGGAGGTACAGGACTTCACGATTACCGTGTGGCACCGAGATCCCGGCCGTTTCGCCAACCCGAGCAGCCAACTCAACAAGAAACGGTCTCGCGCGCGCGACCAATCCGGCCTGGGGATCGACACTCGCTGCGAGATCACCGATCGCGTATCCCACGCGATACCTCACGGTCGGACCTTCCACACGTTCGACCGCACCGAGTAGCTCAAGTGTGTGTAAGAGGCGCGCCGTCGTACTCACGGCGAGATTTGTGCGACGCGCCAGGTCCGAAATACCACCCGGTCTCGTCGACAATGCACGCAAGAGACCAAACGCACGATCGATCGACTGCACACGTTCCGACACAACCGTACTCAGCCGATCTCGTCGGGCATCTCGGCCTTACGGCGGGTCACAAACTCTCGAAGTTCCTGGTCGATGGCAGCATCGATCGTCGGGGGCTCATATTCAGCGAGCCGTTGTTTCCAGAGCGTGTTCGCGCGACGTGCGGCATCGAGACTCCCCTCCTCGAGCCATTGCTCGTAGCTCGCGTTGTCGGCTGTGGTGGACCGATAGAAGGCGTGCTCAAAGTTGGCCAGCGTGTGCGCTGTGCCAAGAAAGTGTTGACCAGGACCATTCTCGACGATCGCCTCGATCGCCTGCCCGTTGGTCGACATATCGACACCACGTACGAATGTCGTCATCATCCCAAGTTGATCGTCGTCGAGCACGAACTTCTCGTAGCCAATCGAGAGTCCTCCCTCGAGCCAACCAGCCGCGTGCAATACGAAATGCACGCCACCAAGCATTGTTGGTTGCAAGGTGTTCGCAGATTCGTAGGCTGCTTGGGCATCAGGAATCTTGCTCGCAGTTAGCGACCCGCCACTCCGAAAAGGAACGCCGAGTCGGCGCGCAAGCTGCGCGCAGACGTAGAGCACAAGTGCTGGTTCCGGAGTCCCGAAGGTCGGCGCCCCAGTCTGCATGCTCATCGACGATGCGAAACTACCGAAGATGACCGGGGCACCCGGCCGCACAAGTTGCGTGAAGGCCATGCCTGCCAAGGCTTCAGCAAGCGTCTGTGCGGCAACGCCAGCCACCGTGACTGGCGCCATCGCTCCCGCAAGAATGAAAGGGGTAATGATGCAAGCCTGGTTATGCACCGCGTAGTTCTGTGCTGCTGCCAACATCGATCCGTCCCACACCAACGGAGACGAGGCGTTAATCAAACTCGTCAAGACGGTCCGATCTGCGAGATCGCCACCGAACGCGATCCGCGCCATCTCGACGCTGTCGGCAGCGCGACTGCCTGCAGTGACCGACCCCATAAATGCTTTGTCGCTATAGCGAAGGTGTGCATACACCATGTCGAAATGTCGCTTGTTCACCGGAACGTCAACGGGTTCGCACACGGTTCCGCCGGAATGGTGCAAATTCTCCGACATATATGCAAGCTTCACAAAATTCTGAAAGTCAGCAATGGTCGCATAGCGACGACCATTGTCGAGATCATGCACAAATGGCGACCCGTAGTTAGGGGCGAAGACGGTCGAATCGCCACCGATCTGAAGGTCGTTCGCGGAGTTGCGTGCGTGCTGGGTATACATCGACGGCGCGGTCGCTCGCACGAGGCTGCGGCACATCCCGCGTGGAAACCGGACACGATCGTCTTCCACGTCGGCGCCGGCCGCTTTGAACATCGCTATCGCTGCTGGGAAGTCGCGAACCACGATACCGACGCTCTCAAGAATCAGGTCGGCGTTCGCTTCGATCTGCTCGATGCTCTCGTCGTTCAGCACCTCGAATGGCCGCAATGTGCGAGTCAGAAACGGCACCTTTTCGGTGTGCGCTGCCAAGCGAGCTGCTTGGCGCCCGGCGCGCCCACCCGTGCGGTTGGCTCGACGCGGTGATGCTTCGGTCATGCGTCCTCCTGAGTTTGCATGTTGTGCATTCGACGTTGACGGCGTCGGCGGCCATCGTTCGTCGTCGAAGGTCGCGGGAAGGTCACTACTTTCGCGAGCCGGGGATACGCATCGGTCGAGTGGGGGAACCCCATCGCATCGATGAAATGGGTCTGAAACGCCGGCTCGAGCGCTGTTTCAATCTTGACAATCGAGCGCGCGACTTCAGCGATTTCGACACGAGCAGCGCCACTGAGTAGTGCCCATACCGCGCCGGACCCGGCAGCGTTACCAACGGATCGCACCGTGTTCGGATCGCAATCGGGGATGAGACCAAGCAACAGTGCGTACACAGGATCGATGTGACTGCCGAAGGCACCAGCAAGTCGTACCGAAGTCACTTCGGAAATACCTGCACGATCTAACAACAGCTTCACGCCGGCATGGAGTGCTGCTTTGGCGAGTTGAATCGCGCGTACATCATTTTGGGTAATGAGGAGCCTCGGATGTTCCTCGCGCAGGACGTATGCAAACGTTCTGCCATCGGCGACGACGCGTCGCGAACGCGTCGCGGCGCCACCATCAATTGTGCCGTCGGCAGCAATCACTCCAGCGAGAAAGAGTTCGCCAATGGTTTCGATAATTCCAGATCCGCAGACGCCCGTCACCGAAGCATCACCAATCGTCGAGACGTCAGGTTCGAGCGTCTCACGATTAATACGAACGCGTTCGATCGCTCCGGGCGTCGCTCGTTGTCCGCACGAAAGTTGAGCACCCTCGAATGCCGGGCCAGTTGGGCTCGACGCTGCGAAGAGTTGCTTCGAGTTTCCGAGCACAATTTCAGCATTGGTACCAACATCGATGAGCAACATCAGATCATCGCTGCGATGTGGTCCGACCGCAAGCACCATGGCCGCGGTATCGGCTCCGACATGGCCCGCGATACACGGCAACATGTGCAATTGCGCAACATCGCAATCGAGCTCAATATCAGCAGCACGCGCGTCGTACGGAAGGTCCGTCGCCAACGTGAACGGTGCCGTACCTAGGGGCGTGGGATCGATACCAAGCAACAGATGATGCATGATTGGATTGGCAACGATCACAACGTCACAAATCCGGTCCGGGCGAACCCCGACCGAATCCGTCAAGGTTGCAACGAGCTTGTTCAGTGCATCACGAACCGAATTCGTCAACTCGCGCGCGCCTGTTGGATGCATCATCACATACGAAACGCGGCTCATCAGATCCTCACCGAAACGAATCTGTGGGTTCATCAAGCCTGCGGTGGCGATCACCTCGCCAGTTGCGAGGTCGCAGAGATGCCCCGCAAGCGTCGTGCTGCCAACATCGATGGCAACCCCGTAGGCAACCTCGACAAACCCAGACCAGACCGCGATGATGTGCGCATCGTGGTGTACAGCAACGGTCACTCCGCGGTGCTCGTTCTCTGCGAGCGCTGGCTGCAGCGAACGCAATGGGATCGGGTCGATCGTGAGCGAAGCAAGCCCGAAAGTTTCGGTCAGCGCATCGATCAACCTGCGGAGTTCGCTCCGGTCGTCGCCGAGAACGGGCGTTTCCAACTCGGCGTAGTACAACCGCACCACCGGATCGATCACCAAGTTCGTGAGATCAATGGCCTTGCGAATCACCGGTCGATGCAGCTGACTTTGCGGTGGAACTTCAATCGTTGCATCGCCTGCGATCAACGCACTGCAGCCCAGGCGCCCGTTTGCATCGATCGGACGCCGGCCCGCGTAGTTCGCTTCGGTCGCAGACCACTCGCCAAGCACGGCGCGACGCGCGGGTATCACTTGGCAACGACCGCAAATGCCTCGACCGCCGCATACGGAATCGAGATCAACACCAAGCATTCGCGCAGCGTCAAGCACCGTGGTGCCCAGCGGAACTGACCCCCGGAGCCCACTCGGCGAAAACACCACCTCCGCGTCCATCACGCAATCTCCGGCTCGGGACGCTTGGCGAGCGTCACGTAGTTGTCGCTCTCAGGATTCCACCCGCCGGTCGCAACGAATTCCTGCAATCGTTTCCGCGGAAATGCCGCCTCTATTCCTGCTGCCACAGCATCCACCGATGCAACAAGCGATTCGAACGTGTCGCCATCGAACGGCCGCGGGTCGCGCTGCCATTCGCCCACATATTCGTTTGCCGTTTTTTTGTCAGCGACAATCGCCGCCTCGTCGATGGATCGTTGGAATCGCCGCGACAGCATCACTTGGTGACGTTGCTCGCCATAGCGTCCGTTGACCTGGGCCGGGATATCACGCCACTTGATGACGACGATGTCGTTGCCACGGCTACGACGAGGCACAGAATTCTTCGATCCCATGTCGCAATCCGTCACGTTGCGTGCCCACAGATTCGAACGCAAGGGCCAATTGAGCGGATGCGATTCGTGCGGCGTTGATCGCAGCCGCGTCTCCCTGCGCAAGGTGCACCACTTTGCGATAGTTCCCGAAATACACGTCGCGAAGGTGCGGGAATCGGTCGAGGCCGAGGCCACGCCATACCAGGGCATCGAAATGCAATGCAAGAAAATCGGTCAGATACAACGTTCCGGGTTCGTCGTCGTGTAGCGCTGCAAACCGCTCGGCTCCAGCAAACATCTCATAGCAGTGGGCCCCGGGCAAGCGACGCACTCCGGGAAACTCGCGGAGCAACGCGTCGAGCTGCCCGCCCGTCCCGCAGTCAGAATACCCAACAAATACAGAGCGTTTTGCGGCGATTGCCGCCGATATCAGCGGGCGGAGCTTCGGCACAATAGCTTCGGGTCGGTTGTGCATATTGGCGGGTAAGTAGAACACCTCGATGTGAGCACCGAGGCCCGACGCGCGCAACACGGCCCGCAGATCCTTCGCGAGCGCACCGCAGGCGTACACAATCGGGGCTTGGTCGCTACCCATACGCAACCGAGTCAAGCGGCACGTCGCGCACGCACGAGCGCCTTCGCCGTCTCTGCGGCAATCGCAGCATCACGGCAATACGCATCGGCGCCAACGGCGATGCCAAAGTCTTCGTTCAATGGGGCGCCGCCAACGAGCACGATGTATCGGTCGCGCAAGCCCTTTGCGATCAACGTGTCGATCACAACCTTCATGTATGGCATCGTCGTCGTGAGCAGCGCTGACATTCCGAGAATATCGGGCTCGTGCTCATCAAGCGCGGCGAGGAACTGTTCAGCCGAGGTATTGATACCGAGATCGATGACCTCGAAGCCTGCGCCTTCTAGCATCATGCACACGAGGTTTTTGCCGATATCGTGAATATCGCCTTTCACGGTTCCGATGACGATTTTGCCGACCGGCTTTGCGCCCGTTTCGGCCAACAGCGGCCGAAGGATTTCCATTCCACATTTCATTGCGTTCGCTGCGAGCAGCACCTCGGGCACGAACAAGATGCCGTCGCGGAAATCGATGCCGACGATGCGCATACCTTCGACAAGCGCATCGTTTAACACGCGTTCGGCCGACCAGCCTCGTCCCAATAACAGGTTCGTACCTTCAAGAATCTCAGCACCGAGGCCGTCGTAGAGATCGTCGTGCATCTGGCCTACGAGCTCCTCGTCATTGAGCGCCGCGAGGTCGATCTCACCGTCGGATTCTTCGGCGGATTCTTCGGCGGGTTCTTCGGCCACACACCATGCTATCGCCGGTTTCATCCCACATCGTGGTAAATGTCTGTGGAGTGGCGATCCGCGGGAGCCCACCCAATGCCCACCCACAAAGCCTCACCCAACGCATACCTGGTTGACGCGGAGGCATCGAACGCGCTGCACTCGCGCCCATGACATTCGTTGATTGGAACATCGAGTCGGTCGCGGCTGCACCACAACGCCACTACGCCGAAGCACTTTCTGAGTGCCCTGTGCACACGACCGATTCCGGCAGCGTGCACGTGCTGTCGCGCGCCGCCGTCGATGCAGTCTTCAAAGACCCGACCACGTTTTCATCCAGCGGAGCAGTATCGCTCGGAGCTGCCGACCCGCTCATTCCTCTCGAAATCGATCCGCCGCATCACCGCAGATACCGCGTGCTTCTCGATCCAATCTTCGCTCCGAAACGGGTTGCCGCCATGGAAGGTGCGATGACGTCGCTCGTCAACGCGCTTATCGACGACTTCATCGACACAGGGAAAACCGATCTCGTGCAGTCGTTCACTGAGCCGCTGCCATCGACGGTGTTCCTTCAGCTTCTCGGCTTACCGTTGGAACACGTCGCCGACTTTCTGCGGCTCAAAGATGGGATCATTCGCCCACCTGGCGAAACCGACGACGAACAAATGGGTTTCCGCGTTGAGGCAGGCATGGAAATTTACGCGCTGTTCGAAGGAGTCATCGCCGACCGCACGACGCAGCCGCGCGACGATCTCGTGAGTCAATTTCTCGCGGCTGAGGTCGAGGGTGAGAAGCTCACCCGTGAGGAGATCCTTGGTATTTGCTTTCTGTTTCTTCTCGCTGGTCTCGACACGGTCGCAGGCCAACTTTCGGTGACATTCGCGTACTTGCTCGAACATCCACAAGCACGGCGAGCAATGGTCGAACATCCCGAGTCGATCCCAGCCGCGGTGGAAGAATTTCTTCGCTGGGAAACGATCGTCTCGGGAGTAGCTCGAAAGACGACTGTCGATACGGAGCTCTTCGGCGTGACGATCGCTGCGGGAGCATCCGTGCACGTGTCGATTGGAGCGGCGAACGTCGACGACAACGAGTTTCCTGACGCACACAAATTCGACCTCACGCGCAATCCCAATCGCCACCTGGCTTTTGGCGGAGGCATCCACCGCTGTCTCGGTTCACACCTCGCGCGGTTGGAACTCCGTGTCGCGCTTCGAGAATTCCATCGTCGTATTCCTGAATATCAAGTCGCGCAAGGTGACTCGATCAGCTGGGTATTGAACTCGCCACTCCGCAGTGCGGCACGACTGCCCATCACCTTTTGATACGGCCTCGCCCCGATATTGCAGCTCGTCAGTGGGGTTCGACGCTTCGATAATCGCCGAACTTTGCGTCGCGATCATCGAGTGCCTTCGTCAATCCTTCGGACTGCGCTTTCGCGACAAAATCGCGCAACGACTTGGTGTGAGTGCCGAGCGCACAGAGTTCGGTACCGGCACGAATCCCAGCCCGAATACCCATCATCTCCATTTGGCGATGCACAAGACGCTTGTTAATTTGCACCAGTTCCGGGTCGATCTGGGCAATGCGCTGCGCGACTTCGATAACCGCATCATCAAGCTGTTCGACGGGAAACGCATGGTTGGCCCAGCCCAGCTGTACCGATTCAGTGCCACTGATCGAATCACCGGTGATCATCATTTCCATCGCGGTGCGCATTCCCATAAACCAGGCGTGAAAATGCATGTCGGGCGTACCGAATCTGACCGCCGGATACCCGATCTTTGCGTCGTCAGCAACATAGATGAGGTCGCAACCCGTCGCGAGTTCACTACCGCCAGCGAGGCAATAGCCGTGTACTTGAGCAATCACCGGCTTCGCTAGATCCCAGATACTCATCCAACCCTCGGTCACGTGCCGGGGCCATTGACCATCGCCGCCTGGCGTATACCAGGGATACTCCTGGCCTTCGTTGCCGCCGCCGAGTTCATATCCAGATGAGAAACACTTCCCCGCGCCGCGCACGATCGAGACATGCACGTCCGGATCCTGATCCGCAGCGACGAGTGCGTTGATGATCGCACCCCGAAGTGCATGATTCAAAGCGTTGCGTTTCTCCGGTCGGTTCAACGTGATTCGACGGACAAGCGGAGCGGGATTGTCAATCAGCAACACTGTGTCGGTCACGCTGGGACGACCACTGTCGGACATGCGGCGTTGCGAACTACCTGCGCAGTGACTGAGCCGAGAAGTTCGCTCAATGCGCCGCCGCTGTGGCGGCCAACGACGAGCAACGAAGCGCCAGACGACGCTGCAACGAGGGCGTCGCCGGGCGGGCCTGAGACAAGCGACCGTTTCACGGTCACTTTCGAACCGTCTGGCGTCGCAGCGCTAATCGTTGCATCGAGCAAAGCGTTCGATTGCGCCTCGACCTGATCCAGCGGCACGCCGCCACCAACCGTCTCGGAGATACCGGCAAGCACAGGGTGCTCGTTCCACGACATGACGACTTCGATCGTTCCCCCGACTGCGGCGACATGGTCGTGCGCCCACCGCAGTGCGGATTCCGATGCGGGGCTGCCATCTACCCCGACGACGATTTTGGCCATCTGTACTCCTCGTAATTGCGGTTACACACGTAGCTGAGGAGACGAGACTACGCGGAGACGACCTCCACCGGGATTCCGTTGACGATCGCGTTGTTACTAATGACGTCGACCATGTGGCCGGGCGCCAACAGATTGTTGTTCACGCCGGCGTGTTCGCGAGCTATCGACAATCGCGTCCCAGCTTTGTCGTGGCCCCAGCCGTGCGGGAGCGACACGACGCCAATCATCATCTCATCGCTCACCTCGACCGGAACCTCGATCGCGCCAGCGCGACTGGTCACTTTGGCGACGGAACCGTCGCGAACGCCGCAGCGGTTCGCGTCGTCGGGGTGAATCAACAGGGTGCACCTGTCTTTCCCCTTGACGAGCACCTTCACGTTGTGCATCCATGAGTTGTTGCTCCGCACGTGTCGCCGCGAAATAAGGAGCAGTGCGTCCTCAGAACGATCCAGACGCGCACGCAATCGATCGATGTCATTCGTGATGTATTCGGGTGCAAGTTCGATCTTGCCCGACGGCGTTGCAACCACCTCGCGTGCTCTCGGTTGCATTGGCCCGAGGTCGATCCCGTGTGGAGCTTTCTTGAACGATTCCAATGTAAGACCATCTTGTTCTTGTCCATACCGATCGCCGTACGGACCGGTACGAATTTGAAGATCGAGCAAACGCTCCGGGCCGCCCTCGGTGTAGTGGGAGCGAACGAACTCTGGATCCACACCTTTCGCTGCGCACATCGCATCAAAAAACCCGTCGTCGAAGAGCGCGATATCGATTTCGTCATAGCGCATCCCTGCGCACAACGCGCCGAGCACAGTTAAAATCTGCCATTCGCGCGGGCGATCGGCCGCGACCTCAAAGACCGCAGGCGAATAGTTGCCATGCGTACGCGCAGCCCACGAGTGAATGAGATCGTCGTAGTGCGGGACCTCCAACGACGACAGTCCTGGAAGAATCACGTGAGCATGCCGCGTCGTTTCATTGAGATAGTTGTCGACACTGATCATGCATTCGAGCTGTCCGAATGCCTCATCCATCGCCGCTGCATCCGGCGCGCTGATGACAGGATTTCCTGCAATCGTGACCAACGCGCGTAGTTGCGTTCCCTGCCCAGGGTTCGCGACCATGCTCGGCGGAGGTGGGCTCGCGTCCGGTGTGAGAATCTCTTCTGCCAGACACGAAACTGGAACTTGTCCGAGTACTTCCGGGGCACCCCGAACTCGCGAGCGCCATCGCCCGAAGCTGACACCACCAGCCCATTGCGGATCGGGCACATCCGATACCGACCAGGCGACCGACTGCCCGAACATTGTTCCGCCGGCGCGATCGAAGTTTCCGGTGAGAATCGACACGACGTCGATCAGCCAGGAAGCGAGTGTGCCGAACTCTTGATTGCAGAGACCGATCCGCCCATAGATCGCGGCACTCGGTGCGTCGGCAATTTCGTTGGCGATCCGAACAATCGTGTCGGCATCGATTTTGCAAGTTGCCGCAACACGTGCAGGCGTGAACTCGCGGCACAGCTCGCGGACTACCTCGACACCGACCACAATGTCGCCGACATCGCCCAGCGTGACGCGATCGCTGGCGAACAACACATTGAGTATCGCAAACAAGAACAGCGCATCTGTTCCCGGCACGATTGGAACCCATTCGTCAGCTTTGTCGGCGGTCCCCGTGCGACGAGGATCGATCACCACTGTCTTGCCACCGCGAGTCCGTATGCGTTCGATCTCGCCCAGCGCGTCCGGACAGGCCAACAAACTTCCCTGGCTCGCTTGCGGGTTGCCACCCATAATCAACCAGTAGTCGGTGCGCTGAATATCTGGTGCTGGGATTTTCCACATTCCCCCATACATCAACATGCATGCAACATTCTTCGGCCATTGATCTACCGTCCCGGCGCTGTACAACATGGGGAGACCAGCCAGCCCGACGAACAAGCCGACGTATCGAGACAGCGAAAGGTTATGAATCGTCGGATTTCCGATGTACGCAGTCATCGCGGCTTTGCCGTGCCGCGCGAGCACATCTTGTACCAGCTCGTCGCAGCGTCGGAATGCTTCATCCCACGACACTTCACGCCACTGATCTGCGTCGCGGACCATAGGGGCGCGCAGTCGATCCGGGTCGTGATGCAGATGCCCGAGCGTTGTGCCCTTGGCGCAAATGAAGCCCTTACTCCACACGTCGTCCCGGTCGGGTCGAATCAAGGTGACCTGTTCGTGTGCGTCGACGCGAATTTCGAGTCCGCACATCGCCTCACAGAGCGGACAGGTGCGAATGTGGCGCGTGGTATCGGGTTCGCAAGACATTCCCGAACAGTAGCGACGGGCGTCCTACGCCGTCATGCGCGTGCTACAAATCGGCGCTATGCGCGCAGTCATCACCCAAGGATCCGGCAAGCCGTTGCAAACGGTCGATCTGGCCGACCCAGAACCCCAGCCGGGCGAACTTCTTGTTCGAGTCACCGCATGCGGGATCTGTGGATCCGATCTGCATCTTGCAGACGCACTCGACTTCCCCGGCATCGTGCTCGGTCACGAGTTCGCGGCGGAGGTCGTGGAAGTCGGACCCGACGTCGACGGCTGGACCGTAGGCGATCGACTCGCCGGTTTCCCGCTCGTTGGTTGCGGCGTCTGTACGTACTGTGTGTCGGGCGCGACGTCGAAGTGTTCGCAGGCAAATCAACTCGGGCTTCAACGTCCTGGCGGATTCGCGCAATACACGACGCTCGCGGCGACAAGCGCGTTTCGAATTCCCCACGACCTCGACGATCACGCCGGCGCACTCGTCGAGCCACTCGCAGTTGCACACCATGCACTTGAGCGCACACGGCGCGCGCCGGCTGCTCCCGTGTTGGTCATCGGCGGCGGCCCAGTAGGCGCTGCCGTCGCGCTGTGGGCACGACATCTTGGAGCTCGCGAGGTCGTGGTCAGCGACCCGGTCGCGCATCGCCGCGAACTTGCTGAACGAGTCGGGGCGACCGCCACGATCGATCCAACGACGACCGACGTCGCCGGAGAATTCGCCAGGATCGTTGGACACGCTGCGGACGTCGTCATCGAATGCGTCGGCATTCCAGGCATGATCCAACACGCGTTCGATGTCGCAGCGATCGATGCTGCCGTCACGATCGTTGGCGTGTGTATGACTCCGGACGAAATGGTGCCACTCACCGCGCTGCAGAAAGAACTCGCAGCCCAGTTTGTGCTCTATTACCGCAAGAGTGATTTTACGGCGAGTATCCGCGCACTCACACACGAAGCGATGCGGCCCGACGTGCTCGTCACGGGTTCGGTGTCACTCGACGAACTGCCGGAACGTTTTCAATCACTCAAACACCCCACGTACGATTGCAAGGTAATGGTGGAGCCATGAGCGACGTGCTACTGCTCGACTACCCGCGACCCGAAGTTGCAGTCATTACCCTGAATCGGCCTGATCGACTGAACGCGCTGACCAACGAATTGGTGGCGAACATCACCTCGACGCTGCACAAGCTCGGCGCAGATCGCGAGTGCCGCGCGATCGTCATCACCGGCGCTGGCCGCGGTTTCTGCGCGGGTCTCGACCTCATCCAGAACACAGATGAGCAGCCAACGGCGAAGGAGCAGCGAACAAGTATTCCCACTTCATACGAAGGCCAAGAGACTTTTTCGGGGATGATTCAAGCTGTGCGCGCCGCGCGCCAGCCGGTCATCGCCGCGGTCAACGGCCCCGTCGCTGGAGCCGGATTCGGTCTCACCTTGGCATGCGATGTGCGTATTGCAGATTCCACTGCGAGGTTCCACGTGGCCGCCGTGAAAATTGGCTTGTCGTCGGGTGAGTGCGGCATCTCGTATCACCTGCCGCGGCACATTGGCAGTGCACGAGCGTTCGAAATCATGTTGACCGGCCGTCCCGTCGACGCTACTGAGGCAGATCGGATCGGGTTGGTGACGCGCGTCGTTCCCCAAGGTACGGCACTCGCGGCGGCGCTAGAAACAGCCGACGCGATCTGCGCGAACAGTCCGTTTGCCGTATGGATGACCAAAAAAGTGATGTGGGAGAACCTCGACGCCTCGTTCGATCAAGCGATCGCGTTGGAGAACCGAACCCAAATTCTTGCGATCGGTACCCGCGATGCAAAAGAAGCAATGCGCGCGTTTGCTGAGAAACGAACTCCGACGTTCACAGGCGAATAGATCCCGCGAACGAGTCACCGCTCGCCGAGCAATACCTCTGCGATTTGGATTGCGTTGAGTGCTGCACCCTTGCGGAGGTTGTCGCTCGAACAGAACAGCGCGAGGCCGTGAGGAACAGTTTCATCCCTGCGAATACGACCAACCAATGTCGGGTCGATTCCAGCAGCAGCGAGTGGCGTGGGCACCTCGGTCACCACGACTCCAGGTGCAGCCGAAAGCACCGCCGTGGCACGCGCTGGCGAAATCGCCCGTTCGAACTCCACGTTCATTGAAAGCGAGTGGCCTGTAAATACTGGAACCCGCACGCAGGTTCCAGAGACGGCGAGATCGGGAATCCCAAGAATCTTGCGGGTCTCGTTGCGGAGCTTCTGTTCTTCGTCGGTTTCGTTCGATCCATCGTTGACGATGCTGCCCGCGAGTGGAAGGACGTTGAAGGCGATCGGCGCCGAAAACTTCTTCGGTGTAGGAAACGTGACAGCAGCGCCGTTGAATGCCAGCGCCGCGGCGCCATCGAAGGTGGCTCGTACCTGCTCGTCGAGTTCAGCCGTTCCTGCCAGCCCAGAACCTGAAGTGGCTTGGTACGTCGAAGCGACCAACCGGATGAGTCCCGCTTCTCGGTGCAATGGCATCAACACGGGCATCGCCGCCATCGTTGTGCAGTTGGGGTTGGCAATGATGTTCTTCGGACGGACGCACATTGCATCAGGGTTGACTTCGGCAACGACGAGGGGAACCTCTGGATGCATGCGCCACGCCGAGGAGTTATCGATCACAATCGGGCCAGCTGCACCTATACGCTCCGAGAGCACACGGCTTGTCGCTGCGCCAGCCGACATCAACACGATGTCGAGCCCTTGATAGTCGGCAGATTCTGCTTCCTCGATCACAATTGAGTGACCTCGAAATTCGATCGTTTTGCCGGCAGAACGCGCAGATGCAAACAAACGAAGCTTCGCAAGCGGCAACGACCTCTGTTCCAAAATCGCCAGCATCACCTGACCGACTTGACCCGTCGCGCCCACAACTCCGACGCGTGCTCCAGCTCCGGAACTCGCCATTTCAGTTACCGACGCCGAACGCATCGTGCAACGCCCGCACGGCGTTCTCAACATCGCCCTCGCGCACGACGCACGAAATCCGGATGGTCGAGGTACTAATCATTTCGATGTTGATGTTCTCGGTCGCGAGTGTTTCGAACATCGTCGCCGCCACGCCGGGGTGCGTCTTCATGCCTGCGCCCACGAGCGATACGCGGCCAACGTCCGGATCCGTTTCGAATCCCTTGGCGCCGATCGCTTCCACAATTGTGGTCATCACACCGTCCATGAGCGGCAGATCGAGCTTCGGCAACGTAAACGAAATGTCGGTGTGCCCTTGCGTCGAGACATTCTGAACGATCATGTCGACATTGCAGCCAGCCTCGGCGAGCAATCGAAAGACCTTGCCGGCGACACCAGGCTGGTCGGGAACCTGGGCAATCGTGACCTTCGCCTCCGACGTGTCGTGTGTGACGCCCGAGATGATCGCTTGTTCCATATCAGGATTCTCCTCTTCGACCCATGTTCCTGGTGCCCAGGTGAAACTCGAACGTACGTGGATCCGTACGCCGTGGTTGCGGGCGTACTCAACCGACCTCAGCGCAAGCACGCGCCCACCGGTCGCGGCCATTTCCAACATTTCTTCGATCGTGATTCTGGGCAACTTCCGAGCGTTCAACACGATACGAGGATCGGCGGTATACACGCCTTCTACATCGGTGTAGATCTCGCAACAGTCGGCACCAAAGCGCGCTGCCATCGCTACCGCCGTGAGATCGGAGGCGCCGCGTCCGAGAGTCACGATCTCTTTGGCCGTACTCACGCCTTGGAATCCGGCGACCACCGCTACGCAGCCGGCGTCGAGCGCCGCTCGGATTCGGTCGCCCTTTATTTCGACAATTTTGGCATTGCCGTGCTGCGTGTCGGTGACGATCCCAGCCTGGCTGCCTGTGAAACTCACCGCAGGAACACCGAGGTCGGTGACTGCCATCGCGAGCAATGCCATGGATATCCGCTCGCCCGCGGTGAGCAGCATGTCCATTTCGCGACCCGCGACGGGCCTGGTACTCACATCGTTGGCGAGGCGAATCAGATTGTCGGTGGTCTTCCCCATGGCAGATACCGCGACGATGACCTGGTTACCTGCCCGTACGGTACGGGCGATGTGATCGGCGACCGCTTTGATGCGGTCGGGGTCACCAACTGAGGAGCCGCCAAATTTCTGCACGATCAACGCCACGACCACCCACGCTACCCGCAAGGTATATAGGGTTTTCGAACGAGTTTCGAACGGGGTGTTGCACTCGTAGACTGCCGCGCCATTGTGCGTTGGGCACATCGGAGTCGACCGCGATCACAGGAGAGCACAACTCATGGGTAAGGCCGACAAGCGGGCCCGCAAGCGCGACAACCAACAAAAGGCCCGCGACGCACGCGAGGCCGCGGCGAAACGAGCCAAGCAACGCAAGCAGTTCATCTACGGCGGCATCGCGCTCGTTCTCGTGCTCGGCGTCGTCGGAATCGCCTCGCTGACCGGCACCGACAAGAAGAAGGTCGCGGTCACGACAACAACGCTGCCGAAATGTTCAACCACGAAGCCGGCCAAAGCCGGGAACGGTAAGCAGTACAAGCAGGCGCCGAAGCTCACGATCGATACGAAAAAGAAGTACACGGCAACATTTGAAACGTCCTGCGGCACATTCACCGCAGAGCTTGCCGCGAAGGACGCGCCAAAAGGCGTGAACAACTTTGTCTTGTTGGCCAAAGCGGGATTCTTCAACGGATTGACCTGGCATCGCGCCGTCAGCAACTTTGTGATCCAGGGTGGCGACCCCACCGGGAGCGGCAGTGGCGGGCCGGGATACAGCGTGGTCACAGAATGGCCCAAGCAGCCCTTCCAGACAGGTGACCTGGCATGGGCCAAGACGGGGGCAGAAAAGCCAGGTACTGCGGGTTCGCAATTCTTCGTGACGACCGGCGACCCAGCGGCACTGAACGGCACGAAAAAAGGGACTCAATACGACTACGGATATTTCGGCCACGTCACAAGCGGGCTAGAAAATGCCAAGAAAATTGAGGCGTTCGCACCGTCTGGCGGCGACGGCGCTCCGACGCGACCGCTTTATCTTCTGAAGGTCACGATCACGGAATCTTGATCGCGCCTTTGCGGTGAATCTTCGGTTCCGTTCCTGAGGTGCAGGTTGTGGCATGACCCGCGCCCATCAGGTTCCATCCGCCTTCGGGATCGCGGACAAGCGCAGTGTGATCGTCGAGCCCAACGAGCGTCGCATCATCTGGCAGGAGATCAACGGCACGGTTCCAGATGTGATCCGGAGCCGTCGTGTGGTGAGCGAAGAGGGCGACGTTCTCGACCACTCCGAGTCCAACCGTGTAGGCACCTCCGCGCGGGTCGATCATCGGATCGCAGATGACATTTGCGCCAGCACCTGATGCCGCAAGCACGGCACCGCTGCGATGTGCGGCGAGCACGACATCGAAGAGCTGCGTATCTTTGAGAACAGAACGCAAGTGCATCGGTGAACCATCGGTGAGATAGATGAAGCGAGCCGACTTCGCGCTGCGGACGATGGTGTCGTCGTTGGCGTCGCGCCTGTTGAACACCTCGATGCTGCGCACATTGGCTCCAAGTCGGGTGAAATAGCTGGTCGCTTTCGCAACCAGCGCGGCCGGATTCTCAAACGCTGCTGCGGCGGGGATCACCAACACTTCGGTGCCGCCCGACGCACGCAACAGTTCTTGATCAAAAAGTTCGCACGGCGTTTCAAACTCTCGGCCGCCGATCAGCGCGAGCAATCCCGAGGTTCGCTGAGTATTCGTCATCGGATCGCCACTCCTTGCGCAAATGGCAGCAGCACCGGCGGCGTCTGCTTCGCATCGAACTCATCGAAGGATTGCAGTGTAAAGCCGGCCTTGGTCAGGCTCGTTCGCGTGTCGCGTGTGAGATGGCAACCACAAGCAACCTTCGTCCAGACAGGATCGAGACGCCGTTGCCAACGACCCCGTTTACCGTGAGCACCTCCGCCATGTTCAATAAACGAGAGCGCAGCTCCCGGTTTGAGCACTCTTCGCACCTCCGCCAACGCGGCCTCGACGTCGTGCACCGTGCACAACACCAAGGTTGTCACGGCCGCATCAAAACTGGCGTCCGCAAACGGCAACTGTTCCGCCGGCGCATCGACAACTTCAACTGGCACACTCGCCTCGGCGATGCGAGCCTGAAGGCGGCGCCGCATCGCCGCGCTCGGCTCCGTCATCGTGACCGAGGTTGCGGCTCGATAGTGCGCAAGATTCGCGCCTGAACCAGCGCCTATCTCAAGTACCCGGCCGCGGATGTCACCCACAAGCTCAGCACGACGCCTGCCGAGAAACCCGCGCTCCATGCGCGAATTCATCGAGTCGTAGACACTCGCGAAGACTCGTTCCCAAATAGCCATACGCGCAGCGTAGGTGAGCGCGCTACTTGTCTTTGGGGTACACGATGTCGCAGCGTTTGATGTTGTAAGCCTGGACCTTTGCCGGAAGACCTTCCACGCGGTTCGTGTCGACCTTGCCAACGAGTTCCTTGGCGTCTTTGTCGATGAACGTCGCCTGGACCACCAATGCAAAGTCATCGAAGTCTTTTTTGGTGACGTCTTTGAAATCGCTCGGTATGTGGTTCGCCATGAAGTGGTAAGCCTCGACTGCAATCTTGGCCTGCGCGGGACTCACCGTCGCCGAACTCCCAAGCGACTTGGTGAGTTCACGCGCCTTGTTGCAATACGGAGTGCCGCTACCACCCGAGCACGCCCCGAGGCCGATCCCAGCGATCGCCACAAGCAGTATCGAAACCACACTCTTACGCATTGCTCCACCTTTGCAGGCCCCGATATGGGCAATCACTCTATGTAGGCGCCATGTTTACTGCATTCGGTCACATCCGAGTTGGACCCCGCGACAGCATTGGTGGCGCATCCATACCCACCGGTAGCCTTTTCGAACCTTTCGTACTGGTCGAGGAGGCCTCTGTGGCGATCAAACGTGTTGGCTTGGTGGGTTCAGGGATTATGGGCTCAGGCATGGCCGAAGTAGCTGCCAAGTCTGGGTTCGAGGTGGTCTTGCGCAGCCGTGCTCAAGCAACCGCCGACGCGATGGTTGCCGGGCTTGAGAAGTCGCTCGCCAAACAGGTTGAGCGCGCCAAACTCGCCGACGACGAACGTACCGCTGTGTTGGCCCGGGTCACCGCCACAAGCGACCTCAACGAACTCGCCAACTGCGACCTCGTGATCGAATCAATCGTCGAAGATCTTGCCGCAAAAAAAGCGCTCTTTAACGACCTCGACCGGATTTGCCAACCAGACTGCATTTTGGCCACGAATACCTCGACGTTGCCGGTGATCGAGATGGCAATGGAGACAGGTCGCCCTGACAAGGTCTGCGGGATCCACTTCTTCAACCCCGCCCCTGCGATGGCGCTCGTCGAAGTGGTGCGAGCGATTACATCGAGCGACGAGACCATCGCCACCGCGACGGAGTACGCGACCACCTGTGGAAAAAAGCCAGTGCAGGTGAAAGACCAAGCTGGCTTCATCGTGAACGCATTGTTGTTCCCGTACCTCAACAACGCAGTGAAGCTCTTTGATGGAGGGGTTGCCACTCGCGACGATGTCGATACTGCGATGAAAGGTGGCTGCAACTTTCCTATGGGACCACTTGAATTGCTCGACCTCGTCGGTCTCGACACGAGCCTTTCGATTCTCGACGCGCTCTACGAAGAATTCAAAGATCCCAACTATGCCGCAGCACCACTATTGCGTCGGATGGTTACCGCAGAACGGCTGGGACGCAAAACCGGCACTGGCTTCTACGACTACCGCAAATAGACCGATGCGGGACCGACCTTGGGTGATGCGAACCTATTCGGGCCACAGTTCTGCTCGCGCCTCGAACGAGTTGTACCGCACCAATCTGTCAAAAGGCCAGACTGGCCTGTCGATCGCATTCGACCTACCGACGCAAACCGGTTACGACCCCGACGATGTGATGGCACGTGGCGAAGTCGGCAAGGTTGGCGTTCCGGTGCCAACGATCGCCGAAATGCGCACCCTCTTCGACGGTATCCCGATCGAATCGATGAATACGTCGATGACCATCAACGCCACCGCGATGTGGTTACTCGCGTTGTATATCGCAGTCGCCGACGAGCGAGGCGTCGACCAAGCACTGCTCGCTGGTACCACCCAAAACGACATCATGAAGGAATATCTCTCGCGAGGAACATTCATCTTCGGACCCGCCGCGAGTTTGCGACTCACGGTTGATGTCATCACGCACACGGTGCGCCATGTACCGCAGTGGAATCCGATCAACGTGTGTTCGTACCACCTGCAAGAAGCTGGCGCGACTCCGATGCAAGAACTGGCATTTTCCTTGGCAACCGCCGTGGATGTCCTCGACGCGGTAAAGGCTTCCGGACGAGTGAGCGATAGCGAGTTCCCAGCGGTGTTCGAACGAATTTCGTTCTTCGTGAATGCTGGCATCCGTTTTGTGGAAGAAACCTGCAAAATGCGGGCATTTACCGAGCTCTGGGCGCGCATCGGACGCGACCGCTACGGAGTGACCGACGCAAAGGCCCTTCGGTTCCGCTACGGAGTGCAGGTGAACTCACTCGGGCTCACCGAAGCACAACCTGAAAACAACGTGCAGCGCATCGTGTTGGAAACGCTTGGCGTCACCCTGTCGAAAGACGCACGAGCACGAGCTGTCCAGCTGCCTGCCTGGAATGAGGCAATGGGCCTTCCCCGACCTTGGGATCAACAATGGTCGCTGCGAATTCAACAGGTACTCGCACTCGAAAGCGATCTGTTGGAATACGACGACATCTTCGAAGGGTCGAAGGTTGTCGAAGCAAAAACGGCGGAAATGGTTGAGGCAGCCCAGGTTGAACTCGACCGCATCATTGCAACAGGTGGGGCCTTCGCGAACATCGACGAACTGAAAGCTCGCCTCGTGCAGTCGAATGCCGAACGCGTGCGACGCATCGAAAACGGCGAAACGACCATCGTGGGCGTGAACGCGTTCACAGAAACGGCACCCTCACCGTTGACTGCGGGTCTCGATGGCGAGTCATCGATTCTCGTGGTCGATGCAGCGGCAGAACACGATCAGATCACAGCAACGGTCGCATGGCGCGAACAGCGCGACGAAGCCGTCGTGGCCGAAGCCTTGGATACGATTCGCAAGGTCGCGAATACGAGCGATTCGCTGATGGAGGCCACCATCGCGCTGGCGAAGGCCGGAGGCACCGTCGGAGAATGGTCTGGCGTGTTACGCGAAGTATTTGGTGAGTATCGAGCACCGACGGGGGTGGCGGGCGTCAAGGTCGCAGTCAGCGGCGACCTACTGGCGGTCCGTGAACGAGTCCAAGCTGCAACAACCCATGGGCGCAAGATCCGCATGCTGGTAGGCAAACCCGGCCTCGACGGTCATAGCAACGGCGCCGAACAGATCGCAGTCGCCGCCCGCGACGCCGGAATGGAGGTCATCTACGGAGGGATCCGGCTCACCCCAGCGCAAATTGCCGCGGCGGCGCGCGACGAAGATGTCGACGTGATCGGGCTATCAATCCTGTCCGGCTCGCATCTCAGCCTCGTACCGGAGACGGTGAGGTTGTTGCGCGCGGCGGGTGTGACTGCGCCGGTCGTGGTGGGCGGAATCATTCCCGAAGCCGACCAACGCACCCTCATTGCCGGCGGTGTAGCTCGGATCTACACCCCGAAGGACTACCGGTTGGCCGACATCATGGGAGATATCGCCGATTTGGTACTCGACACGAGGGCTCAGGCCGAGGCATCATCAAGCCGATGAGAGATCCGATGACTGATCGTCGCCTCGCGCTTTCTACAGGATCCGCGCTCACCGCGTTAGCGGCGGGCGTAGTTGCCGTTGCAACCTCTCAGCCCGCCTTCGGGGTTGTGGCAGGAATTGCTGGCGCCATCGCCGGCGGGGGGGCCGCGGCACTCGCCGGTCAGCTTGCACGCAGCGACCAGGCGCGAACGAAAGCCGAGCGCCACATCGTTCGGCTTGGCAAAGAACTCGACGCGCTCTCCGATACCTACAGCGATGAAGTGCGGCGCTCGGCAGCTGCGGCCAGGATGCCGGAGTCGGCAAAGGAAAAAGCAGAACACGCCTTCGATCCCGCAACCGGTCTGTACGACGAACGATATTTCGCCGTACTCGTACAGCAACAGGTTGCCGCGGCACGGCGCTCGTTGCGTCCCATCTCGGTGGTGATTTTCGAGCTCGATTCGCTCGCTGATGCAGCCCCTGCCGATCGCGACCAGGGCCTGATGGTGGTGGGCGATGTGATTCGGCGCACGCTGCGCGAAAGCGACAGCGCATGTCGGCTCGGCGACGTGATGGTAGGCGCCATCCTTGAAGACACCGCCGAGGCAGGCGGGGTGTGGGCAGCCGAACGCGTACGAGGCATGCTGCTCGCAACACCGGCCGGCGATGCACTCACTGTTTCAGCAGGTGTGGCGTGCTATCCGTCGCACGCGCTGGGTGCGGCCGAACTGGTGCAACAGGCAGGCAAGGCGCTCGACGAGGCACGCCGTCATGGCGCCGACCGCGTCGAAATCGCACCGGAAGCGTAACGCCTGTCGCTGTGCGGCAGGGAGGCTCGCCGTTCGAGCCCATGACGCACGTTGCATATCAATCGAAACTGAACTGCATCGCGTAGAGCACCGCAGTCAGCGATAGCCCATCGAGCATCTTCCCATCCGCAATCGCGCTTCGAACCGCTGGGAGTGGAACCCACTCGATGCGTTCCGATTCGCTCGGGTCGGTCGGCTCGCTCACATACGTGGCCCCGTCGGCAATGAAGATATGGAACTGCTGGTCGCTGAGACCGTTCGATGGGTTGAACATCATCAGCGGACGCATGAGCCCCGGTTGCCAGCCCGTTTCTTCCAGCGTTTCCCGTTCGGCCGCGTCGATTGGTTCCTCACCCGGATCAATCCTGCCTGCGGGGATCTCCCATCCCCACGTGTCGGTGATGAAGCGATGTCGCCACAGCAACAACAGGCCACGAGAAGGATCGTGCACGACGGCGCCAGCTGCCTTCGACGACATTCGCACGACGTGGTGCGCAAACCGCTTGCCGTTCGGAATCTCAACGTCGACAAGCGCCAAGCTCACCCACTCACTTTCGTAGATGTACTTCTCGTCGTGAACTATCCATTGCATCGACCGACTCTATGCACCCCAAGGTTCGCGCCGAATCGCGTCACCGTCGGCATCGAGTGTCGCACCAGGGAAACGTAATTCTGCTGGCGTGCGCGACAACCGGGCAACGGCCCCTTGTTGCGCCACCCCACCGACCATCGTGACAACATCACGCGCCTTGACGTGTGGATCTCGCAACAACTCAGTCATGGCGTAGACGGGTGCGATCGCTGCTTGCGCGCCTTCGAACGCCGCGACGACAGCACTCGACGACCGTTGCGCAATCCAAGCGGTCACTATCGCGTTGAGTTCATCGCGATGCTCCACCCGGGCCGCGAACGACGCAAATCGTTGGTCATCGGCGACGCCGAGCAACGCGAGTACGCGTGCCGCAACCGATTCTGCAGATGTGCTGATCGCCACCCATTTGCCATCGGAACATTGAAATGTTCCTCGTGGAACTGTGTATGGAATTCCGCTTCCGAGACGCGGCTGGTCGTACCCAAGGTGATGCGCGGCCGACGGCAGTGCACTCATCATCTGCAACATCGACTCCAACAGATTCACGTCGATGACTTGGCCTTGACCAGTTGCATCGCGGTGGCGCAACGCCACCATCACCGCAAACGCACCGGCGAGCGCAGCCACTTCGTCGGTCAGCGCGATTGGCGGTAGTAGCGGTGCGCCATCCGGCTCCCCATTGATCGCCGCAAAACCGCTCATGGCTTCGGCCATCGTTGCGAAGCCGGGCCGCGACGCGTACGGGCCCGTCTGACCAAACCCAGATACTCGCAACATGACGAGCCGAGGATTTCGCTCGCACACCACGTCGGGACCAAATCCGAGACGCTCCAACGCGCCTGGCCGAAGGTTTTCAATCAACACATCCGCACCATCGACAATGCGTTCCATGACGTTGGCGTCGGCCGCAGTTTTCAAATCGAGGGTGACACACCGTTTGTTGCGATTCAGCAACTTCCAGGTGTAACTGTCGCCGCCCTCCGTTGGGAACCAGCCCATGCGGCGCACGCCGTCACCACCCGGGGCTTCCACCTTGATGACGTCGGCGCCGAAGTCTCCGAGATGACGCGCCGCACCAGGGCCAGCGAACACGGTCGCCATATCGACGACGCGAAGCCCTTCGAGCGCATTTACCACGAGCGAACACTATGGGCTGATGATTTGAGCCCGTCGACACGAGCAGGACAACGCACAAAGAAAGCGGCTCCCGAAGGAGCCGCCTCTTTGCATCGTTGATTTCGGATCTCGTCAGTGCGAGAGATCACTCACGAACGTCGCGCCGTTCGGTACACCGCGACCCGTGACGTCGTCGTAGCCAACCGCGGTGTGAATGATTTGACTCGACGTGTCGTCGAACAAGCGGAACGTCGGCGTCGTGAATCCATCGTTTGCGTTTTGGCCATTCGCGTAGTTGCGGCGCGCATCACCAATCGTGGATCCAGGAACAACGTCGCGAAATGCTGAACTTGGTAGACGGTAGAGCGCGAGGTTCACCAATCCGTGGCGACTCCCAGCACTCTGGTCTGCCAATGCCATCATGCCCGCGAACAGCGGCGACGAAAGGCTCGTCCCGCCGATGCGATACTCGCCGTAGCTGACCCCTTCGAAGAAGGTCTGGGTCTGGCCCACAAGCATGCCGGTGTTGGGATCGCCGTTCATCGCGACGTCGGGCACAACTCGACCGCGCGGACCGAAACGCTTCGCCAATGCGTCGGGCACAACACCGCGTTGATACTGCGGTTCGCTGTACACACGACTCGTGCCGCCACCAGCGCCATACAGGAAGCTGACCGACGCTGGATCCCAACTCGTGGGCGGATCGGCGAGCGGGACAATGCCGGTTTCCCAACCGCGTTCGACCACGACGTTGCCGCTCGCATCAATACCCGTGCTTGTGCCACCAACGGCAGTCACCAGCGGACTATTCGCCGAGAAATCAACCTCGGGTTGGGGCAAGTTGCCGATGCCGAATTCGTCACCATCGTCGCCAGAGGAGAAGTAGAGGCCAATGCCCTGCACCGCCGCCTGCGTTGCAATCTCATCGAAGATCGCGAGTTCGTCGCTCGAAATTGCCGTTTCACCAAGGTTGCCGTATGAATTCGTCACCATATTGACGACGTCGCCGTCGATCAGGTGCACGAGTGCGGCATCAATCCCTGGGTCTTCGCACGACTTGCCGCCGGAATAGATCACGTTGGCGCCAGGTGCAATGGCGTGCACAGCTTCAACGTCGAGGGTTTCCTCTCCGTACCAACCTTGAGGATCGCAGGGGTTATCGGCGCTCACCTCGTGGATCCCCGGTGGGATCATCTCGCGATACTGATTCGCTTTCCAGGGATGCGAAGGATCGTTGTTGGCCGCGTACTTCACGATGTCTTTTTTGATCATCGGCGATGCGAACGCATCGACGATTCCAACCGTGACACCACGACCATCGACGCCGTGTTGCACAAGGCCATCGACGCCAGACGCGGCACGGAGTTGGCCTGGCTTGTACCCACACGGTGCCCAGGGAACCGAACCTGCGACGCCGGGATACTGCGGCAAGTTGTTCGCCACGGACGACGCCCACGACGTGGAACAGGGCCGCGCGTTTCGAAAGCCTGGCGACGGTGGCGCCTTCGGTCCTGAACTGTCGGAGATCGCGCCAGGACGGAGCAGTTGGGCACTCTCATCGAGACCCACGACGCC